>CAZPHK010000384.1:0-2709 GCA_964586015.1 uncultured Acidobacteriota bacterium | reverse complement strand
GCTATAAAAAGAACAATTAATTTTTTCATGGCGTTATTCATTAGCGTGTTTTTTGGCAACAAAATAAGGAGTAACCGTAATCGTATCCGTGGTCAGACCGGTATAAATAGCCTTTATGCGTACAGGCTTCAAATCGGACCAATAAGCAATAGCGTCCGAGTCGGTAACCGTAGAAACTGTATCGGCACTCGAAACAGCAGACCAGACATCATCCGAATAGGAATCCGATAGGTATAGAACGTGCGAAAATGAAACGTGCGTACCCACCCCGTAAACAGCCGGAATCATCTGTATGGAGACATCGTATTCACCGGCAAGGATAGGAAAGATCGTATAACCAGTCCCTGTACCTTTAACGGTGACGGCAGGCATTTTCTTTTTAATGACTGTTGCGCTCTGTGCCTGGATGCCCGCACAAACCAGGGCAGCAAAAACAATTAATGCAAGTAACTTTTTCATATTATTTAATTTATTTTGCCGGGCCTCCTTCGACACTTGTTTTTTCTTTTTTTGCAGCAGCTTTGGCTTTTTTATCTGCATCAGCGGCAGCTTTCGCCATCTTTTCCTCATCGGCCTGCGCTTTTTCAGCCAGATCGGCGCGATATTTTACCGGGTCATGGACGATGCGATGCTCATGGAAATTAAGATGGGCGATGCCGTATTTTTTGATATTAGCTTTTGTTTGCGCCCAATCTCTTTTGAGAAAAATCTGCACGGATTTTACTTCATTGGGGCGCGAGGGTTGTTCGCTTACCGGTTCAAGGCGCGTAAATTCCACATGATAGGAGTCTACGTCACTGTCCTTGATTGTTATCGACTTGTCCAAATTCGCCTGCATACTCTTTAAATTTAGTTTTTATTGTTTCTATTTTAGTCACATAATCAATATTCGCCGCAAATTCTACCAGGTTGATATTCTCCCTCTCGAATCTTCGAACAAAATTAAGTAAGTTACATTTAATCACAAAATTTATTTTGTCTATCCCTCCCTTATCTAAAATCTGGATCGTTTCTTCAATGGTTTTCTCCGGCAGCGGATCCAGGTCGCGGATGATCTCTGCCCGCTGGCGTGAGTTACTGTCTTCACGATACTTGGTGTTTAGAATGTTATCCTGTATCTCCGAAAGAATCGTTTCACTCGCTCCGGCCTCTTTTGCCAGCTTGAAATCTTCGTGCAGATCGTTTACATCCTTTAAAAAGAACTTGGTACCGTAATCTATATTGGCTTTAATGAATGCTTTCCCATAGCGCATACGTGCAAGTGTTGAATCGGCAAAAGTATGGATGATCTCATAGTTGCGCTTTATTCTTTCCAGTACGGCAAGCTGAGATTCAAATTGTGAATCCACCTGCTTTTCGTTCTTGGCAGCATCGTTCAGCATCTCTTTGTCTATACCCACCACGGAACGGTAAATCTTATTCTGCAAGCGGCCCTCTTCCCTCACGTGCCAGTCCAGGTTATCGACTTCGGGATAGATCAGTTTGATGGGATTCTCCATAAGATCGATCTGGTCCCCCCTGGGTACGGGTGCCTCGATTATCGTTCCCGGTCCCGCCAGTTTGTTCCCATCGGGACGCTTGCCATCGGCGCGGCCCTTGTTCTCGGTAATATCTTCATCCCTTGAGTCGTGATCGGATTCGCGGATAACAACAATAGGATAGGAGTTTGCGGCATCCATATAGCGTTTGGAGATCATGTGAAACAATAGCCAGTCGAGATCCGTCAACTCTTTGGTAATTGGTGATTCTTTGTTGACGAAGTTCCTCGGTTCAAGCTGTTCGCTCCAGAACTGCCGCGCGGGGGTGTATCCAAGTCCGTGCGCTATCTGCCGCACCGGTTCGTGTGAGATCGATATAGAAGCTATGCCCTTTGAATATTTCTGATTGTCCTGAGTGTTAGCGTAAACGGAAATATACTCGTCATCATACACGACGACAAAATCTCCGGCATTATAGATAAGATGCTTGCAGTTAAGATATTCGTCGTTTTCGATGTCTATCACATATTCAATATCCACCAGGCAGTTAAACGGTTCGGGGCGTGAAGACTTTTGAAACTCCGGCAAATCGGCTATCCAGACAGAATCAATAGAAGACTGCATGGCCTGAAATCCTTTTGTCGCCCAGAACGTCTTATCGCGATATTCGTTCCAGTCCTGTCGTAGTTCGGGATTGGTAAACTCGTAATTAAAAAAGGCATCCTGGGAACGAAACACTTTGTGCAGTCGCGAATAAATCGACTCGACAAGTTCAATCGTAGGTATCGGGGGCTTAAGCAAATGCAGGAAACGATCAAACTTATCGCGCGGCAACAGTTCGGGCGATTCCTCCCCTATCCACCTCTTATATTCGAGATAGGCATCAAAGTAATCCGATTTCTGAAGGACGGTATCTGTATGGAATCTAAGCCTCCGTTGGTGATTGATCCCCCGTTGTATCTCCCTCTGACTCGGACGTTCCCTTACCAGCTTTTGTATTTGATCGTTTGATAAGCCCATTGTCTTTAAATTCGTATGGCGAACCTTCCGGCAACGTCCATCCCTGGATTTTTACCGGCATTACCCTATTCATTTCCTTTCTGATGTACAACAGGCTTTGCGCTATCTCGAAAGGAAGGTATTCGGACTGATTCCCGCATACAAGTTTGACTTTCCCTTTCATGATTAGCTGTTTACCAAAGCAAGCAAGAACGTTGTGGCCGTGGTTATC
>CAZPHK010000383.1:716-2725 GCA_964586015.1 uncultured Acidobacteriota bacterium | reverse complement strand
GAAAAAACATATTCGCTTTTTGCGTAGAAGTTACAAACTAAGACTCTAATAAGCTCAAAATCCTTATGACTTGCAGATCAATACTGAAAAATATAGGAATTTCAGCGTCATAGCATAAATCCACGTAAGGGCTCAATAAGTTCGAGTATCGAGTTTGGAGGCAAAATTTTCCCTTGATGTAAAATGATAATACCTGGAGTAAATTTTTCTCAAGCAAGAAAATATGTTGTTCATCAGGGTGAGTTTGCATGATGAAGGATAATATCCTGTAAAGGAAGAATTGCCTGGCTTTTGCAAAGACGATCCAGAAGGTAGTCCCAGAAGGAGACTCCCAATTTACGACATGTTTTCTTTAAACTGGTAAATGTATCCCGACAACTTTGTCCCAGTTCACTGCGGGTACTGCCACTGACTTTTCTCCTTTTGACATATTCGCGGATATCGTTTTCGTTCAAATTATTATGCAAACGGATTTTAGGTCTATCTAAAACCAGCAGCAGTTCGGCTTTGTTCTCATATAGGCGCTTTACTGTAATGGCCATAATACCTGACCCCATCTGCTCCCCTTTGTTCGGGACATGGGAGCACATGGCTGCCAACCACTCCAGGGCATCAAACATATAACTGTTGAGAGAAAGGTAACTCAAGAAATTTCGGATACCGGAAAATACTGAGTACTATAATCGGGAGGATTATAAACGGGCCGAAAAGAAATACGTCAAATTATGCCTTAAGCAAGGCAATTGCAGGTAATATTCCATTGCATTCGTTGCAGGTTCAGGGATCAAGCTCAAAAGGATCCCACCCAAGGGTATGTATTGCAAAGATAGCCAATACATACGCTAAATAATATGCGGTTCGGAAGACTCCACGCAAGTGGCTCGACCGAACCGGCAATCACCCCAAGTCAAAAATCTATAAACAGGGGACAAGCAGCAAGGCCTGTGCGGCCTTGCTGCTTTTGTTTTTATGATTCAAATAAGAATTAACCTGAATTGAGCTTCTTTTAACTCAATTAGAATCGATCGGTTGCCCGATAGGATGTGAAGCACCCCGCTTTTAGGGCAAGCATTAAACGGCTGCGGCAGCCGCTTTTTCCTGCAGAGCCGCTACACCATTCCCATTGCCGTCCAGTTCCGCCAGCACGGCATCCAGTCCGGCGGCCAGATCCGTTTTGAAACCCTGTAAAGCCAGCGCACGGCTGATGGCGGGAATGAAAAAGAGAACATTGTCGGCCGAAGACGAATATCCCATCAACCCAACGCGCCATACTTTTCCTTTGAGGCACCCGAATCCGCCGCCGATATCCAGCTTGAATTTTTCCAGCAGATAGCGCCTCAATTTGACATCGTCCACGCCTTCCGGAATCAACACCGTGTTCAGGGTCGGCAGCCTGTATTCCGAGCTCACCAGCATCTTGAGTCCCAGAGCTTCCACGCCGGCCACCAGCGCTTTATGATTTTTCAGGTGGCGGGCAAACCGCTTTTCCAAGCCTTCCTCGTGGATCAACAGCAGCGCTTCCAGCAGTCCATAGTTCAAGGTGCTCGAACTCGTATGATGATAAACCCGCTCCGTACCCCAATACTTTTCAATCAGGGATATATCCAGGTACCAGCTGTTCACGGAATTTTTACGCTTTTTTACCGTTTCAACAGCCCGGTCGCTGAATGTGATGGGGGATAGACCCGCCGCACAACCGATACACTTCTGGGAGCAGCTGAAACAGGCATCGATACCCCATTCATCCACTTTGATTTCAATTCCGCCCAGTGAGGAGACGGTGTCCAGCATCATCATGGTATCGTATTCTTTGGCCAGGCGGACGATGTCCTCTACTGGCTGCAGCACACCTGTGGACGTTTCGGCATGAACCATGGCCATCAACTTATACGACCTCTGCTTTAATTCGGCGTCCACGCGCTGTGGATCGATGGGCTTGCCCCATTCTTCTTCAATTACGGTGATCTCTGCCCCCTGGCGTTGCGCCATCTGACGAATGCGGTCGCCAA
>CAZPHK010000383.1:0-706 GCA_964586015.1 uncultured Acidobacteriota bacterium | reverse complement strand
GACACAGACCAGTACCCAATCTCCCGGCTCGAGCAGGTTGGCGACGCAGGCTTCCATTCCGGAAGAACCGGTGCCCGGCATGGCGTTGGTGAGCCGATTGCGGGTGCCGAAAACCGGCGGCAACAGTTCACCGATCCGGTCTAACACCTTGAGATATACAGGATCTAGATATCCGATGACCGGCGAGGACAATGCCTTGTAAACCCTGGGGTGGACATCCAACGGTCCCGGTCCCATCAATCGGCGCAGCGGTGCTTCCTGTCGTTGTAAGTTCAATGTTTCCATGTTTCAGTTTCCTTCTCTATGATTATTTCGGCGCAAGTCCGTTGATCGCGGTCCCCCCCACCTGCCAGGCTCGAATATTCAGCCGGTTTATAAATTTCGGCATAATACGTTACCTTTCGGGGCAGGCAAGCGAAAAAATTGGTTCCGTGAACCGATGCTTATAATAGAATCAGATCGTTGTGTCAAGGAGATGAATCCGCCCAATCCGAGATTGATTATGTGCGAAGTGTAGGGTATGGCCATTTATGAGACAAAAAGGGCATCGAGACTAGGGTTAAGTCGTCTTTTTCAGGACTACCATGCTATTTATCTTGTTGCTATGTCAAGTTGGGGCAAACTTATCCAATTTTGGACATAGTGGTGCTTTTTAATTTCTCAAAGAAACCCCATTTATCGTAACCAATACTAACTATTCGCAAAT
>CAZPHK010000382.1:0-2727 GCA_964586015.1 uncultured Acidobacteriota bacterium | reverse complement strand
AGGACACCGCGCTTTCAATGCGGCAACACGGGTTCGAATCCCGTTGGGGACGCCACGCTCAGAATCTTACCAATCTCTTGGTTTAGAAATCCGTCTTTGAATATATTGAAAATTTGGTCATTTTGTCAGTAAGCTGGAATATTGTCCAATATCGGGCTAACGATTTTCAACTGCGTTTAGTTTAGTAAATATAAAACACGTATTTTGAAAGCTGGAATGGATCCGACAGGAGGAATAAACTCAGAAACTGGGCTTTTTATTCCAACGCACTCCACAGGATGAGCTATGCAACGAATTCTAATGGTAAGTAAAGCGACGACGGTTATTATGCTGAGCTTAATGGCTGGATGTACAACGTCGACGATTGATGCAGGGCGCGCCGGCAAGAGCTTTAAAGATTGTGCGATGTGCCCTGAGATGGTGATTATTCCTCCCGGCACATTCATCATGGGCTCTCCGGAAACCGAAAAATACCGGGAAGATGACGAAGGTCAGCACAAAGTCACGATCTCATACTCTTTTGCAGTAAGTAAAGCTCCGATAACCTGGGATCAATGGGAAGCCTGCGCACGCGATGCCATGTGTGACGGACAGGCCGTTGAAACAGCGCTCAGGAGGGAAAGCCAAGGCAAACCGACCGAAGAATATATGGATTATGGCCGCGGTAATCGTCCGGTAATTGGCATTAGCTGGTGGGATGCCCAGATATTTGTTGGCTGGCTTAATAAAAAGGCAGGCAAAGAACAGTATCGGCTTTTATCCGAATCGGAATACGAATATGCCGCACGTGCGGGAACTACAACAGCTTATTGGTGGGGGAAAAATCCCAACCACGATTACGCCAATTATGGTAGAGAAGCTGACCAGGAACTGGGAGGCGCTGCAGCGGGTCGTGATGTATGGGTTGACGAGACGTCTCCCGTGTGTTCATTTCCTGTGAATGATTTTGGATTGTGCGACATGTACGGCAATGTTTATCAATGGATCGAGGATTGCTATGAGGCCGATGGAACAAAGTTGCCGGCTGACGGGTCGGCGGTAAAGAGCGGCAATTGCAGCGTACGCGGATTTCGCGGCAATTCATTTATGAGTGATCCGAAATCTTTGCGTTCGGCAAATCGCGCTTTCGTTTATTCACCCGATACGAGAGGCCGCAGCTACCTTGGCTTTCGTGTCGCTAAAAAGCTTGAATGATTGTATGGAGAAGAATCCTTAAAACAGGGGCTGTTTTCCCTGTCCACATCCATACAACCCAATATATTTCACAGAGATTTCAAGCAGCCTCCATCATCCAGTTGCGAAAATCGTCCACTACGGGACGCCAGCCAACCAAAGGTCTATTCCGGTTTGTGAACTGCTGCGTAAACCTGCCTCCTGCCGAAGTAAGATCCCACCCGGGAACTCCTATCAAAAAGTGATTATGTTTTTGTACAAAGATCGGACAGATCCAATACCGAAACAGGCTACATGAGCCCATGTTTATAAGAGATCACTCATATTCCAAAACTTATATTCACTATAAAATACGGAACTCAATAAGTTGGAAATTCCGGGCGGAAATTCAGGATTCGACCACCTGCAGCACGCCGGCAGAAGATGTCGCGTCTCTAATAGCAGGACGGTTCATGAGCAAAGTTCGTTCTTTATATCCACTGCGGAAGTTACTATCCTGTACCTCATCCTGTTATAATGACGTCCATTCAAGTGATTGTATTGCCGCGCGAATTTCCAATCGAAGACTGCTCTCGGATTTGTAATTCGTCTTTAACTGGAGGTACGGGACATGCTGAAACGCATACTCAAAATCACCGCACTGGTCGTGGTTATACTGCTGATCCTTGCCGGAGCCGCGATCTACTACGTCGGCGTGCATCACCGGGAGATCTGGTTTAACTATGTCTACAGAAATCCCGGCGCTTTCAAAACGGAGGCGAATTCGCTGCTTGTTCAGACCGTATCGAACGTTTCACCGGGCAAAGCCCTGGATATCGCCATGGGCGAAGGCCGGAACGCCGTCTGGCTGGCAATGAAAGGATGGGAAGTTACGGGATTCGATATTTCAGATGAAGGTTTGCGTCAGGCGGAAGAAAAGGCAGCAAAAGCCGATGTTACGATACATGATATTAATGCGAAATCGGAGGATTTCGACTACGGCAGCGAGCAGTGGGACCTTATCGTACTGTCGTATGCATTCACGCCGATCCCCGACACCGATTACGTTGAACGGCTGCGGAATTCCTTGAAACCGGGAGGACTACTGGTTTATGAACACTACCAGCAGATGGCCGTTGAAATTGTACCCGGCGCGATGCATGCCGGCGAGGCTCCTAAAATATTCAGTAATTTTGAAATTTTGAAGTTTGAGGAGCGGGTCACACGAGGAGACTGGAACCGGAAAACGTTGCCATTGGTCCGGCTCGTAACGGCCCGCCGAAAAAATGAACAATTATAAGGAGTGCTCGGTCACAAAAGGAAGATTTCGGCATTGTAGGATAGCACCAGAAGTCGGAGTAGAGTCTCGTTGAACACATCGATGGCCGTAATGAAGCCTAAGACCTTTTCCGGTAGGACGTATTCGCAGGCAGAGCCCGGCAGGTCCTCGATTCTCCAGTTCCTGTTTTTCCGTAGTTATCAAGCTGCTTGAATCATCCAGTTGCGAAAATCGTCCACTAGGGGACGCCAGTCATTCCACACAGTTTCACATTTCCTGCCCTCACCTGTAATCAA
>CAZPHK010000381.1:0-2730 GCA_964586015.1 uncultured Acidobacteriota bacterium | reverse complement strand
CTGCCGGCTTGCCCCGAACCCTTTAGAATCAATATTTTACGCGTTTTCCTGTAAGAAATTCCAACTTATTCCTGCTTTTGACACCCCCAGACGCAAGCAAAACGCAAGCGCATCGAAGGTAATTTTCGGGCATTCCGGAGGCTTGAATTGAACCGCAGTTACACTCTGAAATGGAAAAAAATCTGATCGAATTAGATCCTTTCGGAGCCGTTAAGGAAGCTTTCCCGGCTCGAAACAGGGCTCTACATTATAATTTCAATATGCGTGGGTATGTGCTTCGGCACTTAAAGAGGAAACAGTATGTTGGGCGCCGCAATAGCCGTGGATTTGAATATATATTTCTCTATGCCGCCGATTTGTTCTTTTGATCTGAGATCAGCTTGAGCACTCCCCTGCTCGATGCGCCCAGGGCAATCAGCGACCGGATCAATAGATCCAGGGACACCGTACTGTCGCCCGCTTCCATTTTTGCCACCCGTGACTGGCTCGATTTTATAAGCTTGGCAGCTTCGGCCTGCGTCATTTTTTGCCGCAGTCTGTATTGCCGAAAACTCTCCGAAAGCCTGAGCTTGATTTCGACGTAGGCTTCTTCTTCGTCGGAAAGTCCGAGAAACTCTTTGGCACCTCCGACCTTCCATCCTTTCTCTTCCAGTCTCTTTTTCTTGTTGTTATGCATCGGCATACTCCCGCATTCTTTTTCTCGATCGATTGATTACCAATTGCGGCGTGGCCCGGGTCTTTTTGCTGAAAACGTCCAGGATCACAATGGCATCAGGATCAATCCGGTAGATAATGCGCCATGTCGCGTTGATATCGACCACCCCCCTCAACTCGTGGCATCGCTCGCCGATCGCAGGCATTGGCCTGGAATGTGGCATCTCGAGCTTCTGATCCTTCTGAAGCTTCCGGAGTAAGAATCCGGCTTCCAGCCCGGCATCCTTCGAAAAAGGAGGCGATTTCACAACGTCACTCAGCCACACAAGGGGCTTATCATCCGAAGCCATAATTTTGCATTATATGTCAGATATGACATATTTACAACTTGTTTGTCGCCAAAACTCCATACTCATGGGAAACCATGAGTTTAGAGCCGGTTTCAGAGCGGATAAAATATGATATAAATCCCAGTCCATGATACCAATATTCCTCTTCATAAGTACCTTTTCCCGATATAACCTGGGCCTCGAGATCCTTGCCCTTCGTCAACAACTGAGCGTCCTCAATCGAAACCATCCTCACCCTCGATTGCGAATCCAGGATCGGGCATTTTGGATTCTGCTCCGTCTGCTTTGGCCTGCATGGAGCGAGGTCCTGGTCATCGTCAAACCAGAAACGGTTGTCGGCTGGCATCGAGCTGGCTTTCGTTTGTTCTGGAGAATCCGATCGCGATCAAAGAAAATTGGCAGGCCCATAATTGACACTGAGGTTCGAGCCCTCATTCGACGTATGGTTAAGGAGAATCCCACTTGGGGAGCGCCGAGAATTCATGGCGAACTTCTTAAGCTTGGTTTTCAAATTTCTGAACGCACTGTTTCTCGGTATATCCGTCGCTTTACCCCCTCCGACCAGAAACGCAAGCTCTGGGCAACCTTTCTGCTCAACCATCGGGACGTTATCACAGCCATAGACTTTTTTACCGTACCGACTCTAACCTTCCGTGTCCTGTATTGCTTCTTCGTCATCGAACACGGCAGGCGACGCATCCTCCATTTTAATGTCACCGGTCACCCCACCGGACCTTGGATTGTGCAACAGCTAAGGGAAACCTTCAGGGAATCTTGTCCTTATCGTTATGCGATTCCCGATCGAGATGCGAAATTCGGAACAGATTTCGTTGAATTGATGGAGGCAAGCGGCATAAAACCGAAACATACGGCCCCTTCGAGTCCTTGGCAGAATGGAATCGCTGAGCGTTGGATTAGCAGTTGCCGCCGAGAACTACTCGACCACGTCATCGCCATTAATGAATCCCATATGCGCCGCCTGATTCAGGAATACATTTCGTACTACAATTACGATCGTACCCACGACTCACTCAAGAAAGATTCTCCAGCAATCCGCCCAATCTCTAATAAGCCAGACCATTTCTCTGAAATTTCTTCAATTCCCAGAGTCGGCGGATTACATCACCGCTACGATTGGAAACAGACAGCTTAAGGTTTCTTCTCTTCAGTGGTTGTTCAGATATTTCTGAAGAAAACGCAGCATCATATCCTAAGTATTGGCGCTCCACCTGACAACAACTCTATCCGCCCATTCTATTTGTTATCTTGGTAGATCAATCATTACCCCTGACTCTCATTTTTGGGATCTTACAGAGTTTTGGCGACACACAGCGGGCTTTGTCTTTCAGCCTGCCCGACTAACGCCACCTCCAATGATTATCTCGGTCCGCAGGTGTTAACGGCAGGCTGGCGGTATCTTTCTGATTCCCGGGATGCCGGGTTTCAGGAAAGGAGAGCGCCCCTATTTTCCAGCTTCGGCGTTTACAGGTGTCACTTCGCGGGCACATGTTCTTATGTTTGTCCAAAAGGCGTCGATCCGGCGATGGCAATTCAGCTGGCAAAACGATTTGCATTCTTGAGAGGATTCGGGTGTGGCAAGCCCCAACAAACCACTCCAGTGGTTGCACCAGTAAATGATTGGGAGCCTATGGGAAAAATCCCGGAAGCGCCTAAAAAGACCGTCAATCAAAAACCAGCACCAAAAATTAGTCCCGGTACTATTTTT
>CAZPHK010000380.1:0-2773 GCA_964586015.1 uncultured Acidobacteriota bacterium | reverse complement strand
CGGCGCCCTGCTCAATGTTGTAGTCGTTGTAGTACAGTTGGGCTTCCGGATCAGCGTCATGCGCCCACTTGAATGCCATGGTCAGAACGTCGGGTCCGACCGCCGTGTACCAACTGTAATTCCGCAGATTCTCCGTTGAACCGTCGCCGCCGTCGGCGATCGATTCATTGAACACATCCCAGCCCTTGATGCGCCCCTTGTAGCGCCCGACCACGGTCATGATGTGCTTCTTCAGACGTTCCATGGCGAGTTCGCGACTTGCCGGCGGACCGGAAATCCCACGCTGGCCAAATCCGCCGAATCCACCGCGACCGTCCCGGCTATTCCCTTCCGCTGCCGTCGGCGTTGCCGGCTCAGTTGCCTCTTCCGTTTCCGAAGCCGGCGCCTGAAAGAACCAGGGAGCCGTTTGCGAATGCCAGGCCAGGGTATGGCCCCAGACCTGGATGCCGTTGTCCCGGCACCACCGGACCAGCGCGTCGGGGGTCGTGAAGTTGTACGTGTCCTCCGAGGGATGGGTAGGCTGGGGCTTCATGCAGTTTTCCGGCGTGATGATGTTATAGTTGGCCTTGATGTTCGCCAGCTCGTCCTCCGAGTAGCCTCTTGGGATGTCGCCCGCCGCGCCGATGAGGAACGCTCCGGCATATGCGTCCCTCAGCCCCTTGGAGGCGGCTGCCGTCCCGGGTGCGCCATCGCTCAGGCTGTAAACGGTTGCTGCCAGCAGGGCACAAACGGTCAAGCCCGATACAAGAAATCTGTTCGTCATTATTATTCCTCCATACCAAATATTTTCCTTCCGACGACGACCGGCGACACCGCCGGCATCTTCGGGTACCCCTATGCCGACCTGTTGCCTGATTTCCGGCGTTATGATCCTAATTCTATACCGGAAACGTCGAAATGGTATCGGAACTTGCTCCCGGATGGATTTTGGCACGAGTTTGAAAGTAGCGAGGTTGGAGTGAAGGTGAGAGTCAAACCGGCCGAAATGCCCCGGACAATTGCGACCGGACGGCGGACCTGACAGTCCCGGGATACCCTTGGGAACCTCAGAGTCAGACCCGGCGTCCGACAGTCATCGCTGCGTTTCATATGGAAGCATAGCGCTACGGCGCTTCACGATTGACACCCCTGGCCCCGCCTTGATAGTATCGCGCCATGCCCGATGTGCCCGAACCAATAATCTATTTCACTCTCGTGGCGCTCCTTACATGCAAGCGCAGGCAAACCGAAATCCTGTCAGTTTAATGTTGAGGTCGATTGCTATGAAGACGAAACCGGGACTGTTCTTGTTGGCAGGATGGATCCTGTTAAGCGCGAACGCTCTTGCTCAGGATCCGAATTTCTATGTCTTCCTGTGCTTTGGGCAGTCAAACATGGAGGGTTTCCCCGGAGTCGAAGAACAGGACAGGACCGTGGACAGTCGCTTCCGGCTCCTGGCTGCAGTTGACTTTCCACAGGCGGGCAGAACAAAGGGCGGCTGGTACGATGCCGTTCCGCCCTTGTGCCGACCCGGAACAGGTCTCTGCCCGGCAGACTTCTTTGGCAGAACCCTTGTTGCCAACCTTCCCGAGGATATCAGAGTGGGCGTTGTCAACGTGTCGGTGGCAGGCTGCAGGATTGAGCTGTTCGAAAAGGACACCTATCAGATATATGCTTCGACGGCTCCATCATGGATGGCCAATATCATCAAGACGTACAACGGGAATCCCTATCAGCATCTCGTCGATATGGGCAGGCTCGCCCAGAAAGATGGCGTGATCAAAGGTATTCTTCTGCATCAGGGAGAGTCCAATACGGATGACAGGGAATGGCCGAACAAGGTCAAAGGTATCTACGACAATCTGATCAAAGATCTGAATCTGAAGGCGGAAGATACGCCTCTACTCGCAGGCGAACTCGTGAATGCCGATCAGCAGGGCGCTTGTGCAAGCATGAATACGATCATTGCGGAGCTGCCAAAAACCATTCCCAATTCGTATGTCATCTCTTCGGCCGGTTGCACGAGCCGAGAGCGTTTGCATTTCACGGCGGCCGGCTACAGAGAGCTTGGAAAGCGATATGGCGATAAGATGCTTTCCTTACTGGGGTACAAACTTGCCGAACCGGCACAATCTGTTGAGCCGTGATGCGTTGGAGACACCGGGTTAATCAACCTTATCGTCGCTATTGCTCGATTCCCCCTTGTTGCGCCCGGCGCATGCGGGAACGCCAAGGCCTTGTCTATAGCAGCTCTAATTATCAGGAGAGAATCCCATGAAGAAAAATATCATCAACGTCCTTGTTTTTATCTCTTTTACATGGCTTTGCTGCTTTGCGGCTTGCACGGATGCTTCTGTTTCAAACAGCGAAATAAGTTCAGAGGATCTGATAGCGGTGATGGACCGGTATCTCGACCTGCTTGAAAAAAATGATCCGGCCGGATTGCCGGTTGCCGATAATATCAAGATCACTGAGAACGGTTACGCAATTCCGTTGGGCAATGGTCTTTTTCAAACGGCGGAAGAAATAACCTATAAACAGTACATGGCGGATCCCTCAACCGGCCAGGTCACGGTTTTCGGCGTCGTAAAGGAATCGGTTCTCCTGGCCAATTTCATGGTTCGCTTAAAGGTTGCAGGCGATAAAATCACGGAAATTGAAACTATTGTGGCAAGGAAAGATGAGGCTTCATTCGCCAGTCCGGAAGATTTGAAAGAGCCCAGGCCCATATATGCCAGAGTCGTGCCCGAATCAGAGCGATCTCCCCGCGATGTGCTGATTAAAATCGCAAACA
>CAZPHK010000379.1:0-2775 GCA_964586015.1 uncultured Acidobacteriota bacterium | reverse complement strand
TGGAAAGCGGGTGGCTTTAATCATAAATGCCGACGAAGGTAGCGATGTCTGGATCTGGGACTTCCTGCGAGAATTTATGATGCGTCTGACTCGTGATTCAGCTTCTGACGTTAGCCCGGTTTGGACGCCTGATGGAAAAAGCATTGTCTTTGCTTCTAACCGGGAAACACGCTTTAAAATCTACCGGAAAGCGGCGAATGACACAGGAAAGGTAGAAGCGTTTGCTTCTTTACCAGACCTGCATATCTTTCCGGGCTCCTGGTCCAGAGACGGAAATTCTTTGACCCTGAATACGACGCAGATCGTGGGTAACACCGGTCATGCCGATATCTGGACACTATCCATAAAAGGTGAAAAAGCTTTGAAACCACTTTTACAGGAAGACTACTCAGAGATGCAGCCCGAGCTTTCTCCAGATGGGCGGTGGATGGCATATGTATCCAATGAGTCGGGTCAGAGAGAGATCTATGTGCGTCCATTCCCCGAAGTCAGCAAGGGCAAATGGCCTGTTTCCACAAGCGGCGGAGACAACCCCCTGTGGTCGCCGGACGGGAAGGAGATTTATTATAGAAACGATGATTCCGTTATGGCAGTTTCTGTAAAAACCGAACCCACATTCACGCCAGGGAAACCTCACAAGCTTTTCAGTGGAAGATATGTCAGGGCATCGGGCGCCGGAGATATTCCGCCCTGGGACATCAGCAGGGATGGCAAGCGGTTTCTGATGATCAAGCAGGCTGCCTCTACGGGCGAGGTCGCAACACCCCAGGTATCCAGAAAAATCAACATTGTCGTCAATTGGTTCGAGGAACTGAAGAAACGGGTGCTGGTGGAATGAAATCAGGCTGAAGCGGTTCACCCTGTTAAATGTTGCCTCACAACCCGCTTTGCGGATTTAACAGGGTAAAGTCTGTAGGCTTCTAGGAAAAGATAGAATCTAAAAGACAGAGGTCGGAGATCATAATTGTCGAAGAGACGAAAATCAAGTGTCCTTCTTTGCAATGCCACACTTTCAGCAATTGTTATGCGCAACTTAGATGTACATTACGCAGTTTTTAGCTGTGCATAATGCGTATTCCTGCGCAAAAAGACTTGCTTTCTTGCGCATAATATGCTTTTCTTGCGCATAAGTTTCAAATTAGGTTATCAACAAATGGCGAGACAAATCCCAGCAAGTGAACTTGAGGATATTGAAAACGCGGTTCGACGCCACCCCGGGGGAGTTCCAATGAGCGAATTGGTCAACATCTTCCCCAGGCTTCCGCGCCGAACCCTTCAGGCGCGAATGAAAAAACTCGTTGATGCGGGCCGGCTTATTCGGAGAGGCGAGCGTCGTGGCGCGCGTTATTTTATTCCCGGGGAGGTATCTGAAAAAGAGAAATGGACAGCTACAGAAGATGCCGTTCCGCCGATTCGTGAAAGGGGCCTCTTTGTGCCACCCTCACAAGCAGGCAGGGATATTCAAAAGCTTGTTTCCCGCCCCATTCTCATGCGAGAACCAATCGGCTATGATTACACTTTCCTCGATAAATATTCACCCAATCAGACTTTCTATCTCACGGAAATCGAACGCCATCAATTGTTCAATCGAGGCAAAGGAGAAATGCCGCCCGCGCCTGCGGGAACATATGCCCGCGATATCCTGAATCGTCTTCTCATAGACCTTTCCTGGAATTCAAGTCGTCTTGAAGGCAATACCTATTCTCTCCTCGACACGGAACAATTGATAAATTTCGGCAGAACCGCCGAAGGCGGGGACGCCAGAGAAGCGACGATGATCTTGAACCATAAAGCCGCGATTGAATTTCTGGTAGAGAATGCCGATGACACAGGCATCGATCCCATTACCGTTCTCAATGTCCACGCGCTCCTATCGACCGATCTTTTGCCCGATCCTGATGCACCCGGCCGCCTTCGGCGGATACCGGTAAGTATCAGTGGTTCGGTGTTCCAACCGTTGGTCGTACCGCAAGTAGTAGAAGAGCGATTTCATACACTACTGGCAAAAGCGGCGGCCATCGAAGATCCATTTGAGCAGGCGTTTTTTGTAATGGTGCAACTGCCCTATCTTCAGCCTTTTGACGATGTGAACAAACGAGTTTCCCGTCTCGTGGCAAACATACCCCTCATTCGAAACAATCTTGCACCGATATCTTTCGTGGATGTACCCAACAATATCTATATACAAGGTATGCTCGGCGTCTACGAACTCAAACGGTTCGAACTCATGCGTGATCTCTTTTTATGGGCTTATGAACGTTCAGCAGCCAAGTATGCCGCACAACGGCAATCCATGGGAGAGCCCGACCCATTCCGCCTGCAGTGGCGAAATGATTTGCAGTCATTGATCTGTGATGTCATCAGGCAGTGTATGCCACGTACCGATGCCCAACGCCATATTTCAGCTTGGGCAAAGGAGCATGTCGAAGGACATGAACGGGAGAGGTTTATTGCAATGGTTGAGGCCGAACTGCTAAATGTGAGTGAAAGTAATTTTGCACGCTATCATGTACGCCCTTCTGAATACTACGCCTGGAAAGGCGCTTGGTCCGAGTGATTCGGGACTTATTTTCACACGGGCATAATATTGGAATTGCTTTAGATCGATTTTTGATTTGGGTTCTACATCGTTAATTAGTTTATTGAACCTTTTTCGACGTAACGGGAGAATTCCCCATGATAGGAAAAACACTTGCTCATTATGAAATCACTTCCCTGCTTGGCAAAGGCGGCATGGGAGAAGTATATCAGGCAAAAGACACAAAGCTCGGTAGA
>CAZPHK010000378.1:0-2780 GCA_964586015.1 uncultured Acidobacteriota bacterium | reverse complement strand
TATGGTTCCGATATTTACGTGCGTCTTGCTGCGATCAAATTTCTCCTTGGCCATATATTCCTCCGAACCTAATAACCCGATGATTTTCCTCGGATCTTTGAGATCACCTCTTCGCTGACTGTCTTCGGCGCTTCTTCATAATGGGAAAAATGCATGGTGTAGGTAGCGCGCCCCTGTGTCATGGAACGCAGACCCGTAGAGTAGCCGAACATTTCGGAAAGCGGGACTTTGCACTGAATAATCGCCGAACTAAGCCTTGTTTCCGTCGACTCCACACGCCCTCTGCGGGAATGGAGATCCCCTGTTACCCCCCCCATGAATTCTTCGGGAACAACGACTTCCACTTTCATCAGCGGCTCAAGCAACACGGGCTTCGCCCGCTGCGCCGCTTCCTTCAACGCCATGGAACCTGCAACTTTGAAAGCCATTTCCGAAGAATCGACTTCGTGATAGGACCCGTCCACCAGGGTCACTTTCACATCTATCACTTCATAGCCCGCCAGGACTCCGTTTTCGAGCGCCTGCCGGATTCCGGTTTCCACCGGGGCAATGTATTCCTTGGGAATAGCCCCGCCGACAATTTCGTTCACAAATTCGAAACCTTCGCCCGGAGCGTTCGGCTCCAGGATAATTTTCACATGCCCGTATTGACCGCGTCCACCCGTTTGCCGGATAAATTTGCCTTCCGCTTCAGCCTTGTGACGAATCGTTTCGCGGTAGGCTACCTGAGGCTTCCCGATATTGGCCTCGACGCCGAATTCCCGGACCATCCGGTCCACCAGGATTTCGAGATGAAGCTCTCCCATTCCCGAAATAAGGGTCTGTCCCGTATCGGGATCCGTATGCACCCTGAAAGTGGGATCTTCACGGATAAGCTTATCCAGGGCAATGCCGAGCTTTTCCTGATCGGCTTTGGTTTTCGGCTCGATTGCAACGGAAATTACCGGCGCGGGAAAGTCGATCGCCTCAAGAACGACCGGCGCCTTCTTGTCGCAGATCGTGTCGCCGGTCCCGACATTCTTAAGCCCCACGGCGGCGGCAATATCGCCGCAGTATACTTCCTTGATCTCTTCGCGCTTGTTGGCATGCATCTTCAGAAGCCGGCCGACCCGTTCCGTCGTGTCTCTCGTAGAATTGTAAACACCGGTGCCGGACAGCAGCTTCCCGGAATAGACCCGGAGAAACGCCAGATGTCCGACAAACGGATCCGTCATAATCTTGAACACCAACGCCGAAAAAGGCTCTTCGTCCGACGCCTTTCGAACCGGGAGGCTTCCGCCGTCATCGGCAATGCCGATGACCGATGGAACATCCAGCGGAGAAGGCAGGTACCGGATAATCGCATCGAGCAATTGCTGGATCCCCTTGTTTTTAAACGCGGAACCGCAGAGAATGGGAACAAACTTCAATTGGATCGTTCCCTTGCGCAAAGCCGGCAGGAGGTCCTCACCCGTGATCTCCCCTCCGTTTAAATACTTCTCGAGGAGAGCGTCGTCGACCTCGGATGCATGCTCAATCAAACGCTCCCGATATTGCGCCACCTCTTCCAGATACTGCCCCGGAATATCCACGATTTCGAATTCGAAGCCCATCGTTTCGTCGAGGAAAGAAATGGCTTTCTGTTCAATAAGATCGATCACGCCCCGGAATCCGTCCTCGACTCCCAGCGGAAGCTGCACTGCAACCGGTACGGCATTCAGGCGTTTGCGCATCATTTCCAGAACCCTCGGGAAATCCGCTCCCGGACGATCCATCTTGTTTACAAATCCGATACGTGGAACCCGGTACTTGTCGGCCTGCCGCCATACGGTTTCCGACTGCGGCTCCACGCCTTCCACCGAACCGAACAGAGCGACTGCCCCGTCCAAAACCCTGAGGCTGCGCTCCACTTCGGCCGTAAAATCCACATGCCCCGGGGTGTCGATAATATTGATCCGGTGATTCCGCCACATGCAGGTGGTGGCGGCCGACGTTATCGTAATCCCCCGCTCCTGCTCCTGCTCCATCCAATCCATTGTAGCGGTGCCTTCGTGCACCTCTCCGAGTTTGTGCGTAATCCCGGAATAAAAAAGAACACGTTCCGTAGTCGTGGTCTTTCCGGCATCGATGTGCGCCATGATGCCGATATTTCTGGTCTTTTCTAAAGCTACGAGACGTGCCACGGAGATCCTCGACTACCACCGGTAATGCGCGAAGGCCTTGTTGGCTTCCGCCATTCGATGCGTATCTTCCTTCTTCTTGACAGCCCCGCCGCGATTGTTGAAGGCATCAAGGAATTCGCCCGCAAGCCTTTCCCTCATGGTTTTTTCGCCACGAGATCTTGCGTTGATAATCATCCAGCGAATCGCCAGGGATGTTCTTCGATCCTGCGGGACTTCAATAGGTACCTGATAGGTGGCGCCGCCTACACGTCGCGACTTGACTTCCAGAACCGGTTTCACATTATCGAGGGCCTTTTTGAATACCTTGACAGGGTCCTCTTTCGTTCGATCCTTGATCACGTCGAGGCTGCCGTAGAAAGCGCCTTCAGCCACACTCTTCTTACCATCCAGCATCATGCAGTTTATGAATTTAGTAATGAGGGTGCTCCCAAATGCGGGATCCGGCAGCGTCTCTCGTTTCGGTATTTCTCTTCGCCTCGGCATACTTGCAAGATCTCCAAAGCTTTCTGAAACTGTTTTGACTGCCGATATGCGGGTCACTACCGAGAGGTACGCCTGTCGACTTATGGCAGTCGCCGGTTACGATACTCAGAAGGGTGTGAGTCACTCACCCCTGGA
>CAZPHK010000377.1:0-2787 GCA_964586015.1 uncultured Acidobacteriota bacterium | reverse complement strand
TCCACTAACCGCAAGCTGAACCGAACCGCTCAGCCCGTGACCGCTCGGTCACCCGTCGGCCAGTCGAGCGCCGAACATGGCGACGGCGCCCCCAATAAACGCCACAACACCGCGTTTGGCGCGGCTCGGGCCGAAACGACCCTCCCACATATCCGGCAAGGCCTTCCACTGGAAGGTGCGTGAGGTTGTCGAGGCAACGATTGACCCGATCAGGACGCCCAGCACGAACATCCACTGCCAGTCGATCTTCGGGGTCTCTTTCTTGAAATATTCCGATTGGGTTACGTGCTCGGAAATGAATGCCTTCTCCACCAGACCGGCGGAGCGCACAAAGGTCGTTGAAGCACCGAAATATTTCCCCGCAATCCATACGGAAAGGATCAATAACAGGCCGCTCAAGGCCCCTGCAAGATAGGGACTCCAGCCATTTTTTCCCAGTGCATTCATTACATGCCTCCTTTACGCTAAATATTGTCTTTGTTTCGGAAAAGCGCCTTTCGCAGCATTTATCACCCCCTTCTCCTTGGTATTTTACCGGATAAGACCGGGATGGAAAGACTCATTTTGATGAATCTTTCTCATATCACCGGCATTCATCCTGATTCTTTGTAACATCAAAAGGACTTAATTGCAAATCCGCAGGGTTTTCCGCTTCGCGTCCGGGTGGGGAAAGCTTCATTCCTGTTGTGTGTCACAGGCTTCAGGCATAAGGCTTTGGGGAGAATCTCCCGTCTCTTTCTCTTCTTTGTGACTTAGGCTTTTTTACCTCCCGGCCTCACCAGATGAATATGGTAACAACTTATGGATCGTGATGAATCCAAAGTCTGGGGCGGGTCGGGAATCAGAGATAGGGTGTAAACAGCCAGGCCAGGGCGTCCCGCGTTCTTGCCGGCAGGGGCCGGTTATCCACTTCTTCCAGTGTGATCTCACGTGACGTGTCTCTCACTTTTTGAAAATGAGCCTCAAGCGCCCGTGCAAATGTCTCGTCATAGACTTCAACGGCCAGCTCAAAGTTCAGGCGAAGGCTTCGAGGATCGATATTGGCGGACCCTATCTGGGTATAGAGGCTGTCCACGATAAACAGCTTGCTGTGAACAAAGGGAGGCGGCTGATAATAGATCCTCACACCCCGTTGCAGGAGTTCCCACAGTATGTTTCGCGACGCCCAGTGCACGAATGGGAGGTTGTTCCTGGCGGGCAGGATGACGGTCACATGGACTCCGCGCAGAGCCGCGGACTGCAAGGCGCCGATCAATTCCCGGGAAGGCAGAAAATAGGGCGTCATGATTGAAATGCTCTTTTGGGCTGTAGATACCGCGCCGACCAGGATCATTGCCAGTTTATCCAGGTCTTCATTGGGCCCGTCCACAATTGTCCGGCATACGGCGCCGTCCCCCTGACCGGCGCGGGGCAGGGACGGAAGGAGTCTTTCTCCCGTACAGAATTGCCAGTCCTCGATAAATACCTCTTCGATCTGGTTCACGACCGGTCCCGTGAGACGAAAATGGATATCCACGACGCGTGAGGGGTTGTCGAGGTTCCCGGCCAAATGGCGGTCGCCGATATTCATGCCGCCCACGAAACCGATGCAACAGTCGGCAACAAGGATTTTCCGGTGATTTCGCAGGTTGATATGCACCGCCGGGGGTATTAGCCTGGGTGAGAGAAAACGGGCGAACCTTATGCCCTGTTTTTTGAGACGGCTGCCGGCGCGGGGAAAGGCGTATAATTCTCCGATCCCGTCGATGATGACCCGCACGTCCACGCCGCGTGCCGTGGCCCGGGACAGGGCATCGATGAATTGAGTGCCGGTGGCGTTGGTATCCAATATGTAGGACGCAAGGTAAATTGTGTGTTCGGCGTTATCGATGGCCTCCAGCATGGCCGGGTAAGCTTCCTCGCCGTTGTGAAGCGGCTCGATTCGGTTGCCGCCGACGAGGGGCCGATTTATCACGGCATCGGAAATTTGGGCGATAAGGGCCAGGCCTTTGGGTATTTGATCGGCCGACACCATGAACTTGTCCCGGAAACCGGTGATTGCCGGGTCGCCTTCAACGCGGTCCGGAAAATAGGCGTCCAGTCTCATGGCGCGTGTCCGTACCCGGTTGATGCCGAAAAGAAAATAGAGTATGGGCCCGCCTACCGGGAAAATGACGCAGAGCGCTATCCAGCCGAGAGCTCCCTTGGGGTCCCTTTTGTAAAGCAACGCGTGCTCCACCGCCGCGAGGACGATAATGATGTTGGTGACGATCAGTATCCAGTACAAGTAATGCATGGCGCGCGATTACCCGATTAAATGATACGAAAAGCAAAGGGTTCCAGGGCCGGTGAAACGAACCAAATGATAGCGCATCAAGATTTTGATTGCAATTGCGAATGAATAATTTATAGGATTAATCAACCTGAAATGCCCGACTGAGAATTCACAACAATCCGTTTTGAATCTAATAATGAGGCCTAAAATGGAAGGATGGAAGGAAGAAGAAATCAAAAACAGGAGTTTGATGGCTCCTTGCGGATTGTACTGCGGTACATGCGGAGTCTATATCGCAACCAGGGACGGCAATAATAAATTTAAGACCGTGTTGGGGAAACTCTACGGGACAAGACCCGAAGAAACGGAATGCGCGGGTTGCATGCAGCCTGATCCCCCAAAGAAGCTTTATAGCTTTTGCAAGTCATGCGCGATAAGGGATTGCGTAAGGTCAAAGGGATATTACTCCTGCCACCAGTGTGAGGAATGGCCGTGCGGTAAAATCGAAAACTTCGGCCTGGCGACAGGTGTGA
>CAZPHK010000376.1:0-2800 GCA_964586015.1 uncultured Acidobacteriota bacterium | reverse complement strand
CTACGACCTCAGACGCCTCGCGCACCGGGCTATCGATGCGGTGGTTGCGTCGATCTACAATCCAGAATCCGCCGTCGAATGCGCTGCAGAATGAAACCGGTTCCAGCATTTCCTCCCGGTTTCTACCGATTTTCAGGGGAAAAGGTTCGATTCCACCGTCCGGGTTTATCCGGACAATGCAATGATTTGCTTCCGTTACGAGAAACGATCCGTCCGGTCGTGCAAGGATGCCGTAGGGTGAAGTCAGCCTTCCCTGCATGGGTGCGTCTGGGCCGATGATTCTGAACGAGTTGTCGTCCAGATCGAATTCAACGATTCTATGAGTGGCAAAATCCGCCGCCCGCAGCCGTTTATCCGCGTCCAATGCCAGATGGCTGAAACTTCCGGATTCACCGTTATCTCTAAAAACGCTTCCGATACTCTCCAGAATCATCCCTTCAGGATTTAAACGCAGAATTTCAACGGAATTGTATAAACCGACGTAAAGGTCGCCATGGGAAGAGCATGCCATCCCGAGTGGATTGAGCTGTTCTCCTCCACGGGTAAGCCGAATAGTGTTCGCTTCACGCAACGGAGCGGACTGGGGAGGATGATGACGGTAGTCGCCTATATGGGATAGGTATCCCGGGGATTGTTGTTTAACAGGCAGCTTGTTCGCCAGCGGCTGGGTCCAGGAAATCGGCAAATACCCGGTAACGGCTTCTCTGACGGCAATCCATTTATAAATCCATTCCTGGATTTTTTGCAGCTCCGCTTCCAGTGCTGAAACAGCCTCCATGATGCTTTCATTCGCCGGTCGCTTGGACAGCATGATGCGAAGAAGAAAAAGACTGTCCAGCCCATCCTGACTCCGGGTGAATTTATCGCGAATCTGGCGGGATAATTTAATCCATTTATCCTGTTCGGTCGAAATTTTCCCTTCCCTTACCCCGGCTTCCTCGACGGAAAAATGCCACTCCAGGAGCCCAAGACACCAATGGTGGATGGAGTAAATAAAGGATTCTTCCGCTTTACTCCGTTTATCCGGAAGGCTGTGGATTTCTTCTAAAATACGGGTCCATTGTCGGGAATCGATATTTTGGTCTCTTGAGGCCAACCTGGCCGTCAATGCAAGCGCTTCGTCGACAACTGCAGCCCACGCCGCGACCGATTCGCGGATCAGGCTTTCATTGCAGGAAGCAAGCTCCATTTCGGCTGACGCGAATAATGGGGGATATTGCGGCATGGACCGGGCGGGATCGGGATCCGGATTTGCCTCATACCATTGGACGCGTTCAAGGCAATCCCCTTTTTGAAGCCAGATCTCGTTCAGGGGCAAATTAGATGGAATGGGAATCCCCGAGGCTTCAACCTCGTAACGGGATTGTCCGGCGGTACTGTATATATGCAGGCAATGCGCATTCTGCCGCCAACCGATCAAGCCTGAAATATCGGCGGAAATCCATTCGATATTTTTATAAAAAGAAAAGACCGGCAGGAGATTTGATAACAGGATTTGCTTCAGCTCCCGGGAACGGGGTTCCCAGATGTAAAGAGACTTCTCGGAACTCCCCAATATTCTTGAAGGATAAAAGCTGAAATCGAGTAACGGGAACTCCCTGATATAACCCGGGTGAACCGGGACTTTTTCGAAAAGCATTCCCGGGATTGCCCATCGATCCTGCAACGCCGTCGGGAAACCGCGGCCGATTTGAAAAAGAAACCGGCCGTCCGGGCCAATGGCCGAAAGGGAGTGGTTTTCCCTGTCGAGTACCAGCCAGTATCCTCCGTAATCCGTCCCCTGCCCGGAGTTTGAGGCGGTGGGAATAAACCGTACGTCGCAGGGCTCCAGCAAAGGCCGGTCCCCTGCCTTTTTCAAGACCACAATCGGATCGCCCGTTGTATCCAGGAACTGTATGCGGTGGTTCCATGAGTCGCAAACGGCGAGGCATTCGATCGTTTTCTCTTCTTTTTGAATGAAACCCGGGGAGATTCCCCGCGGGTAGTGGAACCGGCCTGTTTTCGAACCATGTTCGCTGCGATGCCATCGCAACGACCGGTCCGGATTCAAAGATACGATGCTATGATTCAGCTCATCCGAATAATAAAGGTTTCCGGACGAGTCCGCGACGATGGTGTGGACCGGACCGGCGGGCTTGCCGGTACAGCGCGGCAAGTCGAACTGTTCCAATCTGCGAAGGGTTGCCGGTTTTGAGGATGGATCCGCGTGATTCATGGCAAGACTGATTATAAAGGAAGCGGGTTCTTTATGAGTGGAATTTACCCTTATTTCTTGCAAGTTTTGAGTCTTAAGAAGATTTCAGGGCAAGAGAAGGATAGATATTTTCTCTCTTCCGGTTGCATGGGACTGGAGATAAATGCCGGCGGAGACGAGCCGTCCTTATGTGAGAGATCTGTGGGGGATCGATTTGGGGAATCCGTTTGCCCGGTCCGGGCCGTTATAATAGGAAAGCTGTTCTGAACCGGTCTTAAGGAATGTAACAGGGTCCGGTTCCCGGCTGTTATCCAGGTAAATAATCTCTATCCCCCGTTGTGACAGGGCGTCGAAGTGGCGATGCAATTCCTCGGCGCTCAGGGTATCCGCGATAATGACGGCGTCCGGAACGATAAACCGGATCTGCGAAGGATTCACCACTTCGCGGCCGCAGAAATCGCGGCCTATGGTATCGGGATTGACGTCACAAACTCCCTGAACACTGATACCGGCCGATTCCAGTGCATGAAATGCCAACTGGGCCAGATGCCCCGTGCCATACAGGACAACATGCTTTAACGCCGAGCTGGCCTGATTAATGATTCT
>CAZPHK010000375.1:0-2814 GCA_964586015.1 uncultured Acidobacteriota bacterium | reverse complement strand
CTCTTTCGCCTTGGAGCGCAGGATGGAATAGCGTTCGCCCGAGATGTTGTTGTCACGGAGATAGCTGCCATAGTCGCGATAAATATCGCGAACCTCTTCCGTCAAATGGTCCGTATCGATTCCCCTACGGAAACGGTCGACGGCTTCATACACAAACCGGCGTGCTTCTTCTATTTCCCTTTTTTCCCTCTGGATTCTGTCGGAATCTCCGTGCCCGAAAACGGCGAGCTGCATCTCGCGGAATTCGTTGGTTCCGAAAAAGAAGACGGCCTTCAATCCGCGCAGCATCATGGGGCCCAAAACCACAAAAAGGACGCCCACCATCAGAGTCACGGAAAGAACAGATAGCGCCGTAAAAACTCTATCCGCGAAACCCCTTGAAGATACACGGAATTCCATATCAGGCCCCCTTGGCCTTCCGGACCCTCGCCAGGAAATGTTCGCTCAGCAGATTCAATCCAAAGGTGAATACAAGCAGAAGGATGCCGATGGCAAAGAGTGACTGGTAATGTGCGGAACCCTGTACGGTCTCGCCCATGTCCCCTGCTATAGTAGCGGTCATTGTGCGGACCGATTGGGAAAGATCCCACCAGGGAGACGGGATCTGGGAGGCATTCCCGGAAGCCATCCAGACAACCATTGTTTCGCCGACAGCCCGCATCATCCCGAGAATGATCGCGGCAATAATGCCGCTGTGAGCCGCGGGGATCACAACCCGAATCATGGCTTCAGCCCGCGTGGAGCCGAGCCCGTATGCGGCCTCGCGAATCTCCATGCCGACGGCGGACAGGGAGTCCTCAGCGACACTTATAATGGCAGGCAAAGCCATGACGGCTAAAACAACTCCGGCATTCAGAATATTTGTTCCGGTGTCATATCCCAGACGATTCTGCATCCAGGGAGCCAGTACCAGGACGGCGAAAAATCCGAAGGCGACCGAAGGAATGGCGGCGAGAATTTCAATCACGGGTTTGATGAACTGCCGAACCTTGAACGCGGCGATATCGCTCAACCAGACGGCGGCAAGAAGACCCAGCGGTACGGCGATAATCAGGGCAATTGCCGTGACGTAAATCGTTCCGGCGACTATTGCCAGCACTCCGAATTCCGGATTCTCGGGCGCTTCGGGATACCAATGGGTGCTGGTAAAAAACTGTTTGACGTAGGGACCTGCCAGGAATCCCACAGCTTCCCGAATAATGAAGTAGAAGATCAACAGAACCGCGACCACGGACACAAAGGTCACCAGAAACAGGAATGCGCGACCCAGCTTGTTGAATACATATCCCCGAAGATCCTTCCCTGGAGAAAGCAGAAGCGGTCGATCGAAACGGGCCGCTTCCGCTGGTCTTGAGGATTGCATCTGCAAAACACTCCAATTGATAATTTCAAAGACGACGGCCCGTAGTAGTGCTTCCCGTCTTTTTACGCCGGATGCTTATTCAGTAAGCCGTTACGGGAACGAAACCCTTGGCCTCGATAATTTCCTGTCCTTCCTCGGTTAAATAAAAAGTACAGAATTCATGCACAAGCGTACCGAGTTCGGGATATCCGTTGGTGAAAAGAAACAGCGGCCGGCTGACGGGATATACACCTTTGGAAATGGAAGACCGCGTTGGCATTACGCCGTCAATTTCGAGAGCCTTTACGTTGCTATCCAAGAAACCAAGGCCGACGTATCCGATTGCACCGGTTGTGGACTTCACCCTCGAATGCGCCTGGGGATTGGAGTTTACATACTCCACATTCGAGGCCATTTTTTCCTTGTTCATTACCAGGCCTTCAAAAGTTTCATAAGTCCCGGAAGACGTATCACGGCTGATGGGTACGATGCTCATGTCGGGCCCGCCCAGATCTTTCCAGTTCTTGATCTTCCCGGTGTAAACAGCCCGGACCTGTTCCCGCGTAAGGGCTTTCACGGGATTGGACGGATACACAATCACGCAAACACCGTCCATGGCAATGGCATGAGCCACGGGAAGGAAAGGCTTATCGCCGGTAACGGCTTTTGTATATTCCGCATCCTTCATGAAGCGGCTCATCATGGCTATGTCGCATCTCTGATCGACCAGTGCCGCGGCTCCGTTGCCGCTGCCTGTCTTGTTGACGGTAATGGATACATCGGGATACATCTTCTTGAAAGCCTGGGCAAAGGCGTCCGCGATCGGCCCTACAGTTGTCGACCCTTCCAGCAGCAGGGCTCCCTCACGAGGCGCGGCGACCGTAAAAGCCAGTGAAACCAGCAATAACACCATTCCTAAGGCTAAATATTTTTTCATCACACACTCCCAAAAATATGGTTAATTATTTGTTATGAAAGTTAAGACTCCGGTTAACGGAATATTAAGAATCTGTTAACTCGATCTCTTGTTTCATCGCACCCGAAAAAACAGGCCGGCCGCACCTATATGCCGGCACATCCTATGTGCGAAATCTAATGAGTAATGCGATCTATCAAGCGCGAAAAGTACAGCGGATTTATTAAGAAAGAATTAAGGCACAATAAATATATGAATAATTATGAAAATAGTCCGAAAGCCGGTTTCGGGAACTTCTACGACCGGCCCCGTTTGAAAATGCCATAAGTGATATGCATGCAGCAGATATCCTGTATCCTCGCCGAACCGGGTTCGTGCTATTATGTGCTGTTTATAATATTGAAACGGTTTGAGCGTGTTTTCCCGCAAGCGGGAATCATTTTCCCCGTCATACTGAATATCAAATAATGCATAAACGCCTGAAAAAAAGCCCCAGTATACTGTTTCTGCTGAATTTTGTTTTTCAAACCCAACCGCCAAACGCACAACGGGACAG
>CAZPHK010000374.1:0-2817 GCA_964586015.1 uncultured Acidobacteriota bacterium | reverse complement strand
AAACCATCTGAAATTTTCCTCGAATCTTTAAGTTGACTCTTACATAAACAAAAGTTAAACTAAAGACCATTTTAAATAAAACTTGAGGTGATCTATAATGCCTAAATATATCAGTGCAAAGGAATTCCGCCAGCGATTTCCAGATATGGTTAACGATCTCAAACGTTGGGGCGAAATCGTCGTTCTTAAACAGTCCAAGCCTCTGTTCAAAGTCATTCCGTTTGAAGATCATCCTTCTGATTTGCTTGATCGAGCCAATATCATTCAGGACGAAGGTCGGCCCGAACTCCAGGAAATTGCCCGTATCGTGCATAAGCTTCGGGAAATATTGTGAAAGTGGTTGTTGACAGTAATGTTGCCGTATCCGGTTTGCTTTGGGCTGGACCGCCAAACCGCATCTTAAAATGGGGTCGAGACGGCATGCTTGCGATCTTGGGCTGTGTGGAGACAACCGATGAGGTGCGGCGTGTGCTGCAATACGAAAAGTTCTCTGCAAGACTTGCCCATCTCGACACAACACCGAATGAAGCCTTTGCTTATTTTATAAACTTGATTGCATTCGTTCCTACACCACAGTACATTCATCCGGTCATTCCGGAAGATCCGTTTGACAACATTTTTCTATCCTTAGCCATAGAGAACAAAGCCCATATGATCATTTCCGGGGATAAACACCTTCTTGACCTGACTGAATATAACGACATTCAAATTGTAACACCCAGTGAAGCCGTCTACATATTGAAAACACTTTTAAATAAATAGATATGGCAAGGATTTTTTACGAACTTGAGGTGTACATCCGCAAGGCATCAGTTGAATCGATTCGTTAAGAATTCCCTTTTGGCAAAATAACCCAAGAAATTTCTTTTTCCGATTATTATCGTATATCAGGTTTTGATGAGGCTGTTATTTCTATGAGATAACACAGGTTGAAAGGTTATAGATTTTAGGTGAATTTTAAGCAAGCTCTGCACGAACGTAGACGCGGAAGGATTAGTAGCAGCCTTGATTTCAATTGAATTTTTATGCCCATGGAGCGAAAACTTCCGGAACGTCCCGTAAGCCCAACGAATTCACTTATTCCTCTGGAATCCTATCGATATCGGCTTCATCAAGGGGTTCGTCTACGGCATTGCGCAGCCACGAAGAATCATAGCCATCAGCCGAAGAGCCTTCGATACGGATTCTAACCTTGGAGCCATCAGACTTGTCCGCCAGGTTTGCGATGGCTGGAAACGCCTTGAAGACCTGTTCCCTGGTAGCCTCGAACACCAGTGTGATCCGGTTTTTCAGGTCTGTACTTCCGGGACTCGTTATTGAAGGTTCTCTTCCGGTTTCTACGCCTGTGCCGGTCGGTTCTAATAATTCGGATGGAGCAGTAATGGCTTCGGTTCCAGTCCGGCCGGTGTCAGGGGACTGATCTTCTGGATATGACGATGCTGCTGCCGGCACCATGACGAAACCGGAATCAAAGTCAATCTCGTCATCCGCCAGAGTTTTTCCACAAATCACTTTGTCCGGATTGACCTGGAATTTACCGTCACTGCCGAGAATAGGGCTTTTTCCACTGAAATAGGCAAAGACACCTTCCGACACCCCCCGGGCTATTCCTTTGCGCAGAACGGTCGCGGATTCCAATCGAGGCGGGGCAATGTCCCGGAAGAATGATTCGAGTACATCGGATGATTTGATTCCGATGATGGGCGGTTCGCCTTCGCTTAACGATTCGCCGAGCCTCACACGTTGGCTGATTTTTCCGGGAGTTACTGTTCCATGCACATGCTTTTTTCCTCCGCTTGTGAGGAGTTCCATGATCCGTTCGTGAACGCCGGTGGCCTGGAGAGGTCGACCGCCTCTCTCTAATTTCTCGATTTCCATCTCGCCGCTTTGAATCCGCGGCAACCACACCGCCGCATATAGTTCCCTGAAGCACGATTCGGCTGTAGCCTGCTCGGTGCGTTTCCTTTCCTTGAGCTGATCCAGTTGATCTTTGGTGAGGCGAAGCTGGTTCTTCTTGGCTTCGACGCGGTCGATGGCCAGTAGGTACCGAACAGCGCGCCTCAAAGCCTCAATCTGTTTCTTTTCCGGGATCGCTAGTCCAAGACCGTTCCGAAACCTTCTGGGACGATCTCCGTACTTGGACAAGCGTTCAATTGCCTGGCGCTCTTGCTCTGCTTTACTTTCGGCTGCAAATTCAAGGGGAAGGTAAGCCACAAGGAACCGCGGGTCCTCATCGGTAATATCCTGGCTTTTTGCCGGCCACACAATGGCGGTATGGTGTCCGGCCAGGCGTGTGTCCAGCATTTCCTTGATTTTCCCGCGAACCGGTCCATGGCCTCGCGTCTGGGAATCATCACGAGCGATAGTCTGCTCGGCATCTTCAATCAGTTTCGTTACATTCGGATCCTTTTTAAAGCAGTATCGAACGCCGTCATAATGCAGATAGAGACAGGTGTTGCGGAGTTCAGACAGAACCGCTGTGGCTGTGATGTTATCTAAATCAGGACCAATGCAGGCGGCAAGCAGTTCATTCTCCGATACACCGGACGGCAGCAATTCATCGCTTCCCGCGCCCTCACGTCTCAGCCCGCCGAACGAATACAGCAGAATGGCCGTAGCGATGCAAGTAGCAGGTTTCACGCTGGCAAGCGCCGGCGTCTCGCGGGCCATTCTATCGTCAATGCGTTTTGCGCGGGCATTGGGACCATCTATGTCGGCCGTAATGACCGGGTCATAATCGTTCTGGACACCCAGTTCCTTGAGCAGCTTGACACGGACATCCACGTCTTTAAGCGGGACGTCCCCGGGGCCCAGTAG
>CAZPHK010000373.1:0-2817 GCA_964586015.1 uncultured Acidobacteriota bacterium | reverse complement strand
GGTTCCCAAACCGGGTCGGATCCTGCTGGTTTTCCGGATAGTGCCGATGAGTCGGCTGGTAGAGTGAAAGGCAAGGGGGATCACAGTTGTCCAAGAGCCCCGCTGCGTAGTCTTTATCGAACGTGTTCATTTTGTTTCCTCTCTGTACACCTTTTTAGTGTAGAGGGTAGGGATGAAAAAGAAGAACAGCCGAATCACCTCTTTATGATCCTTCGATAGGACACGTACAGATCTGACAGCCGATCCGCGGAAGCTGGGTCACTCCGGGAAATCAGAGTGATGATCTCATCCCGCGGTGCAAGCGACGGCTGGAGCTCCGCTATTTGTGTCCTCGAAAGGGACGAGTCATTCCCTTTGTCAATCTCAGCCCGTAGCAACGTAAAAAAGTCACTGGCTGATTGACGGGCCGGCTCATAATCCCCCCGCCGCGCGTCAATTGCCGCGGATGCAAGCGCGTTCTCCATCCTTGTTATGCTCAAATTATTCCCTGCCTGAGACAGACTGCTGGAGCATTCACGAACCTTGAACCACATTGGGACAAAGCCTACCAGGAGAACGGCAAGCAATAGGACGGCATAGATCCCTGCCCGCCGCATTAAGGATGTTGCCTTGGCCGGTACAGGTTGCTTTTCTTCATTCATTGGAATCCCTCCCGAGGAGTGACGACTGCCACGATCGGCAAAAACCCCGATTCCTTAAAAATATCTTTGTGAATACTTAAGTCCAAGCTTGATTAAATGGCCGCTTGGATCGTCGGATTCGGTTGCATCCTGACTGAATTTATTATTATCGATAATCCGGATAAACGCTGTTCACAATTGCACACAACATATTTGAAATCGGAAAGTGACGGGGAGTTGCGCCCATAGCCGCCCTGTTGCCGGACTTTGTTTTGAAAGTGTACGGCCGAACATTCCCCATTCGCATATGAGCGCTTTTGATCGAACATGTGAGCGATAAGGAACTGACACGGATTTTGCCCTGAGTATCATTACTATAAGGAGGTTATAAAAATGAAAAGCGTTATGTTCGTGAGGGGATTATTGGCAATATTGCTGCTGCTGGCCCTGGGGGCTTTGGCGGGTTGCGGTGAGAACGAACAATCCCGGAGCAAGCCCTCTGCCGTGTCCAGGGAAGATGTCAAGAAGGAGGTCAAGGAAGCCTATGACGCAACCAAGGCCTACACCCAGGAGCAGATGCAGGTTTTTCGGGAGCAGGCGGAAGCCAGGCTCGCTGAATACAAGAAAGAAATTGATCAGCTGCAGGACAAGGCGGAAAAGCTCGAAGGGGATGCGAAGGCGAAGGCTGAACAACACGTGACGACATTGCGTCAGAAACAGGACGAGGTGTCTGAAAAGTTGAAGGAGCTGGGTTCTTCCGGCGAAAGTGCCTGGGAGCAAATAAAATCAGGTATCGAGGCGGGTCTGGAGGATTTGGGTAAGGCCTATAAAAAGGCTGCGGCCGAGTTCAGCAAATCCTGAGACCATTGCTGGATTAAGTCATATCCTGCGGGTCATCGCCCTCGTTGTGGTGCCTGCCCGAGTCATTATGAAGGCTGAGAAGACGAGAACACTTCCGCTTCCGCCGATTTTTGGTGCCATTTCCCTCGCGGGCGGCATTGTGTTGTTGGTCGTGTGGAAAAAGAGGGGATGATGGGAGGCAAAACGTTTCAATCATGGAGGTTCTTATGAATGACAAAAGAAAAGCGTACGAAGAAAAGCTCGATGCACAGTTAAAGGAATGGAACGCGCAGATCACTCTGCTAAAAGCCAAGGCGGAAAATGCCAAAGCCGACGCTCGGATCGATTACTATAAAACCATCGAGGCCCTGGAGCAGAATCAGGATAAGGCCAAGACGAAGCTGCAGGAGTTGCAAACCGCCGGCGATGAGGCATGGGAAGCCGTCAAAACAGGCGCGGAAAAAGCCTGGGCTGAAGTCAAGACCGCATATCATGATGCGGCCTCAAAGTTTAAATAAGGCAGGGATGCTGAACGTATCCGGTTGACGGTATGCTGATTTCCTTTCACGGAACGGACGAAAATCAGCGAGATCAAGAAGATCGCATGGAAATAACCGTCGACTGCCATAAAAACATTCTGGCGGCTTCCGGCCTTAGAAAGGAGGCAAACGTGATTTGGACCATATTTGTAGTTCTTTTAATAGCGTTGCCACCCATGATCTTATTAAGGAGGCCACCCATGAATGCAAAACCGGTTTTAATATTCATCGTCCTCGCTGCGCTGCTGTGGCCGTGCGCCATTGAAGCTGCGCCGATTCGTGTCCGGCTGATCGAGGGTAACTTTCGAGGTTTCATCGTGCTCCGCTCGCTGGACGGGGCAGCGATCGCATACGGCGAAGTGAGTCAGAAACCCGCGGGAGACTTGGTTGAGTGCCGCACGATCCTGAGATTCAAGGATGGTTCGCTGTTCGATGAATCGGCGACATTTTCCCAGAAGGGTGTTTTCTGTCTTGAGGGCTACCGACTCGTGCAGCACGGTCCATCCTTCCCGACATCGGAGGTGTCATTCGATCGGAAGAGCGGGCAATACAAAGCCCGAAGTCAGGTGGAGAAGGACGACAAACAAAAGGTGGCCGGCGGAAAGTTCGAAATGCCGGACGATCTGTACAACGGTATGGCACTGATTCTGTTGAAGAACCTTCCAGGGGGCGCCGGTGCTACTGTGCACATGGCTGTCTTCACGCCGGAACCGCGCCTGATCGAGATGAAATGGAGCTGGGAGGGAGAGGATGAGGTGCTGCTGGGCGGTAGATCCATGAAGGCCATGCGTTCGCTGGTAAAGCTGAAGATCGGCGGA
>CAZPHK010000372.1:0-2827 GCA_964586015.1 uncultured Acidobacteriota bacterium | reverse complement strand
GCCCCGCTATGCGGGGCAGGCCAAAGCCACGCCTTTTAGGCGTGGTTGATTACTTGAACTGATTGCGAGGCTACGTTCATTAAGGAACATTACTTGGAATTCAAGTGTCCCTCAAAAGAAGCAGGGATACAGCAAAGCAGGTCTTTTTGCCTGCTGAAAAAGAATAAAACCGTCGGAGGATATTAAAAATGCTGAATGTAAAAAATATTCTCTTTCCAACCGATTACTCCAAATGTGCCGCGCGGGCCCTGGAACATGCTCTCTACCTGGCGAAACATTGCCGGGCTAAATTGCACATAGTTCATGCAACCGTCCTTCGCCAGGATGATCCCCGCAATTCCGCAAATAACTTCCCCGATGCAAACGAGCTTCGTGAACGATTAAAGAAAATTGTAATGGAAGAGATAGATCCTGATTTGAAGATATATATTCAAGGCTTTAATGACGAAACTGTCAGGATGGAAGAGTTAAGGGGATTTTCGGCAGCTGAACTGATTGTGCAGTATGCCAATACGCGTAATATCGATTTGATCGTAATGGGGACGCATGGCCGGCGTGGTTTGGGTTACATGTTCCTGGGGTGCATTGCGCAGGAGGTGGTCCGGGTGGCACCCTGCCCCGTATACACTGTCCGTGAATCCGTAAAACCGCAATCAGCCAGGAAAAAAGAGGTGATTCTTTCTCCGGTGGATTTTTCGGATCATTCCAAGGCAGCTATCTCCATGGCCAGAGAGGCTGCCGATATGTACGGTTCTAAACTGGAGCTTCTGCACGTTATCGAGAACAAATTATATAGCGCCTACAACGTGTTCGGGGAAAAAACCATCCTGAAACTGCAGCAGGATATCATCGACCAGTGCCGAAAAAAAATGAGGGTGACCCTTGATGAATCGACCGGGCCGGGTGTTCGGGCGGAATTCAAGATTGTAACGGGTCATGTGGTTAGCGAGATATTGGAGTACGCTCGCTGCAACAGCATTGATCTGATCGTTATCGCCACACATGGAGTTACGGGATTGAAGAATTTTCTTCTCGGCAGTGTCGCGGAGAAAGTAATTCGCAGAGCGTCGTGTCCCGTTCTAACCATCAGGTCTTTTGGAAAATCGCTGATTTGATTGCCGCGGTATGCCGACATCATTGCCGTAAACGGAGATCCCCTGGCGGACATCAGCGAACTGGAACGGATTGTGTTTGTAATGAAGGGCGGTGTGGTCTATAAGCAAAGTTCCGCGAAGTAGTCTTCTGCACGACAAAAGAATTTTTCGTGCACAGATCTGTGTAAATCCCCGTCCATCTACGGCTATATATGCCGTCTGATTAAATCGGAGGCTGCTCATGTTGAAGCAACTTTTCAAGACCAAGCCTCTTGATGCCCTGCTTCGGGAGGGGGAAGCCCCGAAGTACCGGCTGAAGCGGGCGCTCGGGCCGTTCGACGTCACGATGCTCGGCATCGGCGCCATTATCGGCGCCGGCATTTTCGCGACGATCGGCACCGCCGCCGCCGGAGATGCGCTGCGCCCCGGGGCGGGTCCCGCCCTCATCCTTTCGTTTGCCCTGACGGGGATTGCCTGCGGATTCGCGGCACTCTGCTACGCGGAGTTTGCTGCCATGGTGCCTATTTCGGGGAGCGCTTACACGTACTCCTACGGCACAATGGGCGAACTGATTGCCTGGATCATCGGATGGGACCTCATTATTGAATATGCCGTAGGAAACGTTGCCGTCGCGATCAGCTGGGCGAATTATTTCAAGACCTTCGTGGCGGGTTTTGGAATCATCATCCCAAACTGGCTTTCCACAGACTACAGGACCGCCGCAAAGATCCCGGGACTGTTCGAAAGTGCGCCTCATGTCTTTGGCGTGCCTGTCGTTTTCAATGCCCTTTCAGCCGGCATCGTTGCACTGATTACGATCCTCCTTGTGATCGGCATTCGTGAGAGCTCGCGCACCAACGCGGCGATGGTGATGATCAAACTCGTCGTCCTGGGATTCTTCATCCTTATTGGATTGAAGTGTGTGAAGCCGGAAAACTGGACGCCCTTCGCCCCGAACGGGTGGGCCGGAATCCAGGCGGGAGCCGCCATTGTCTTTTTCGCCTACATTGGGTTCGACGCGGTGTCGACAGTCGCCGAAGAAGTGCGAAATCCCAAGCGCGATCTTCCCATCGGAATCATCGGTTCGCTGATCCTGTGTACGCTTATATACCTATTCGTTGCCGCGGTGTTTACCGGAATCATCCCCTACCGCGCACTGGTACAGGTTCTGGCCACCCGGCAGGCGGAACCCCTGACGCTGGCGCTTCAGTACGCGAATATCGAAAAATGGGGAAATCTGTTTGTGGGCATCGTAGCATTCGGCTCCGTTGTGGCCCACACGGCGGTTCTTCTGGTATTTCAGCTGGGGCAGCCGAGGATATTCTTTTCCATGGCCCGCGACGGCCTGCTTCCGAAGAAATTCGCCGCCGTGCACCCGAAGTTCCGGACTCCCCACGTGACCACCATTCTCACAGGGGTTGCAGTCGGAGTTACGTCGATGTTCACGACTATCGACGAGATGGTGGACCTGACCAACATCGGAACGCTTTTTGCATTCGTGCTGGTATGCGCAGGTGTGCTGATTCTGCGCCGCCGCGAGCCGGGAAGGCCCAGGGCGTTCAAAACGCCCTTCGTGCCGATTATTCCCGTCCTCGGCATCCTGGCTTGCGTCTACCTTATGTTTGGCCTCCCGGCGGTTACCTGGCTGAGATTCGGCGGATGGCTCGTCATCGGTATGATCGTCTATTTCCTATACGGATACCGCCACAGCCGATTATCTTCCTGATTCAGTC
>CAZPHK010000371.1:0-2840 GCA_964586015.1 uncultured Acidobacteriota bacterium | reverse complement strand
ATGAAGCCGGGAGTCCGGCAGTCAGGCAATACCGCCCCGGGGAAAGCATCGAATATATGGCCGTGATCTACAATGCGACAATCAAAAAGGAATCACCGCCCGATCTGGAAACACGCGTAATGCTTTACCGGGATGGAAGCGAGGTTTTCAAAAGCAGGCCCGAAGCTGTAATCCTTGACGGTGTGGATGATTATAAAAGTATTCCCGTTAAAAAATTGTTCCGCCTGGAGAAAACGATACAGCCCGGATATTACTTGTTGGAGCTTCAGGTAAAGGACAAAAAAGCAAAGAAAGCAGACAGCCTCGTTTCCGGAGTATTGGATTTTGAAGTTGTACCTGAATAGCAACTTTTGAACCCTGAAAAGGCTGAAGTATGTATTCGCCAAAACAGCAGCGAGCCGAACGGCATTGAAAGACATAGTTTTTTCTGCGTCGGTAAATTGTTGAACCATTCCGCACTCCCCGGCATCCGACTCTTTAAGAAGACTTACTGTAAAAAAGATGGATAATTCTGTTTCTATGCAGGATATTAAAAATAAGCATAGAACCGGAGTACCAGCACGGGAATAAAGCATTTCACAAAATCCTGAACGGAGGGAATGCCCATGATCCGGTATCTGTTCCCTGCATTACTGTTTCTAGGCACCCCGGCGGCGGCGCAGACCGAACAACCCTCAACGATACAGGATCCTGCCGATACTAAGATATTCCGCGTCGATGTAAACCTGGTGCAGGTGGATGCCGTGGTTACGGACAAAGAGGGCCGGCCCGTTATCGACCTGACCGCCGACGACTTCACCATTCTGCAGGACGGCAAGCCCCAGGAAATTACCAACTTTTCCCTGGCTCGTCTGCAGCCGCCCGTTATTCCCCGCCCCGCCGTGCAAAAATCGCCCAAGGAATCCCGTGGAGAATTGCTCCAGCCTCCGCAGACACCGATCCGATTAACGCCCAAAGATATACGACGTGTGGTAGCCCTTGTAGTGGACGATTTGGGACTCTCCTTCGAAAATACCGTTCGATCCCGGGAAGCCGTCAGGAAGTGGGTCGTTGAGGAAATGCAGCCGGGCGATCTCGTGGCCGTGATCACGACAGGGTTGGGAATGGGCGGCCTGCAGCAGTTCACGGGCGACAAAAAGATACTTTACGACGCAATCGATCGCATCCGCTTCAACATTCTCAGCCGTGTCGGAGGATCCGGGGCTTTTTCGGAAGAACGCATGAGGGGAGTCACGATGGGGACCCTGGCAGCCATTCGATATGCTCTGAACGGCATGGGGACCCTTCCCGGTAGAAAAAGCCTCATACTTTTCAGCGAAAACCTGATAATGAATTTCGACGATTATGATGAAGATAACGCAGGCGCGGTATTCTCTATGAACCTGAGCGACTCTGTCAAGGACAGGATGCTTCGGATGATTCAGGACGCCAACCGGGCAACCGTCGTCATCCACGCCATCGATCCGAGAGGTATCGCCTGGGCTGCAAACCTCGACATTTCCACAAGTTACATGACGAAAACGCGGGAGGGATTGGACGTAATGTCTCAGGAAACCGGGGGGCTGTTTATAAAAGACCGCAATCTTACCTTCCGCGGATTACAGGAAGCCTCCATAGACGGTGAAATCTACTACCTCATCGGCTACCGGCCCGATGAAAAGACTATTGCAGAAATGCAGGACGGCAAGTCCAGGTATCACGAAATCAAAGTCCGGGTGAAACGGCCCGGCGTGCATGTGCGGTCCCGCTCCGGTTTCTTCAGTACAACCGAAGAAACCCCGTATGCGCCTGCTCCATCCGCAGACCCGCTGGCGCAGGCAATGCTTTCCCCCCTTCAACACGACGATCTGATGGTCCGTCTTTCTTCCGGCTACGTTTACAATCCCGCTAAGGGGGAATACCTGCTGAGGGCCTGGGTACACCTGCCGGGCAGGCAGCTGACCGTTCTCCGTGACGGTAACGGAGAGGGTTACGTCTCCCTGGAAACGTATGCGACCACAACCGGCCTCGACGGCCTGATCCGGGATTCGAGCAGGATGGAGCACAAAATCCCCTTAAACAACCCGGGCCTTCTATCCGTCCGGGAACACGGTCTTAGATTTTCCATCACGATTCCGGCCAAGGATCCCGGAGCCTGGTTTGTCCGGCTGGCGGTAAAGGACCAGGGATCGGGAAAGATCGGCTCCGCCTATCAATTCATAGAGATCCCCGACCTGAGTAAGGAACGCCTGGCTCTTTCGGATCTTTTTGCAATCAGCAGAAATGAGGATGTTCGGCTGATTCTGCCGGGAACTGGCGGGGAGTCCCCGGAGCAGTTCTACTCAACCGGACAGAACCGGGAAAAGAGCCCGGCGATCCGGCAATACCAACCGGGCGAGAGTGTAGAATACCTGGCACTGATCTATAACGCGGACACCCGCCGGGGATTGCCGCCCGATCTGGAAACCCAGACCGTTCTTTTCAGGGACGTGAATGAAATTTTCCGTAGCGATCCCGAAGCCGTGGATCTTAATGGCGTCAGCGATCCTGCAAGGATTCCGATTAAAAAAAGGCTGCGCCTGGGCAAAACGATGCCACCGGGAGATTACATACTTCAGCTGCAGGTCCGGGACAAACGGGCAGGGCAAAAGCACAGTCTTGCCGCCCGATCCCTCGATTTTCAGGTGATCCCCGAAGCAGAACCTTCGAATCTTGAGAAGGCTGAAAACTGGATACGTAAAGGCAATGAAGCGAATCAGACTGGGAAAAATGACGAGGCCGCCCGGGCGTTCGGAGAAGCTGCCCGGCTTTACCGCCGGGAACTCCAGCACTATCCCGATGACACCGTTTTGTGGAAACAG
>CAZPHK010000370.1:0-2868 GCA_964586015.1 uncultured Acidobacteriota bacterium | reverse complement strand
CGGCGACGGGCCGTTGTCCATAGGGCATTCGGGGAGGGCCCAGGAGAAACTTTATACCGAAAAAACGCTTCAGATCTACACCACCTGCGCGTCTACTAACGGAAGCACCAGCTTCGAGCCAGTGCTTTTCCACACGACATTGACCGGGGCAGCACAGGTAGGCGGGCGCATCCGGGCGTACATGACAGCGAACGTCGCGCTCGGGGGATGGTCGAATGCGTTCAAGGGAGAAGTGGAATATGGCGCATCCGGCAAGACTGCCGGAATGGGTTCTGCAATCTGCGCGGAAATGACGCTTTCTGCGGGATGTGTCGATGGAAACTATGCTCCATTGGAAGTGGAATTGAATATTCCTTCCGGCGCGGCGGTCGGGACAAAAACGGCATTGCTTTTCCTTTCCGCTAATGGAGCAGACGTTACAACCTATCGCGCTGGAGGCGATCTGATTACACTCAACGGAATGGGAGCCGCTTCATCGGCGACGAATATTTTCCATACCACAGGGACGGTTTCGGCGACCCATGGCCTCAGAATCAATATCGACGGAGTTGCCTATGATATTCTTCTGAAGGCTTCGACGTACGCATAGTAGCAGGGAAATCGCGGATAGGGTAATTCCCGAAAAGCCGGTATCCCCTTCCGGCCTTCCGTGATAAAACCAAAGGGGCGGCGAAAGGGGGCCGCAAACTTATGACGATGAAAATTAAACTTGGCGACATTCTGATGGCGAACGCTTCATGGGTGAAATTGAGCAAACTGAATTTCCCGCCCATGACGGCGTACAAGCTGATGAAATACGCCAAGGGCATTGCAGATGAATTTCAGATAATCGACAACGAACGGGTGAAGATAGTTCTCCGCGTTGCCGACGCTCCGGAAGATACTCCTCCGGAACAGATCCGGATCGAGCGGGGCAGTCCTGAATTCGAGAAATTCGAGAAGGAATTCGGCGAGTTTCTTGAGGCGCCGAGCGATATCGCTCCGATGCAGATGAGCCTGGACAGCCTCATATCGCTTTTGCGGGGCAACGACAACCTGCTTTCCGTCGAGGATCTTCAGTTGCTTGAGCCGTTTTTCTCGGTCGAAGAGAAGACGTCATGAAACTGAGCGCAAAGGAACGGATAATGTTGCAGCAGATACTCCCCGCTGCCGGTCCGCTCACTTCTTCCGACGTGATGCTGTTCCGGCTGGATCTGTGTTTCACCTTAGAAGAAATCAATGAGCATAACATCCGGAAATCCGGAGACAGAATCTTGTGGGACGGTGCGGAATTCTACAAGGAGATACCCATTAAGGGAAGCATCATGAACATTATCATGGGGGCATTCAGCCGTATGGATATCATCCCGCTGTTTGTCCGGTTTCTGAACGAAACCAAGCCCGTAAAGAAAGGGTGATCTTATGCCGGAAGCCTTTAATACCTGAAGGGAATCGGGCGGTAGGATCCGCACCATTTCCGGCCCGAACAAAAAATTCGGGCTGAAAAAGAACGAATACGTTCATATGTGATATAAAGGCAACTCCGCAGTTCGCGGGGAAACCAAGACGAAACAGAAGGATTGATTTAATCAGTTAAGGGCAAGCCCGTTTCCGGCCGGATTCGGGAAGCTCGCAGAGTTTGGAAAAGGCGGGCCGTGTGGGGCCACACACTCACGCAGTCCGCCTTTTCTTTTGCCCCGTGCATTTAAGCCGAGTGAATTCAAGGCAAAGGAGATAATTTAATGCCAGATGAACCCCAAGTGAATCCGGAGAATCCGGAGAATCAAGGAGATCCCAACACTAACACCCTCGGATGGCGGGCCGCATTGCCTGACGAGTACAAAGAGCATGAATGGGTCAAGACCTTTCAAAAGCCGGGAGATTTCGTCAAATCAGCAATTGAAATCAAGACCGAAAGCGAGGCTCTGAAATCCAAACTGGATGGTTCTATCCCGAAATTGCCTGAGAACGCATCGGATGAGGAAAAGGAAGCCTATTACCTTTCCCTCGGCAGGCCGGAAAGCGCGGATCAGTACGAAATTACGGGAGATAATCTCGATGAAACCCTTGTGAATTGGGCCAAGCCGATGTTTTACGATCTCGGATTGACCAAAACGCAGGCTTCCAAACTGGTCGAGGGATGGAATTCCTTCGTCCAGGGCGCCGTCGATGAACAGATCCAGAAAAGGAAAACCGAAACTGAAAACGCCACAAAGGAACTGAGGAAGGAAGTCGGAGAAAAGTTCGACGAATCCGTGGAAGGCGGCCGCCGTGCAATCGGGAAACTCATTCCCGATGAAGCGCAGCGAAACGAGTTTTTCAAATTCCTGGACGAATCCGGACTCGGCAACAACCCGGTTCTCACCCGCGTTTTCATTAACGCCTATAAGATTTTGGGCGAGGATTTTACCCCGCCCGGTTCTTCCTCCGGTCAGAACGATCCCGCTAAAACCGGGAAATGGGATTATCCCAATAGTCCCAAATACCCGCAAAGCGGATATTAAGCCCGTTTCTGATTGGATGGAGAGAGAAAGGAAATAACCCATGACCGATGTACTTGGTTATAGCACCATCATGGACGTTGTGAACGAATATACGTCCTTGGATGGGAACGCGATGTATCTCACGGTGGCAAAAACGCTGCATCGCATGTGTCCGATGCTCAATGTGCTGCCGATGCTGCCATCCAATCAGATCATGAGCCATATCGGGGCCCGGGAAGCATATCTGCCCACTCCCGGCACGAGGCGGTTCAATGAAACAATCGCCCCAACCGCCTCTCACAGTGCGCCATACAGCGAGCCGATCGCCATGTTTGAGGACTTCTCGGAAGAGGATGAGGCGCTGGTGAAAATTCAGCCCGATCAAAACGCATGGCGTCAGAGCAAG
>CAZPHK010000369.1:0-2881 GCA_964586015.1 uncultured Acidobacteriota bacterium | reverse complement strand
AGCCACCACCTTTTCCGAAGACGTACCGGTCATGGTCGGATGGAACAAGACCGAACAGACGGCGTTTTCCCTGGGACAGGATGAGCTCTGGTCCCTGGACGAAGCGGGAATGCGCGACAGGATAGAGAAGCTGGCCGGTCCCGATGCGGACCGGCTGATTGAAGCCTATCGCCGGCAGTACCCGGAGATATCCCCGTCCAGACTCTATTTTCTAGCCGCCAGCTATTCCGGAATGGGATCCGGATCGGTCACGATTGCCGAACGCAAGGCGGCTCTCGGGAAAGCGCCGGCGTACCTGTATCGACTTGATTGGGAAACGCCCGTCCTTGACGGAAAGCTGATCTCGCCGCACGGTCTGGAAATGCCGTTCGTGTTCGACAACGTTGAAGGCGGCGGAACTGCGCTGACGGGAGGCGGAGCGCAAGCGCAGAAGATGGCCGATACGCTGAGCGAAACCTGGATCGCCTTTGCCGCATCCGGCAATCCGAACACATCCAAAAGCGGGCTTCCCCAGTGGAATTCCTACGACGCGGAAAAGCGGCCCACGATGATTTTCGACACCGAGAGCCGCCTGGAGCTCGATCCGCTCAAGGAACAGCGCCTGATCTTCGAAGAATCCCCGGAAGACAACGCGTAACAGATTCCGCGCTGCGCACAGGCAGGGGCACGGCATGCCGAGCACCTGCCTATGCAGCGGATGCAAATTCAGGCTCCCTTTCTCTTATCCCGGCGCTCCTCTTTGCGGGATCGAATCCCTTGATCTTCCATCGAACCACACGCCCGTAATACGCCATATTCAGGGCGATATGGTACGGCAGCGTACGGAGCCCGCCCGGCCGACGGATATGGCGCAGCAGCCTTCGGGCGATACGCCGGGGACGATAGAATTCACGGGTCACCCAGTCATGGCCGGCCTGCAGATCCGTCCGGGTCATGTTTCGAGGCTGAAAAACCACATTGTGGAAATCGTAATGCGACGGGTTCCGGTCTATGATTCGACCGTCCATCGCCCGGTACCTGGGCGTGCCCGGAAGCGGAGTGAAAATGGAGACCTGTATGATATCCACCTCCAGCGTATCCAGCATGTCGAGGGTGTGGCCGAACACTTCAGGAGTGTCGTTATCGAAACCGAGAACGATACCCGCCTCAACACCGATTCCGCAGGAATGCAGCAAATGTATCGCTTCGCGGTATTGCTCCACCCGATGGCAGGTTTTGTGCACGGCATCCAGGTTGTCGCCCGAAAAGGTTTCCAGCCCGACAAACAGGCCGATGCACCCTGCTTTCGCCGCCAGCTTCACAAAACCGGGATCCTCCGCAACAGTCAGTGTGGACTGGGTGATCCACTTCTTTTTCAGCGGGATCAATGCATGGAAAAGATCCCGCGCGTAGCTTTTGTCCGCGGTCAGATTGTCGTCTATAAAAATAAAGAATTTCTCCGGCATGGCCGCGATCTCGTCCCGGACCTCTTCGACGGGACGATATCTCTGCGATTGATGGTGAAACGCGGCAACCGAGCAGAAGTCGCAGCTGTTGGCGCACCCCCGCGTTGCCTGCACCGCCTGGATGGTCCCGTAATTCTTTCCCTTCAGAAGGTGACGGGGCGGCCGTTTCAGACCTTTCAATGACGGCGGGATTTCGTTTTTGTATATGCCCTGCAGACAGCCTTTTGCGGCGTCCTCCAGCACCTGCGTCCAGACACCTTCGGCGTCCCCCACAACCACCGCATCGGCGTGACGGATCGCTTCCCCGTAACAGAATGTGGGATGCATCCCGCCCAGAACGACCGGGACCCCCTTTTTTCTGAATTGCGCGGAAATCTCGTACGCACGGAGCGCCGCCGCCGTCATGCAGGTGATTCCCACGAGATCGAAATCCTCTTCCCAAGGGATGTCATCGACCTGTTCATCAATAATTGTGATTTCAACATCCGGCGGAGTTTCGGCCGCCAGACTCAACAGGCTGAGCAGCGAAAAACGGAAGGCTTTCCCTCTGAATAGGCCGGAACGCCCTATTTTCTTCCATCTGCCGGATGCCGGCGCAATCAACAGTATTTTCATAGCTGTCTCCTTTCGCTTATCTGTAGAGCGCAAGGAGCATGCCAAGGGAGCCACATCAAGACTAAATCTTTGTATAAAAAGGATTTGCGTTAATACTTCAGGCGATATTTCAGAATTTTCCTGCATTCTGAAATATCATGAAATGCAGGCCGGTATTCATGGAATGTACATTGGTGGAATTAAAACAGTATTTCCCTAAGATCTTTTCTAGGCGTGCGGGAGGGCAGCCGAGCGGCATACCCCATTGTTATGACAAACGGAATTATCAGGTTCCCGGGAATTTCAAGCGCCTCGTGAAGCACCGCCTCTTCGATCAACCCGATATAGCTCGTCCCCAGTCCCAGTTCGGTGGCTCGCAGGACCATGAATGCGGAAGCGATGGACAGATCCCGGAGGGCTCTTGCGGCCGCTTTTTCTTCAACAATGCGGAACATGGCCTTGCGTTCAACAGGATCTTCGGGGACCGTCCCGTCCTCAACCTGGTTTTCACCCCCGTACCTTCCGGCGTAGGCGGCAGGGTCCGTACAGCAGACGACGAGGGCAGGCGCTTCGTAGACAAAGTCCTGCGGAAACGCCTTCTTCCGCTTCAATTTTTCGACGGTTTCCCTGTCCCGTACGACGCGGAAACGCCAGGGCTGGGCATTGCAGCCGCTGGGCGCCCGCCTCGCGGCGTCGAATATTTCGTCAATGACGTTATCAGGGACTTTCTTCCCGTCATACCAGCGGATGCTCCGCCGATTCTCAATCGCCTCTTTCACATTCATAATATTGGGGTCGGACCCAATGCCGTTAACTTAACAGGAAACACCGGCCTTTCAAGT
>CAZPHK010000368.1:0-2890 GCA_964586015.1 uncultured Acidobacteriota bacterium | reverse complement strand
GCCTCGCGCCTTTATGAAATGAACAGGATTTACGGGAGATTGCCAAAGAAATAAAACCGTTGCTGGTTGCACGTTACACGTTGCAGGTTAAAAACGAAAAGCATCGTTAAACGTTAGGATGGCTTTCCATGGGCCTATTGTTTTAACGTTCCAACGATGCTTTTTCTTTTAACGTTTAACGTTCAACGTGCAACGGTTTTATGTATAGACCGGCATACAGAGATCCCGGTACTTCGGATTCTTTCCCCGGACTACATCGAAATACAGCTGTCGCAGCCGGTCGGTTACAGGCCCGATCCGTCCGGTCCCGATCAGGCGATGGTCGATGCTTGTGATGGCCGCGATCTGGACTCCGGTGCCGCAGAAAAACACCTCCTCGGCCAGATAGAGTTCGGTCCTGTCAATAGGCCGCTCCAGGACTTCAACTCCCATTTCATCCTTCAGCAGCTGTATGATCATGCGGCGGGTAATGCCTTCAAGAATATTCTCCGTTACGGCCGGGGTACAGGCAACGCCCTTGCGGATCAGGAAGATGTTTTCCGCGGACCCTTCGGAAATGTGCCCGTCCTGGTTGAGTACAATTGCTTCATCATAGCCGGATCTCTGCGCATCGGTTTTAATAAGCGCCGAATTGACGTAGGCGCCGGAGATTTTTCCGCGCGCGGGAACCATGTTGTCGTCAAGGCGCTTCCATGAGGAGACCGTCACGTGGCTCTCCTCCTCGTTCGGAACATAGGAGCCGAACGGGATGGCTACAATGGTGATTTCCGGATTTAATCCGTGCAGTTTCACTCCGATGATTTCATCGCTGAAATAGGAAATAGGGCGGACGTAGCAGTCCGTGCGGTAATTCTCCTTTTTGAGAAGATCGATTGTATGCCGAACCAGTTCCGCCTCGGAATAGGGAAGCTCCATTAGGAGCAGCTTGGCCGAATCGATAAAGCGTCGATAGTGATCCAACGGCCTGAAAATGAAAAGCTGTTCCTCGTCGGTATTCCAGTATGCACGAAGGCCGCCGAATACGCCGGTACCGTAATTGAATGTGTGCGTCAGGACGCCGACTTTTGCCTCACTGTAAGGAATGATGCGGCCCTTGAAAAAAGCGAAATTGGGTAACGTCATAAAAGGTCCTCCAGGACATCGACTGATAATGTCCGCCGGCTGAAAGCCGGCGGGTAGGACTGCCGAATACCGGATATCATACCTTAAGGATCGAGTTTCGGGAAATATTTGGTTGCTTCCGCTCTATATTCCCGATTTTTCAGCCCCTACAAATTCCAACAATCCTGTGATAAATATGGAATCAAGCGTTATGATAAGTAATGGATTCATCGATATTTTGAAATAAAATGCGTACTTGCTTACTGGCACTTTCCCTACTATTTATTGTCTCCCCCGGAGCGGAATTTTTTGCAATGCAGGAACGCCCTGCTAAAAAGTTCTCCGTTTCCGTCAACCTGGTCGAAGTCCCCATCAGCGTTTTTGATGACCGCGGTCTTATGGTTACAGACCTCCGGAGAGAGTATTTTCGGGTCTGGGAAGACAAAACGCTGCAGGAAATCCGCAGTTTCGGCCGGGATACAAAACCCGTTTCCTTAATTCTGCTGCTGGATACGAGCAAAAGCGGGAAAGAGGACAGGAACAACATAAAGGATGTGGCGGAAGAATTCACAAAAGTCCTTTCAAGCGGAGATCGTGTTTGCGTCATTGCTTTCGATGAACAGGTAAGTCTGGTTCTGGACTGGACGGATGATATGAAAAAAGTGCGTAAAGCAATCGGTAAGGTACGTTTCGGTTATAGTACGGCGCTTTACGACGCCATGTATCTCGCGGCAAAAAAACAGCTTATGGATACGGAGGGACGCAAGGCCATCATCCTCCTGACGGACTGCCGGGATAATCAGAGCATTGCCAGTTTCAAGGAAGCGTCCCGGAAAATCGTCCAGTCCCAGGCGTCCCTCTATGTTATTTCAAAGACCGTATTAATTCGCAGAGATTTGAAGCTGGAGCGAAAAGTCATTATTCTAAACGAAATCTACAGGGAGCTATTCGGCGATAGTGAGAACCTGATCGATTTGTATTTCGACAGGAGGGAAGAGGAAATGATAGAAGTGGCCGAAAAAACCGGTGGAAGGTCTTTTTTCCCTGAAGATTACCATCAGATAGGAAAGTACTGCAGTGAAATTGTGCAGGAAATAAAGAACAAGTATTACCTGACGTATATTTCCAATCAGCATCTGTCGCCGGAAACCTATCATCGGATCGCCATCGAATATCTGAAGCCTTCAAGCAGAATGATCTACCGTAAAGGGTATTATTACAAGCCTCGCCTCGAGCCTCCCCAGTGGATTCTGGAACCCACCTTAAAATAAAAACTCAGAAGCAAGGAGAAAGTGCCCCGAAGTAATCGAGGCCGGTTACATCCCGTTCTTTGCCGGAACGATCCTGTCAAAGTGTCGTACCCTACGCTGGAGAACATATGCCTGTATCCATCATGGTTACATGGGATCCATCACAAACCAATTCTTTGATCATTTTTGCCGTCGTATCAAAAAATTATGATTAATACTCTTACGCAGCCTCACGAGGCTTAATCTCCTTTTCGATCTGCTTCATGGATTGGCGCCGAATAATTTCAAGATCATAATGTGTTTGCATATTCAGCCAGTATTCAGGCGTAAATCCGAAGTAACGCGCAAGCCGTAATGATGTATCCGGAGAAATCCCACGCTTTCCGCTAATAATCATACTCAGCCTGTTGGCAGGAACTTTGAGTTCCTTTGCCAGTCGGTTGATACTCATTCCATACGGATACAGCAAATCTTTCTTTAAGATGGAGAAAACCTGGACACCCATATTATTTTGATATTTTTCTTGGCACATTCCACGC
>CAZPHK010000367.1:0-2920 GCA_964586015.1 uncultured Acidobacteriota bacterium | reverse complement strand
ACCTACCCGAAAAAAGTGTCGGGTAGTATTATGTTTGGTTTTTAATCGTATTGGATAAAGCAGGGTTACGATGACGACATCAATAATATATCAGGAACAAAGGGTGTTAACAGCCAAGTTTTACCACCCGAAATCAGAGGATTACCTGCATTATTTGTCAACAATATCGATAAAAAATTCGGGCAAAAATCCAGTTCATATGGTTTTGGAATTCGATGGAATTCCACCTTTTTCTGCTCCAATGCCGCCCAAGAAGCGTGAAATTAGGGCACCAGCGATTTTGGATTTGTATACAAAAGTAGCAAAATGGTTTAAAAAATACGGTTATGAGATAAAATAGCGAAACCGAACACGCTTGAGAGGAACGCTTGTTAGGCTGCCGCTCCACACGCACCCTTCAAGCGGACCGTTAGGCTTATGATAAAGAAGGAGCAATATGCCAAACGGAGACCTTAACTGGATTGCCGGATTTATCTGGAACATCGCTGACGACGTGCTGCGAGATGTGTATGTCAGGGGCAAATACCGTGATGTCATTCTTCCCATGACCGTCATACGAAGGCTCGATGCCGTGCTCGAGCCTTACAAGCAAGCCGTTCTCAAGCTCAGCAAGCAGCTCGACGATGCAGGGGTCGCCAACAAACAAGCCGCTTTATGCCAGGCCTCTGGGAACGCCTTCTACAACATATCCCCATTTACCCTTCGCGACCTGCGTGCACGCGCCAAACAGCAACAACTAAGAGCTGATTTTGAGGCTTTCCTTGATGGCTTTTCCTCGAACGTTCAAGAGATTCTCGATAAATTCAAATTTCGCAATCAAATCCCCACGTTGGTTGAAGCCGACATCCTCGGCAGTCTCATTGAAAAGTTCACATCCAACGACATCAATCTCGGTCCGGACCCGGTCTTCGATCAGGATGGCAACGTGCGCTTACCCGGGCTGGACAATCACGCCATAGGCACGATTTTCGAAGAGCTGATCCGGCGATTCAACGAAGAAAACAACGAGGAGGCCGGCGAGCACTTCACACCCCGCGATGTCGTAAAGCTCATGGCCAACCTGATCTTCTTTCCCATCGCTGATGACATAAAGGACGCCACCTACCGCGTGTATGACGGCGCGTGCGGTACCGGAGGCATGCTTACCGTTGCCGAGGAAACTCTTGAGCAACTCGCCAACGAACATGGCAAGGAAGTGTCGATTCACCTGTTCGGACAGGAGGTTCAACCGGAAACCTATGCCATCAGCAAGGCCGATCTGTTGATCAAAGGTGAAGGCCAGGCTGCCGAGAATATGAAGTATGGCTCGACCCTTTCTTCCGATGCTTTTCCGTCAATGGAATTCGACTTCATGCTTTCCAATCCGCCTTACGGCAAGAGCTGGAAGACCGATCTCGAACGTATGGGTGGAAAAAGAGACCTTTCAGACGCCCGCTTTACCGTTCAGCACCAGGGCGAAGAACTCTCGCTTGTCACCCGCTCCAGCGACGGACAACTTATGTTTCTTGTAAACAAGCTGTCCAAGATGAATCCCAACACACCGCTGGGCAGCCGCATCGCCGAGGTCCATAACGGCTCATCGCTTTTCACTGGTGATGCAGGCCAGGGCGAGTCCAATATCCGCCGCTGGATCATCGAGAACGACTGGTGTGAGGCCGTCATCGCGCTGCCGCTGAACATGTTCTATAACACCGGTATTGCCACCTACATCTGGGTGCTCACCAACCGCAAATCCGAGCATCGCAAGGGTAAGATTCAGCTCATCGACGCCACAGGCATCTACACACCGCTGCGCAAGAACCTGGGCAAGAAAAACTGCGAGTTTTCGGATGGACAGATCCGGCAGATCACCGACATCTTTCTTGCCTTTGAGGCGTCCGAGCAGTCGAAAATTTTCCCCAACGCCGCCTTTGGTTATTGGAAAGTCACGGTCGAGCGGCCGCTGCGGCTGAAAGCAGACCTTTCCTCTTCACAACGCGCGAAATTCCGTGCTGTTTGTGATGATGTCAAAGATAAACCTTTGGCCAATGTGGTTGACCGCGTGGCCGAAAGGTTGGGCGCTGGACCGCACCTAAATTTCAACATGTTCATGGATGCCGTAGAGGATGACGCCAAGGAACATGGCGTCAAGCTGACGGCGAAGCGGCAGGGGCTGCTCAAGACAGCGCTCGCCGAGCGGGACGAAAGCGCCGAGCCGGTTTTCAAGAAAGTCCACAAGCCGGGCAAGACCGAAGCGGCTCCCATTCGGGGTCTCTATTCGTCTCCCATCGGCAATCCGGGGGCAATCGTCGAGTACGAGCCGGATTCAACCCTTCGGGATACCGAGCAAGTGCCGCTGCTGGAAGAGGGAGGGATCGAGGCCTTCTTCCGGCGCGAGGTGCTGCCCCATGTGCCCGATGCGTGGATTGACGACACCAAGACCCAGATCGGCTACGAAATCTCCTTTACCCGCCATTTTTACAAACCGACCCCCTTGCGGTCCCTCGATGAAATTAAAGCCGACCTCGAAGCCCTTCAGAACGAAGCCGAGGGCTTGCTCGACGAGATCGTTGCTCCCGCTTCCAAGGGTGGAGGGCCACAATGAAGGAACTGGTCTTCGTGAGCAGCGTGCAGAAGGAACTGGCCGGCGAACGGGAGGCAATCAGACATCAGCGACGTATCACGACAGGCGAATACCAGCGTGTCACCGGGGCCACCCGGGCGACATCCAAAAGAGATCTCGGAGACCTTGTGGGCAAGGGCCTGCTCAGCCCCATGGGAGCCGGGCGAGGTGCCTACTACGCGCTGCCGACGAAACGGCCCATAAACGGCTCATTCGGCCCGGAAAATGGAATCGGCTCAAAAAAGGCTCATTCGGCTTATTACGCCGCAAAAGCGCCACCAGATGGCGAAGGGGCCATAAAGGGGACAAACGGGTCAT
>CAZPHK010000366.1:0-2932 GCA_964586015.1 uncultured Acidobacteriota bacterium | reverse complement strand
CGAAAGCGCGGCCGAGCAGATCGTTGAGATTGTTGGTATTGCCGTACATTCTTCCTCCGGTTTCCTCCGCCATCATATGGAGCCCGTTCAGCTGCTCCTGTTCAAACTCACTCACGTATACTTCCAGTATACCCTGACCGGGGGGGAAACATACCGGATTCGGACCCGCATTTCTGTCCTCAGGACAGGAAGTGCCGGGGAACGCATCCATGCACTTGTTCAGGCAGCATTGCATAACAGCTTCAGCGGTCGATCCCCCTTGGTCCAGACACTCCTGAATAAAGGGAGAGGATCCCTGCCGGCAATCCCTGTAACAGCCCATCAGTCCCGCGTCACTGAAACCCAGTCCGGGACGACTCCTGCCGGCGTCCACCGTCGGCGGAAGACGCACTCCGGCCGCATCGATGGAATAGATCACGACTCCCGAGCGAACGGCGCGGTTTATGGTGGAATGAAGCGCGTCCTGGCTTATTCCCCCCATGCTGTCACGCATGGTAAAACCGTCGGAAAATACCACGACCATTCGCTTGCCCGGCAGATCGATCATATGCTGTGCGTAATCCCCCAGGATCGCGAGGGTGCTTCTCCTGGAATAGGCTGTCTGTGAAAGAATCTGCTGGGCCCTGGTCCTCGCGAGTGTCAACAGCAGCGAGCACGGGCATTCTATGTGCTCTTCCACCCGCACGATATCCACCGCAAGACTGACTGCGTCCTGGCGTCCGTCCAGAACGCCGGCGGCAATATTGGGAGTGAAATAACTGGTGCTGCTCAGGGCCCCGAACCGCATCTGTTCGATTGCGTAGTGCAGAAGCTCCCTGTCCCGTGTGTACTGCTGTGCGACACCGAGCGACTGGCTGGTCGCCAGCGCGACGACATCCTGGCCGGACATCTGTTCACTTATGAAGCGGTGCAGCGCCTGCTTGACCCAGTTGAGACTCGAAAAGGAAAGGTGCAGGTTATCCACAAACAGTAAAGTCGTTCTCACGGGGGGTTCTCTGAGCCGATCCTGCACCCGCCGCAATTCGGCCGGTTTTTCAGTGACTGATTTTGCTGCCGGTGCAGGAGAACCGGATTGCGCATCCTCAATCTTCGAAACGGTAAAAAAGCTGATTTTCTGCGGCCGGTCGTTTTCCAGCAGTTCGAAATCCTCTTCCTTCAGGTCCTCGATAACTCTGCCTTTGGAATCGGTAACGACAGCCTGGATCCCGACAAGCTCCGTTTTAACCCTGAGCCCGGATTTCCCGGTTTCCGTGGTTTTCTCCGGCGGCAAGGTATCATCCTGAGGCGCAATACCGGTTGCGCAGAACAGTAAAACAGCGGCGGCAGAACATGTCAGGCATCGATTCACGGCATATTTCCTTATTTTTTACAAAGACTCCCCGATATTATTCATTATTTTTGATTGAACAAGCATCTATTTTATAAGACATTTAATAGAAGCTCAATTGTGATAAAAAGTTCACACTATCAATATGTGGCTTCGTACAGATTGGTGGCAGGGCATGCTCGTTCAAATTTTCTGCGCACTGAGTTTTGCGCTCCTGATACCAGCGGGGCTGTCGGAAGGACCACGCGTCAACAGAACACGTGCCATCCAGAAGCAATGCATTGATCCGGGCCATCCGGCAACAACCCGTCCTGAGGTTCCTTTGGGCCGATCTGCGCTTATTTCGGAAAGAAACGGTGTTTCCGTCCTTTTCAGTGCTTTAATCGGATCTCCGCCCGCGGACATAAATGAGAAAAAAAAGGATTCCGCCTATATACTCCAGAAAGTAAAGGAGTGGCGTGAAGCAGCCGTACTGCACAATCCTGGCGAGGCGGACCAGTCTGCCAGGGAGATCGGCGGCTGGGACGAGGAAGACCTTGAAATTGTCGTGGACTTCATAACCGAACTGGCATCCCAGTCCGTGAAATCAGTCCGACGTACAATTTCAAAAACGCCGATACGGAACAGGCTGATGCTGACGGCTCTTGAAGTAAAACAGGGGGATCTGAATCGTGTATTGATGCAGGGCGCAATGCTGCACACGGACATTGCCCGGCTCGGACTGGAAACGGGCCGGTACCTGGACCCGCGTGAACAAGTCTGGATTTTTTTGGACGGCCGTGCCGCCGCCAAGCACAAAACAGTCAACTGGAAGTATGCACGCAGGTTGATCGACTCGGCCGATCTTTCCCGGCTGCAGGACAACATGGTCCTGCGGTGGTACATTGCCACAACCGCCTACCTGCAAAGCCGTCGCCTGCTTCCATACGCGAAAGAAAATCTCGAAGGGATGCTGGAACTGTTTCCATCCGACAGCAAAATCCTGTTTTATGCCGGTGCACAGCATGAAACGTGGGCATTGCCGACAAACCAAAACGCGCAGCTGCCCTGGGGAGGGGATGTCTACTACGGCTCCAAAAAATCGGAGCTCAAGAAAGCGCGGGATTTTTTCAAGAAAGCTCTTAAAATAAATCCGGATTTCGCCGAGGCGCAGCTGCATTTCGGCAGAGTCCTGCTGCTTCTGGGCAATCCCTCCAGGGCTTATGTTGAACTGCGCAAGGCGGCCGCAGGGATCGACGACCCCCAGCTGTCCTATTACATTTCGCTCTACCTGGGGCGTACTCTCGCCGCACTCTCGCGCCATGATGAAGCGCATGAACAGTACGAACGCGCGGCGAAACTGTACCCTACGGCGCAGTCTCCGCTGCTGGCCCTGAGCCAGCTAGCCCAAATCGACGGTGATGCCGAAAGCGCATTTTCAGCTGTGCAGCGGGTTTTTGAATTGCCCCGTCAGAATATCCGGGAGGACGACCCGTGGTGGGTATACGACCTGTCGCATGTGCGGAATGCGGATGCTCTTATCGAGGGGATGCAAAAAACCTTTGCAGAACTCCCCCGTTGACCCGCAGCAGGGGCTCTGTGAGAAATGCGGGTTAATGCCAATCC
>CAZPHK010000365.1:0-2946 GCA_964586015.1 uncultured Acidobacteriota bacterium | reverse complement strand
CCCAGCCATAACTTCCTGGGTCCTTTCATATTTTCAAGTTCAATAATTAATTGATGTTTTGGAATGTCCTGAATGCGACAGTCGCATGAGAATTCTCTACGCGGTTCATCCGCCCGATGCGATCCGTAAGATTCTAGACTGTCTCTGCCTGCCGTCCAGGCCCCCGCCTAACCTGCATTAAAATGCCTCTGAAAATCAACACGAATTCCTGAAAGTTGACATAAGAAGATTATCGGAAATCCGGATGGAGTGTCATTCCCAAAACAGGGCTTCTATTCGATCTATCCGCACCGATTAAGTTACTGAGATGTGCCTAATAGGTCCAAGTAATTTTACTTCCCATAACGCCGCTTCTCGCCCGCAATCTCGGGCAAATCGATCTCTTTGGGCGTAACCTGTCGATATCAGCAGATCAAAGAATACTATTCGGATCGAAGTGCAACCATAGGATCGAAGCGAGTCGCCCTGCGCGCGGGAATGTAGCACCCCAGCAAGGCAATGAATCCAAAAAGTAGTGGAACCATGATGAACGTCATGGAGTCCGTCGGCGTGATTCCGTACAGGTAGCTGGACAGGATTCTTGTTGTTGCCACAGCCAGTGACAGGCCGAGGACAGATCCAAGAACGACCATTTTGATGGTTTGGGACATCACCAGCAATAGCAGGCTGCGTCTGTCCGCCCCAATGGCAACACGGATTCCGATTTCCTGCGTGCGTCGAGCCACGGCATTTGAAACCAGTGCATAAATCCCGAGGCTTCCAAGAAATAATCCAAGCAAACCAAGAACAGTGGATATCACAGCAGCAGTTTTAGTGGTCCAAAACAGCGATCCGGCAAAATCCGACATGGTCCGCGCCTGGAGAACCGTCAGCCTTGGATCAATTTGTTTAACCAATCCGCCCAATTGTCCTATCAGGGATGTCGCGCTGCCCTGGGTTTTCGCGATCAGATTCATTCGAGGAGAGTAGTATGATTCGAAGGGGATAAAAGCACAGGAGCGATTATTGCTGTAGTCGATCGGTCCGCCCCTTATGTCTTTTGTTACTCCAATAATCTCGGCTCGCGGTCCTTCGCCGAATGTGATCATTTCACCCAGATGCATGATTACTGTCTTTCCGACGGCATCCTGGCCGGGCCACATCTCGTCCGCTCCTTTCTGGTCGATCATCAGAACAGGGATGCCAGATTGAAGATCCCATCTGGAAAAATTCCTGCCTTGCATGATGGGAATACTTAACATCTCCTGGAAACCGGTTCCGGCACGCACGAGTTGAGCAAGTCTGGCAAAAGACGATTCTCTGTCTGTCAACTCCAGACCAACGGTCTCATAATCTATGTCCGGCGGCGGCCAGTCAGCTACACATGCGGACGTAACTCCGGGAAGCTGCCTCGCCCTTTCAACGAGAACTCGATAAAGCTCGCGGCCGCGTGGTTCATCATAAGCGTGCAGACTCACATCAAGCGTGATAAACGCGATGTGACTTGGATCATAGCCAAGATCCTGAGATTGCGCAGTCTGCAGGCTGCGAATGAACAATCCGGCAACCAGAAGCAAAAACAAAGAAAGGGCAACCTGCGGCACAATCAGCCAGTGGCGCATGGCATACCGACTGTGCCCGAATAGAGCAGGATTCGAGACCTTCGACCCCCTAATCACATTAACCTTGGACATGCTAATTGCCGGTCCCAGACCACAGATCATGCTTGTTGCCAGGCACACGCTTATAGTTAACAGAAGCCCCCTCCACTCAACTTTGACATCGATGGCAAACCGGAGCGTGAAAGGAAGCATGTTCCCAAAATAGATCACCATGATTCGAGCCAGCCAATGCCCCAGCAAGAAGGCTACCCCTCCGGCAAATACCGAGAGCAGCAGATTCTCGGTTAAGAGTTGCAGGATAATACGCCCGCGACCGGCTCCAAGGGCGAGGCGAGTAGTAATCTCCCTGCCGCGTTCTTCGGTATTTGCCAGAAAGAGGTTGGCCAGGTTTGCTGCGGCAATAAGCAATACGAGCAGCGCCACCGTCGAAAAACAGATCGCCAGGAGATGCAGGATTCGATCCCCGCTGGGACGGGAAATAATCTTGTCGGCACGGAACAGTGAGATCTGGAAAGCTCGGTCCTCCGGTGACGAAAGCCTGTAAATTTTCGGCAGTGCCTGCTCCAATTCCCGCATCACCGCAGGCATGCTGGCCTGGGCCGCCTCGATGGAGGCCCCCGGCTTCAGGCGCGCTGTCAACTGAAGCCATGGAGCCTCAGGACGGTGCTTTAATCCGACTTGTTCCGCCATACTCAAGGGAATCCATGCTTCCGCCGGCATGATTGAAGCATTCAGCAGGCCCCGGAATCGGGAAGGAACGACACCAATAACAGTGCAGGAACGCCCATTCAGCCTTATGCTCCGGCCGATCACTCCCGGATCGCGTTGGAAACGACGGTTCCATAGACCATCGCTGATCATGATTACAGGATCGCCTTCGGCTTGTTGTTCTTCCTCGGGGCCGATTGTCCGCCCGCGCACTGGCTTGAGGCCGAGAACGTCGAAGTAGTTGCCGGAGACAAGATTCCCGATAATCACCTCGGATGTGTCGTCGCTGGTAAATGCTGTCGAAAAGTCGCCAAACGCCAGGACATCGGAGAAAACCCCGTTGTGACTCCGGATAAATTCGTATGCCCGAAAGGAAAAACTGTCATACTGCGATCCGCCATAGGGTGGGGTTTGGTAAATATGAATCAAGCTATTCGGTTCAATGACGCCCAAGGGCCTGAACAGAATCGTATTAACTATATTGAACATGGCGCTGTTGATGCCGATGCCGAGCGCCAGGGTCAGGATTGCGGCGACTATGAAGCCGGGGGATTTGCGCATCATGCGAAGCCCATACTGCAAATCCTGCCATAATTGATCCATCCATCGAGTCCAGCGCGTGTCGCGGCAGCCCTCC
>CAZPHK010000364.1:0-2973 GCA_964586015.1 uncultured Acidobacteriota bacterium | reverse complement strand
CCATCAAGCCCCTGTTCGCCGTCATTACCTGTTAAGGTGATGCGGAAATAGGGATTTCCAGTGGTACCCGATACCGGTGTGAACATCATATAAATTGTGGTGTCCCCTCCAAAGTCAAAGACACGTGTCCAATTGTCAAGGGAGTTTAAATTCACCCGGGAGGCAATGGAGAAATCCCCCAGTTCGTTGGTTAAGCTGTCCGGCAAATCCACATAGTCGCCAACTCCATCAAGTGAATAGGGACCTCCCATGAAAATCGGTTCCTGTTGGGGGGCCAATGTTACGACCGGTGTGGGTGCCGGTGTCGGCGCAATGGTCTCTCCGGAATAACTGCCCACGAAGGTCGTTATGCTTTGCGCCGGGAGGTTTGCCGTAAAAATACCACCTGATACGGAAATCGACGAACCTGCCGCTATATTGCTTCCATTGTTGGTGACATAGGACGAAACTTGTGCCGGTGTACCATTCTGAAATACACACCTCTGATCCACCGATGAAGAATTTTGATTGACCGCCACAATGACCGCCTGGCCATCACCAGAATAGGCGCTTGTATAAACACCCGAGGCCGGATTGGCTGTGGCATCAACCCTATAAAAACCGGGGTGAATGAATTTTGAGAATTGCCCGATAACATATGCCCGCTTATAAATCTCGCCGGAACTGGTCGCCAAACCATTCGGCCAGGTAATCCACCAGTAAATATAGGCATTCATATTACCCGTTACCATAGTATCATGAATTTCCTTTGCCAATCCCATGACATTATTTATGGAATCATCATCCCAATATTTTTCGGTCATCCATAGCTCTTTGCCGGCCCCTCGTTGATCAAAAAGAGGATAGGCCATATTGTTCACGCTGGTACCGTAAAAATGTGCACCTAAAATATCCATATTTGCCAAAGCCTGGGAATCGTTGAGAATAGGGTCCGACATATTTTTCAGAAATTGAAAGGACTCGGGCGCCATAACACGGCAATTGACGGAACCGGCATTATTTCTCATAAAATTGAGCATCTCTTCAGGAGTCCACCAGGTCCAATCCATAGCATAATCAGGCTCATTTTGGACAGAAATGGCGTAGAGGTCCACACCGTTATTTTGCATGTAGGTGACAAAGGCATTGAGATATTCCACATAACTGCCATAGAGATCATAACGAAGACGTTGAGCATCGGAATCATTACTTTTAGCAAAGCTTTCCTGCATGGAAGGGGGCGGATTCCAGGGAGAGGCGAAAACGATAGCTCCCCTGGCTTCTGCCTTTTTGGCATTAGACAACTCGTCGGCCCATGCACTATAATTCCCACTACTCCAGCCTTCATTTTCGGCTATGCGTAATCTCAAAATACTGTACTCTAAATCAGTATAGAGTGAATTCATCACACTATCACTGATTGCACCACACCATGCACTGGAAGCGCCGAACCCCCTGATATATTGTTTGGATGATGTCAGGTTAACAGTAACATCGGCAGCCATCGCGTTTCCTGATATAAATATGCCGTAAATGGATATCAATGTGACGAATACTATTCTTTTTGATTTTAAATTTTTAATATGCATTCGTTTACCTCTTCACTTAAATTTTAAATATACCGGAAAACCAATTAATGGGGAATATAACTAATAAACTTTTATGCAGAAATTTCCACACTCCATTCCAATATTTTTTTGTTCATTGATTTACTATTCTTACACTCAGCACTGTAAATCAGTAACAAGCCCCACATAAAACTGGGCAATTAAAAGTGCATCCACGATGTCAATCGTATTTGAGCAATTCACATCGGTATTGGCTTCAATAAAGACCCCCGTCGGGGAGATCAACATAATCACTGGTGCCGTTTAAACTGTAGGGGCCACCGGTGAATCTGAAATAAAGATCATGAACACCGTCGGCGCCGGTGATGGTACAGGATTCGGTTGCCCAATTCTGCCAGCCCCCTGTACCCGGAACAGAACACGTACCTATAAGTGTGCCGGTTTCGCTCCCAAGGCGGATTTCGATATTTCCGCCGTTATTTGCCGAAGCCACCCGTGCCTCAAACAAATTGGCGCCGGCGCCAAAATCAACACCCTTTATTTTTATCCAGTCCCCGTTTTCGATAGTGCTCACATTCATTCCACCCTCACCGCATGTTTCGGTTTCAATACCATTTTCCCGAAGGCATTTCGCTTGTATATCCATGGCCCTTCGACATAACTCGACGGCGTCGGAGATACGGTCATGATACTGCCGGAATAGGAAATCATATCTTCATTTAATTTCACATAATAGCACGTCGTATGTCCCCAGAAAAGGTAAGCCTGACCGTCATCATCAATGAATACTGAAGGATCTATATCACTTGCACCGTTATTTGCTATTAATGGTCTTCCCAAAGGATCGGAAAAGGGACCTGTCGGGCTGTCGAAAACCGCTACACCGATGACTCTCGCCCCTCCTGCATTGGCACGGGTCATGGGCCCATATAAATAGAATTTTCCGTTCCGGTAGATACACTGGGCCGCCCAGGCATCGCCTTGCGCCCAACTGAAAGATTGATAGGACAATACGCTTCCATGATCGATCCAGTTCTGCATATCCGTAGATGAAAAGCACCTCCAGTCATTCATGGTATAAAAATTATCCATGATTTGGTCTTCGTCATGGGTGGTATAGAGATAACAGACTCCGTTGTGAACCATTGGTGCGGGATCAGCCGTATAAATAGTTTGTATGATGGGATTGTCAGCAAAACAGAAACAGCTGCCGAATAATATAAAGAAAACTATATTTAGTACCAAAAAAACTTTATTTATTTTCATTAATTATTCCCGGGATTTTTCTTTAGTAGTGCAATTTTCATTCCAAAGACTCTTCAAGGATTTGAGTTGTCATTTTTCTCGGAACAGGAATCACTTTCCTGATGAAAATATCGAATGATAAGCATTTAAAAAAGAATTCCCCTTTTTTTTTAAAATTTTC
>CAZPHK010000363.1:0-3018 GCA_964586015.1 uncultured Acidobacteriota bacterium | reverse complement strand
TAGCATTTAATCAATTCCGTTCGAAAAGGGCGAACACAAGGTTCGCCCTACGAATTCCGGGAATATTCCAGAGAGTCGTAAAGATCACACGCGTTCCAACATTCTTGCCTGATGCAGCAGGGGCGAACACAAGGTTCGCCCCTACAGTCAATACAACGTCACGACAAAAACAGTTCGCCCCTACAATCTTTTCAGGCTTCTGTTCCTAATATTTCAGGACACTGTGTACGTTGTATTTTTCGAGCTTTTTCCGTCCTTTCAGGGCGGTAAGTTCGACCGCGAAGGACAGCCCGGCAACCTCGGCTCCCATCTTTTCCGCCAGTGCCGCGGTCGCTTTGGCGGTGCCGCCGGTAGCGATCAAATCGTCGACTATCAACACGCGCTGCCCGGAGAGGATCGCATCCTGGTGAATCTCGAGCTTATCCGTCCCATACTCAAGCTCGTAGCTTTCATCAAAAGTGTCGGCCGGAAGCTTCCCGGGTTTGCGCACAGGGATGAAACCGGCTTTCAGCGCATATGCAACAGTCGGGGCGAAGATAAATCCCCGCGCTTCGATGCCCAATACAAGCTCGATCCCGCTTTCCCTGTAGGGTTCCGTCAGGGCGTCGATAGTCTGTTGGAAGTAGCGTCCCTGCTTGAGCAGTGTCGTCACATCGTAGAAAAGGATGCCTTCCTTCGGCCAATCCGGAATTTCTCGAATCGCTCCCTTAAGATCCTCTATAAGCTTTGTGTCCATGTCACCATCCTTCGATTAAAAACGAGCTGTAGATTCCCTTTGCCGGGACATCGACAACGTCGACCCTGTGCACCCAGCTCAACGGCGGTCCCTGTCGGACCTCTTCGATCAGTCTCTCAATGTCCCCGGCGTCCCCCTCTACGAGAATTTCAACAGTAGAGTCAGGGCAATTGCGCACGTTTCCGGTCAGCCCCAGCTTCCTTGCGACATGCTGCACAAAATAACGGAATCCGACGCCCTGCACTTTCCCGTGAACAGTGATCTGTTTTGCCTTTGCCAAAACGCTTCTTTCGTATTTCTTTCTTATAAAGCTCCCTGCGGTATCGTCAGTCTTTAACCTTTGTCGATACCGCTTGTTTCCGCAATACAAACGGAATTTTGCGCCAGAAATATAACATGCCGGGAATCAATTCTCCACATATGAACAGTCCGGGATCCGGCTGCAGACTTAAAATCATTGCAAGTGTCCTTAAGGATTTCTACTATAGAGCCTACGGAGGTTTCCCATGAAGCGAACAGTCCTGTTTATCGTATTGATGATTTCCGTTTGCCTTATTCTCCTTCCCTCCCGGCATGCCGCCGAAATGGGGAAATTCACATACGACGATTTCAGCGAGCCGAAACAATGCAGCGTCTGCCATCGTGAAATATATCAGGAATGGCAGCAGAGCCTCATGTCCCAGTCCTTTACTCATCCCTGGGACGATGCGGAATACTTCAAGCTGGCGCTGCCCCAGGCGCTTAAACTTGAAAAAGTGGCAGACGTGAAGTCGGGCTGCATCGGCTGCCACGCGCCGCTCGCTTTTCTGGCCGGAGACATACCGCCGCAACCGCCCGCAGCCGGAACCCGGGCCAACGAAAGCGTCAGCTGCGACATCTGTCACGGCATAACCGGATCGACGGAAGAAGTTCCGTATAATTTCAGCTACAAAATCAATCCGGGAAAAGTCAAATACGGCAGCCGGAAAGATACCGAACCGCAGTTCCACGAGGCGGAATACTCCGCTTTTACCGGAAGCCCCGAGCTGTGCGCGAACTGCCACGACGAGCAGAGCCCTTACGGCGCCTGGGTCAAGGAAACGTACCGTGAGTGGAAAGCCGGTCCCTACGGCAGTCAGGGAGTCCGATGCCAGGACTGTCACATGCATTACGCCCCGGGCAAATCGACCCCCATGGGAAAAACGAGAAGCGACATCGCTCACCATGTGTTCCATGGCCCTCATTTCAACCAGAAACTGAAAGGCAGCGTCGACATCGCTCTCTACGCGGACAGCCCGGAAATCAATCGCGGATCCAAGGTCGTAATCCGGGCGGAGCTTTACAACGGCAAGGTCGGCCACTATATCCCTTCGGGATCTTCGGAAGAAAGAATGCTCTGGCTGGAAGTTCAGGCCCTTGACGGCAAAGGCAATGTGATTCGTATTCCCGTGGACAAAAAGGGATTCGCGGGCGAGGAATTCACGATCGCGGATTCACAGGCATACGCGTACCAGGCCATGGGAGAAATTATGGAGATCCCAGGATACAAGGGCATCTCCCGCGACGGCAACCTTCCGGACGGCTCCAGAATATTCCGCCGGCCTTTCTTCGATCCGAACGGCCGGATGACCATCTGCCAGTGGTTTACGGCAAAAAATACGGATATCGACTATCGTATCGGTCCCCGAGAAACGAAACTGGAAACCTACACATGGAACGTTCCGGACAAGTTCCCGTCTCAAACGGCAACCATTACGGCAACGCTTTATTACAGCCTGGTACCCGGGTCCGTGGGAGAATTCATGAAACTTCCTTCGTACGCCTACGAAGCGAAGGTTGTCAACAGCGCCTCGCTGGAGCTGACGATAAAATAACCAGTTGTCCGGAAGATAAAGGATCATTATTCGAGCAATTTCCCTCTCTCCGTTCAGGAGGATCATTGAATTTCGAAAAGGCAATGAAAGAAATCGGTCAATTTTTTGAACGGGAGGGATTCCCGTTCGCAATAATTGGTGCATTTGCTCTTCACGCCTATGGTTTGACGCGTGCCACGCGCGACCTTGATTTCATCACGGATATTCAGGCTCAGGAAAAACTGATCCGTTTTCTTGAGAAACTTGGGTATGAAACTCTTTATGTTTCCACAGGCTATTCCAATCATCTGCACACCGATCCCGCGATGGGGCGTATTGATTTTGTGTACACATCCGGCGAAACAAGCCGGCAATTGCTAGGATCTGCAACAAAAACCTTTGTCCTGGGAGAAACAACATTTGCAGTTCCTCGTGCCGAGCATCTCGCTG
>CAZPHK010000362.1:1507-3022 GCA_964586015.1 uncultured Acidobacteriota bacterium | reverse complement strand
TTATAGAGGGTCACAAAAATGGGCATTTTATCTCCCTTCCAAATCGCTATTGAGGCGCATTAAACATTTCAAACGGGTTGCATCCTGCCGACATGAGCTTAAAACTCTCAATCACCGCCAGGTCCGGCATTCAAATCGGCTGGATCGTGTAATCAGTCTTTTTACTCGAGTATGGATGAAGATAGTACCTTCACTGGAAGCAATGTCGGAATGCTGCTTGCTCTGGAAAATGAATGTGTACAAACATATTTTTATCTCAAAGAAATCTTCGGGTCAATAGCATGGGGATTTTATCGGAAACAAAAAACCTTTTACGATAAGGAGCAGGATTCTAATCAGTTCCGCGTAATATAGATATCCTCTATTAACACCTTGCAAAATGCAGGCTAGTGTGGTGTCTCAGAATTCGTTTCACACTTAAACTCAGTTTTAAACCTTATCAATACAGTGTCGCATAATTCCAGTTTCAAGAATTTCAAGGAGATGTCTCGATCAGACAGCGAATTCCTTGGAGTGCGGGAGCTTGCTCCCGCCTTCGACCCATGACACACAAGCGTAACAAAGGCGGGAGCAAGCTCCCGCACTCCAAGGATGCTTCCCTTTACGAAATATGATGTTATGTATTTTGCAACAAGATAATTAGCTTTGTATTTTTTTCGCAGGAGTGTGAAACGAGTTCTGAGACACCAGGCTAGGCTCCGGACCCTCTGAATTCAAGAACCATCATAGTGATATCGTCATGCTGGGGGCAACGGGCGGAAAAGGAAAGGACAGACTCCCGGAGCTGCGTCAGGATTTCAGAAGTCGAAGACCGTACATTTTTTTGCAGCAGCGCAACGAGGCGTTCCATCCCGAATTCCTCCCCCGAAGGATTAAGCGCTTCAACAACCCCATCCGTAAAAAGCACAAGGCGGTCCCCTTGCTGCAGCCTGACATTGCCTGATTCGTATTGCGCCTCGGCAAACAGCCCCAGGACCATCCCGCCCTCCGTGAGCTCCTTCAACGTTCCGTTCCGGGACAGAAGCAAGGGAGGATTATGCCCGGCGTTGACATAAATACAGTTTCCGTCCGGTTCCATTATGCCGGAAAAAAAAGTCACAAACCGATTGCCGGGCCCCCGCTGCGCCAGGTTGCGGTTGACTTTCCCGATTATTTCAGGAAGAGGGGCATTGTCAAAACTTTGCGCGGAAAAAATGCCCTGCGTCAGGGACGCAAGAAGAGCGGCGGGCAGCCCTTTGCCGGCAACATCCCCTATGGCAAAACCGAACCGATTGCTTTCAAGGTCGAAGTAATCGAAATAATCTCCGCCGATGTTGTAACACGGAATGCTCTGGCTGAATGCCAGCACGTATTCCAGGCTGTGTTCCGGCTGTGGAAGCAGCGCCTGCTGTATTTCATGGGCGACGGCGAGCTGCTCGTCCATCTTGCGTTTGTCCTGGGAGTCCCTGTACAACCGTGCATTGTAAATCGCCATTGCGGCTTCCGATGCCAGTGTTTGCAGTGCATCGATTCTTG
>CAZPHK010000362.1:0-1497 GCA_964586015.1 uncultured Acidobacteriota bacterium | reverse complement strand
TCTCGGTTCCCGTATTCGAATTGTCCACGTAGAGAACCCCGATGATTTCGGTACTGGAAACCGAAGAGTCGCTGCCGAATTCACGCACCGTAATATAGCGTATAGGGACGCAGCATATGCTGCGCAGTCCGAGCTTACGCGTAACATCGTGGCTTTGGGCTTCTTCTCCAAAACCGAGATCTTTAATGACAACCGGTTTTCCGGTTTTGAACACATCCTGCGGAACACGATGGCTTGTCTGGAAACATGATCCTTCAAGCGACTGCTTATTGCTGTTTCTGGCACAGCGGAAATTCAGCTCTTCGCTCTGTTCTTTCAGCATGATGAAGCCCCGCTCGGCTCCAGTCAACTCGATGGCCGTATCCACGACTAGTGCAAGAAGGTCATCGAGAACAGAAATGGAGCTTAGAGCCCGGAGAGTCGCAAACAGTTTCCCGACTTCTTTAAAGCCGTGAAGCGACAGTCCCATCTCAGCCCGGGGATTCGATATGGTCAAGAGGCTTTGCAGAAGATCCCCTGAGTGAAAGGAGAGATTGGGAGCCAGCATACCCCCGAGTTGGATCCTGTCCCCATTCTTCAACCTGACCTGATCCGTTTTGACGCCGTTAACAAATGTACCCATCTTGCTGCCCAGATCACGCAGCAGATAATCGCCTTCCTGCGCCAATATCTCCGCATGAAACCTGGAAACTCCCATTTGTCCAATAACCAGGTCATTTGATGAACTTCGCCCGAGAGTAAATCTGGGAGGCGTGATGTCTGCCTGGTGTTCCTTTCCCCTCTCGTCCAGATAAAATAGCCTGGCTGCTGTCTGTGATGTCGATTCATCGCCGGAGGGAAGAAATTTTTTTACGCATCGCTGCAGGCTTTCATTCAGGGATTCGGCTGCTAAGGGAGGGAAAACGACGTCTGCCGCTCCGGAACGCCATGCATCGAGGATCAGGTCATCGGCCGTCTTGTCGCACACAACGACAACCGGCAACGAAGGCCGGAGTTCAAAGACCTCTTTGAATTTGTTTTCCAGGCGGTCGCCTTCGGAAATACGCAAATACATAAGATGTATTTCCCGTTTTCTCAGTTCCCTGATTGCTTCCTTAAGGTCACTGGCTGAAAAAACCTCATGGCCCAGTTCTGAGAAATGGGTTAAGGCGTAATTTTCCTCCGAGGCACCCAAACCGGTGATCAAGATGGAATATGCCCTGTCCATAACCCTTATCTAATATCTTTGTTTATCCAACCCTTACCCGGTATCTTTGTTCCGGGAGTTTCCGGTTATCGGAAGCTTTTAATCGCTGCTTCTTCACTGTCGAATACATCGAAAACCGTCAGCAGTTTTGTCACGGTAAGCAGCCGGTGGGTTTTGCTCGACAGGTTCAGGAGTTTCAGCTTCCCTCCACCGTTAACTACGGATATATACGAACTCACCAGTTCCCCGATTCCCGCACTGTCACCGTAGCTGATTTCATCGAGATTCAGGACGATAATTTTCACGCCGCC
>CAZPHK010000361.1:0-3022 GCA_964586015.1 uncultured Acidobacteriota bacterium | reverse complement strand
TGACAAGATTAAAGGCTATTTTATTGGTCCAAGAAGGGAGATGATCACACCCTGGAGCACCAATGCCGTGGAGATCACCCAGAATATGGGTATCAAAGGAATTGAAAGAATTGAGGAATTCAGCAAAGTAAAGGATCAACAGGCAAAATACGAAGTTGTCATCACTGAAAACCTGTATTCCGAATTGACTCGGTTATGCCTGGATGCTCTTCCGCACAAAGCCTATGGGTTGATAGGAGGTCCCGATAAATACCATCCCAGGAGCCTCTATCCCTGTTCGACTAATCTGAGAAATACACCCGAGTGGAAAGCGATTTTTGATTCTTTCGGGGAGTTTCATAAAAATCCTGATGTGGGTTTTGTCATTGCGCCTTCCGAAGTCAGGGCTGTTATGAATGAGATGTCAATGCACGGCGAGTCTCCGGTTGGAGTTTTTCATTCCCACCGGTTTTTGAGCGTAGAACCTTCGAAAGCGGATATGGCTTTAAGTTCGGCTTCCGACGTGCTTTGCTATATTATATCCGTCAGCAATCCGCCCGTTGCTGATGTCGGAATATTTTCTCTGGACGAAAACGGTTTCCAGAGAATCCCCATTGTTCGGCGTTAAACCTTGTGAGAAATGTGGGTTAAGCGTGATTTCCAATTTCTTCAGGATTTAAGGATTTCCGGGTAAACCGCACGCTGTCGCCACAGCGTCGAATCTCGCTGAAAGATAAGGGGCAGCACAAATACTCATACGTTGTTTTCCCACTTTTGAGGAATTTCAATGACAACAAGAGCGGAACAATTGAAGGCAATCTGGGCTCCCAGTTCGGTTGCGGTAATCGGCGCTTCCGCAAATCCCCAAAGCCTCGGCAGAGCCGTTTTTGCGAACCTGCTTTTTGCGGGATACACCGGTTGTGTCTATCCGGTCAATATGAAGGCGAGGAGTGTTCTCGGAGTCCGGGCATATCCCCGGGTGACGGATATCCCCGATGATATAGATCTCGCGGTTGTGCTGGTTCCGGCCGGATTTGTGCCGCAGGTTCTGAAGGATGCCGGGAGAAAAGGGGTTAAGGGTGCAATCGTTATATCCGCCGGTTTTAAAGAGGTCGGCGGCGAAGGGATCGAGCTCGAACGCCAACTGGAGAATATCGTTCAAACCTATGGAATGGCAATTGTCGGACCGAACTGTTTCGGAGCCATCAACACGGATCCGAATGTTTCCCTGAATGCCACTTTTTCCAGGAATTTCCCGCTTGCTGGAAAGATCGCGTTTATTTCCCAGAGCGGAGCGGTCGGCGTCGGCGCACTGGAATACGCGGCAGCGGAAAAAATAGGATTTTCCAAGTTCGTATCTATCGGCAACAAGGTGGACGTCCATGAAAACGACCTGCTTGAAATACTGGCGGACGATCCCATGACGGAAGTCATTCTGCTGTATCTTGAAGCCCTGGAGAATCCGAAGGAATTTGTCAACCTGGCCCTGAAGATTTCCGAGAAGAAGCCGATCCTGGCTGTAAAATCGGGCCGGACCAAGGAAGGCGCAAAGGCGGCGGCCTCCCACACGGGTGCGCTTTCCGGATCCGATGAAGCGTACGATTCGCTGTTTGCTCAATGCGGCGTACTCCGGGTGGAAACGCTTGAGGAACTGTTCCGGTACGGAATTGCGTTTGCGAATCAACCGCTGCCGAGAGGACCGAAAGTCGCTATCGTGACCAATGCAGGCGGTCCTGGAATTATGGCAACGGATGCGGCCATACGGCATAAGATGGAGTTGGCATCCCTGGAGCAGAAAACGCAGACGATCCTGCGTTCCGATCTTCCTTCGACAGTGAGTTTGAAAAATCCGATTGACCTGATCGGGGACGCCGACGAAAGCCGCTATCAACTTGCGATGCAAGCCGTACTGGCGGATAACAATGTGGACGGCGTCATTGCGATCTGCGTACCGCAGATGGCCACGAAACTGGAGTCGGTGTCTACCACCATCGTGAAGCAGGCAAGATTTTCCGACAAGCCGGTTTTTGCCGTTTACATGGCGACGGGTGATATACAGAAGTCCCTGCAGATTCTGGAAGACGCTCAGATTCCGCATTACCGTTTTCCGGAAGACGCCGTGCGGGCTATGGGCGCCATGGCGCGGTTCGACCGCTGGCGGAAGCGGCCACGGACCCAAATAAAGCATTTTGACGACGTGCAGCCTGAACAGGTGCGGGCAATCATAGAAAGAGCCAGAAGCGAAAAACGCAGGTTTTTGCCGGAGCCTGAAGCGTATGAGATCCTGACCGCCTACGGACTGCCGATGTCACGCACTGAACTCGTCCACGACGAGAAGGCGGCTGTCGCCGCCGCAACCGAGATCGGATTCCCGGTTGCAATGAAGATCGTGTCGCCGGATATTGTTCACAAGATCGATGTCGGCGGAGTCATATTGAACCTTTGTTCCGAATCCGATGTGCGCCGCGCCTTTTCCGGGCTGATGGAGCGGGTCAAAGCTACGGAGCGGGATATACAAATCTGGGGTGTACTGATCCAGGAAATGGTGAGTGGCGGTAAAGAGACGATCCTGGGAATGAAGCGGGATCCTCTTTTCGGCGGACTGCTGATGTTCGGACTGGGTGGAATCTACGTAGAAGTTTTCAAAGACGTTACGTTCCGCATCGCTCCCATAAGGGAACTCAGTGCAAAAAGCATGATCGAACGGATTAAAGGAATTAAGCTTCTCAAAGGATTCCGCGGGGAGCCCGCCTGTGATCTCGATGCCATCGCCCAGTCCCTGCTGAGGCTTTCCCAGCTTGTGACAGATTTTCCTGAAATTGAAGAAATGGACATCAATCCTCTCATCGTGCTTCCCGCCGGGTCCGGGGCACGTGTTGTCGATGCGCGAATTCTTATCGGCGAATCCAATGGGAGAGATTTTCCGCCCGGGGAATCCCGCTCCGAATAAGGGTTAGGGGACATCGGGCGAACACAAGGCTCAGTGCTGTCCAAATTAGCGCGATTTGAAAATTTCGTTCCTTGATTTTAAAGGACTTGCATC
>CAZPHK010000360.1:0-3031 GCA_964586015.1 uncultured Acidobacteriota bacterium | reverse complement strand
GGAAGGAGCGTTGGATGACCCTAAAGGATGCACGAGACGACTTCTTTCATAAGGGTATCATACCTATAGATAAAATGACTGACCTTATAGAAGAAATTACCAAACTTGAGAAGGAACTTTCATAACAACTAGTCTGGAATCTATAAGTCGTCAAAGGAGAAATTCTATTGTAAATCGGGCACAGAACCGGGCACAAATCGGGCACAAAATACACCTGAACAGTATGGAACAAGGTGTATGTAGGTGACTGTAAGTTATTGAGAGAAAAGGACGAGCCAAAATTTTACCGATTTCATAACCCCGAGGTCGATGGTTCAATTCCATCCGTCGCTACCACTTCTTTTTCAATAACTTAAAGATATTTTAAACCCGCTCAAAATCCTCAAAAACACCCTTCCATCAAAACCCATAAACAACTCGATTAAAGAGCAGGGTAGAACCGTTTTTTGCAGTATTATGAATCGCCGTTTCACTAAGGAGACAGTTAAACAAAATTATAATTGTCTCGATCGGCATTGGGTCCCTGGAATAAAGGAGGGGGCCTCAATCCTCGACTCTACCCGGGCACCCTCAGAATTTTCATCCCGAAATTTTTCAAGGCGGGAATTTCGGTTGCATATAGGGTGCGGAGGTTGCGATATTTTTGCCGTATATACATGACTGCAGAATTATCAAAATTTCGCCGCTTTCAGGCAATAAAGTAGTGTAACCGGTACACTTGTAGAACGAACAGGCTGTCCCTATCGAGATTTCAGGTTACGCAGGAACGAAAGGCATTCGGGTAAAACAGTATCGATTTCGGAAAACTCCCTGTCATGATCCAATCCCTCGAAGAGTCGAAATTCAACGCCAGCATCGCGCATATCGCTTTCTCGTTCTTTGAGCTTTGAAGCAGCCGGATGATTCGACAAAGCGGGTCTCAGCCATTTAGGCTCCCCTCCACCCGGCAAATGTTATTCGTAGCTTTTCAGGCAAAGCCAGACCAGTGAACCCAGCATGATTCCAGAAATCTACTCCACCGTTACTGCCGTGCCGCTGGCGCTTACCATGAGCATAGTGCCCTTGCCTATCGTTTCATAATCAAGATCGACAGCGACAACCGCATTGGCGCCCATCGAATGCGCCTCTTTCTGCATCTCTTCAATGGCAATAACTTTGGCTCTGCGCAGTTCCTTTTCATATGCCGCAGAACGACCCCCAACGATATCTCGAATTCCTGCGAAAAAATCCTGGAAGATGTTGGCTCCCAAGATTGCCTCGCCACTGACAATACCGTGATACTTCGAAACCTTTTTCCCATCTATAACTGGAGTTGTGAGTGTGAGCATAGCTATTTCCTTTCCAGATATTTAGTCAATATACCATTCAACGCAGTGCCTGGATTCTTTGTTCAGAACATTTCTGAAGGATTCAATGAGTTAAATTCACAAATGCAACAATTTCAGGCAACCAATCTGACCCTTTTTACGTTATTGTAGAATCAAAATATTACATTCATACATTATAAGCGTACTCTATCTGGTCACCGGACTCCTAAAATCCAGCCGAAAGGACTGTGCGATGCGCAACTGGATTCCAACCTACCTGATTGTCCTGGTTTTCATCGCTATGTTGACGGCCTGCACTTCAGACAATGGTGCAACAATTACTGGAAAAGTTACTGACTCAGCCGGTAACCCATTAGATCACGCAACCGTTCTGGTCTATTACGCCGGCGTTAAAAATGGCTACAGCACTTATTGCCCCGGCTGTTATGCCGACTGTGGCAAACGTACTTTAACCAATGAGGCCGGAGTTTTCACAATCGAGAATTTGAGCCCGGACCTCTGGTTTACGTTGCTGGTAGTTCGAGATGGCTACTTCTCAGAATTAGTGAAACAGGTCGATCCCCTTGAGGGACCGGCGCCTGCAGCCATACTCAAAATGAGACAGCCTGTTAAGGATGCCGATCGAGTGGTCCGTGGCAGGGTTGTCGATTCCCATGGCCGATCGATTCAGGATGCCATTGTGGACCCCAAGGGTATTTTGTTTAATGACGAAACGCGAGGTCGCATTACTATTTACGGCGGCATTTCGGGGCTGGATCGAATTGCCGTAACAAATGAAGCCGGTGAATTCGAAGTTTCCTATGACCGGCCGGCTTTGGAAGTGCTGATTATTGTAGAGGCCCGGGGATATGCTCCCAAGTTGTTTAATCATCTTCAGACAGGAATGGAACGGCATGTCCTGACAATTGGCGATGGAGCCACCCTGCGTGGCCGTCTGGTCGAAAATGGAAAACCGGCAGCCAACGCTCAAATGGGCTTAATCCCTCGGCAGCGCGGAATGGGTGGCGGACTCGAGCTGTTTGGAGCGCCGTATGATGAGATGCGCATCGGCACACAAGAGGATGGAACATTTGTTTTCACCAACGTCCCCATTCCGGTCGAATTTTACGTTTACGGTAAGATGGAGTCGATCTCCGAGCGTGGCGCCACCGAACCGATGGAGTGTGCTACCAATATGGACGGCGAGGATGTAAACGTAGGTGATATCGAGATAAATCCAGGATTCCGATTGCGAGGCAAAGTAGCTCTCAGTGATGGCAAATCCATTCCGGAAGGCATGCGTGTAAGCATAAGCGCAGACCGAGCCTGGGATTCACAAACGGTGTTTCTACAGCCGGACGGCGGCTTTGAATTCAGCGGCCTGGCTCCTGAAAAATATCAAGTTTTTGCATCCGTAAAGGGATACCGGGCGCCGCAATGGGATTATAAGATGAAAACAGATCGCCCGGGCACCGTACAAGTTGAGCGGGACATCGATGATTTCGTTCTGGTGCTTGATCCGGTTAAATAATGCGATTTAAAGTAATTGTTTCTAATTTCTGTACCATTTTATCCATTGCCTCACTGGTTTGTGCTTCCTGCGTAAAGCATCAATCCATTGGAATTTTGCCGCCTCAAAATTCGCCTAAAAGTGAAGTCTCCTTCAAATTTCTTCCTGAACCGGACTCTGGAGAAGGAAAGGATGCTCAGGGATGGGAATATCA
>CAZPHK010000359.1:0-3048 GCA_964586015.1 uncultured Acidobacteriota bacterium | reverse complement strand
CTAATGACCTGTCGCCGGCTCTGGGCCAATCCGTAACCGTCAGGCGAATAAACCGGCAGTTAGTCGGTGGAAGTTCGTCGAACTCGACGTATTTCGTGACCGCATTCCCGGTTTTGTCAAGGATGGTTTCATAAGTCTCGCCATCGCTGGACGCGTCAATCCTGTACTGGAATGCGACAACGGCGTCTGCATCGGGCGTCGGGGTCTGCCTGCCACCGAACCGGAAAGCGCCTCCGGTAGCGAACAGGATACGGCTCGAATCGACCGTGAACATCTGTACCGGGTCGAACTCCGTTGCAGGGCTGAGGTCTATGGTTATTGATGGTCGTGCATCGCCCTCATCCGGCTCCCACCAGGTGCCGGCGGAGTTGTCGACGGAATACGCCGCGTCGTGACCCGGGCGCTGGCTTGTAAAGCCGCTTTTGGCGTTCATGGCCCGCATCTTGTTGATTGTAAGGGGGAGCGAACCCGAATCATTATCCCGGGCCGGATTGCCGGCTACACCGGGTCCCCACTTTGGCGTTTCGCTCGGTCCGTTCACATATAAATTCCCCTGCGCGTCAAATCCGGCCGGGTCCATTCCCAAACGCCGCCCCCCCGGAGGATTGGCCAGAACGATGGTGTAAAATTGCCAGAGGCTGCCGTCCGGACCTTCAACGATGCAACCGTGCCCCGGCCCTGTAACCACACCCGTGGTTTTTCGCAGTATCGGATTCACGGCCGAATAGACAAAAGGTCCGGTCGGGCTTTTGCTTGTGTAAACTCCTGTTGCATAAGTAAGCCATTGTGTCCCGGATGCACTGTACTGCAGGTAATAGGTCCCGTTGCGTTTCATCATCCAGGGGCCTTCGATCCATGATACGTCCGGGTATTCGTTCCTGTCGCCATAGCGTTCCCAGATGTGCGAAGAATCAAAGCTGATAAGATGAATGGGTTCCGTGGTGAATCGGCTCAGGTCGTCCGGATCCAGTGCAACAACATAGATGCCGTCCGTCGACCGCCCGGGAAAATAAAGATAGGGGTTGTTGTCGTCGTCGATAAATATGTCCACGTCGAAAGCTCCCGTCCAGGCACGGCCGTTGGATTCTCCCGTCCACGGTCTGCCTGACGCGTCGGTCCAGTCTCCGGCTTTTTCATAGGGACCAAGAATAGCCGGCGCCTTGTACAGGGGGGCGCTGTTTCCGGACATGTAGAATTCCCCGTTATACTTCACGACATGCGGTGCGACGGGTACCCGGCCTTCCCTCATCTCGACGCCCCTGTATTCCCAGTTCACCAGGTCTTCGGAAACCCAGCCGCCTCCGCCGGTGCAGAACATGTAGTAACTGCCCCCTTCGGGAACGATCGTAACGTCGCCCAGGCCGACGCCTCGAGCCGATCCGTCTTCGGACGACGCTTCAATGGAAAGCGGATTGCAGTACCTCAGAGATTTTCCAGGAACCGGCCCCGGTACTTCCCGACGTGCGGATTTATCCCGCGTACAGGAACCGGACAGGGCCAGAATGGCGGTCAGTAGGGCTATTATTGTTTTATGCTGTGCAAACATGATGAATTCCTCCGGGCTGGATTCTGCTCTGGTTCCGTTCACTATCCGTAAAAATCTTTTTCTGAATTATGGATTGAGTTATTTGCTATCGGTCCCGATTTGTATTGTAGCTTTTTGAAGCGAACGGTTCATGATTTACTTTGAAATAGTCGCGCGTCATCCGTTTCACCTCCGGCGCCAGGATGATGAGCGCGATGAGGTTGGGAACAGCCATGAAAACAATCGCCGTATCGACGAATTTCCACACCAGATCCTTTGCCCAGACGGCGCCGATAAAAACAAACGCGCAATAAACATACCTGTAGAACGTCACGTACCTGCGCCCGAAAAGATAAACCACACAGCGGTCCCCGTAGTAGGACCACGAAATGGCCGTGGTGAAGGCGAACAGCAGAAGGCCGATGGAGACGACCGCCCCGCCTGTGGGGATTCCGGCGACGTTTCCCAGGGTGCTTTCGAACGCGGTGAATGTCATGGCGGCACCCATCTCGCCCGACGTCCAGCTTCCGGTGACGAGAATTACCATGGCGGTGAGGGTGCAGATAATAAGCGTGCCGACCAAAGGTTCGAGCAGGGCCACGAGACCCTCTCGGACCGGGTACTCTGTTTTGGCAGCGGCATGGGCAATGGGAGCGGAACCCTGTCCCGCTTCATTGCTGAAAATTCCCCGGGCAATTCCATACCGCATTGTAAGCAGAAACGTCGAACCGATGAACCCCCCTGTCGCTCCCGTTCCGGTAAACGCTCCATCCAGGATCAACCGGAACATCCCGGGGACCGCGTCGATATGCATCAAAATAACGGCAAGGGCTCCCGAAATGTAAATGCCCGCCATGAGAGGCACCAGTTTCTCCGCCACCGTTCCGATGCGCCGGATGCCTCCCACAATCACCAGCCAGACCAATACGGCTAGGAGCAATCCCATCGCAAAATGGGAAATCCGGAATCCCCCGGCGACCGGGATCACCATCTGGTTTACGGCATCCGCCATGGAGTTGCTCTGGGCCATGTTGCCGGTGCCGATGGAACAGACAATGCCTCCCAGGGCGCAAAAAATCGCCGTCGGCTTGGCGGCCCGTCCAAGCAGCTTTTTCGTGCCCGTCTCGATGTAATACATCGGGCCGCCTGAAATGGAGCCGTCGGAATGGACCTTTCGGTATTTCTGGGCCAGTGTGCACTCGGCAAATTTGGTGGCCATTCCAAAGAAACCGGTAATCCAGAGCCAGAAGACCGCACCGGGGCCGCCGTAATAGATAGCCAGCGCCACGCCGGCAATGTTGCCGGTGCCTACCGTGGCCGAAAGGGCCGCGGACAAAGCCTGGAAGTGGTTGATATCGCCGGTGTCGTCAGGATTGTCGTACTTGCCGCGAACAATGGAAACGGCATGGGAGAGGCGGGTGATCTGGATCCCGCGCAGCATCAAGGTGAAGAGGATACCCACCGGGACCAGCAGTATCATGAGCGCATACGTGCCGATGTAGGTATTGAACGCATCCAGTATT
>CAZPHK010000358.1:0-3052 GCA_964586015.1 uncultured Acidobacteriota bacterium | reverse complement strand
CTTTCGACATGACGGTGCTGAACGATCTGGACCGCTTCCACCTCGTGATGGACACAATCGACCGCCTGCCGCAAACCGGCGAAAAGGGCATCTATCTGAAGCGGCAGCTCAAGGACAAGCTGATCGAGCACAGGCAATACATCAACATGCACGGCCAGGATATGCCGGAAATCCGGGACTGGAAGTGGGGTGACACCCGATTAAATGCGCAGTAACATACGGGCAGGAATAACGATAGCGAAAGTTAATGCGATGACAGACGGATACCTCGGCCACCTCTCCCGCAGAGACCCCCTTTATGCTTATATACAGGGACATATCGCTCCCCAGTTGGGTTTTCACTCCCCCGGCGCGGTCTACAGGGTCTTCAAGTTCAAATTCTCCCGGGCTGTCTACCTCTATGAAGAGCGGCATAGCAAGGTCCGCATCGTGGCTAAATTCCACGAGAATCATTTTCCTGCTTCGTCCCTGACCGCCAGGAAAACCGGCGAAAAGGAGTTTAGCGACCTCTTGTACGTGCGCAGCCTGGGATTCATCTCCACTCCGCACTACGTAGTCCAGCCACTGGGTTACAACCCGGGCATCGGCAATGCCCTCCTGATGGAATATCTGCAGGGCGAGCCGTTGTATTCGGTGATCAACAACGCAATTTTTCAGGGCAACCGCGGTCGTCTCTACCAAAAGCTTGCCGCCCTGGCCCATTTCCTGGCTTCCCTGCATAACCGCACCGCCGGGGATTGGGGCGTCAACCACGATGAAACCCACGACTATGCCGGCAAACTCATCCATTCCCTGGTGGCTAAATGGGGGATGAGCCCGGCGGATTCCGGGGAATTTCACTATCTGCGCGACCAGTGGCGGGCCAAAAGCTGCATGTGGGAGGACAGAACTGTGCTGGTTCACGGCGACGCCACGCCGTCGAACTTTCTGTTCGGTCACGGTGTCCACACCATGGCCATCGATTTTGAGCGCATGAAATGGACCGACCGCGTCTTCGACCTGGGTCGGCTGTGCGGCGAACTTAAACACTTTTTCTTCCAGGACACGGGCGATGCCTACGGGGCCGAGCCCTTCATCGGTCATTTCCTCTGGGAGTACTGCGGCCACTTCCCCGACCGTATGAGCGCATTCAGGTCCATCACAAGACGCATTCCCTTCCATATGGGAATCACCCTATTGCGAATCGCCCGAAATTCCTGGATCGACCGGGAGTACCGGTGGCGGCTGGTCCGCGAGGCCAAGGTCATTCTGGGAGCATTGCCATGATTATTAAAGCCTTCCTGTTCGACATCAACGGTACTTTAATCGACATCAACACCGACGAATCCAACGAGGAAATCTACCGGGGGATAAGCCATATCCTGACCTATCAAGGCATATCGATGCACCGCTGGGAGGTCCGGGATGAGTATTACCGGATCATGGAGGCCCAGCGCAAAGCCAGCCGAGAGAAATATCCCGAGTTCGATGTGGTCGAACTCTTCCGGGAGTTCATCAGACGGCGTGTCTCCGCAACGGGAATCATCCCCCCCGAGAAGCTCAAATGGCTGCCGGTGTTCCTGGCCGAGGCCTATCGGGGCATCTCCCGCAACCGCCTGCAACTCTATCCAGGTGTGTTGGACATTCTGAACGACCTGCGTCCCCGCTACAAGCTTGCGGCCATCTCCGACGCCCAGAGCGCCTGGTGCCTGCCGGAGATGCACGCCGTCGGAATCGACGGGTATTTCGACGCCGTAATCGTTTCCGGGGATTTCGGCTATCGAAAGCCCGACTCAAGGCTATTCACGGCCGCCATGACCGCGCTGGAAACCGTTCCTGAAAACATCCTGTTCGTCGGAAACGACCTGTACCGGGATGTGTATGGAGCCCAACAGCAAGGCATCAAAACTGTGTTCTTTTCTTCCAACCAGGGAAGTAAACAGGCGGAGGGCGTGGAACCGGACTACATCATCTATCAGTTTTCCGAGATGAAGCAGGCCGTCGAATTTTTCGAACGCCAATGAATGACCTGCTTTCCACGCAGCGGGCCGGCTCCGGTTCATATCGACGAGTGCTAATGGGGCGCACTGCGGCATCCGCCATACAGCGATGGAAAGGGCTGTATCATTACGGCACGTAATCCGCGACCCCCAAAACGTAAGACACGGCAGGAGGCGCCTTATGAATAAACACCAAGATAAACATATACTTGAATCGAAGCCGGGTCCGGAATCCGACGCGAAGAATGATTTGAAATCTCTACCTATGCCGGAACTGCAGGTGAAGTTGGGGTCGTCGCAGGACGGCCTCAGTCAAGCCGAGGCGCAGAAACGGCTGGCCCAATATGGGCCCAATGAGATTGAAGAAAGGAAAACCAATCCGTTCCTGAAATTCCTCACCTACTTTTGGGGTCCCATCCCGTGGATGATCGAAGCGGCCGTGATCCTTTCGGCTGTAGCCAGGCATTGGCCGGACTTTGCCATCATCCTGCTTCTGCTTCTGGCCAACGCGGTGGTGGGATTCTGGGAAGAACACCAGGCGGGCAACGCTATCGCCGCGTTGAAAGCCAGGCTGGCAGTCAAGGCCCGCGTCCGACGCGATGGGAAGTGGACCACCCCGGAGGCGCGTGAGCTTGTGCCGGGCGACGTCATCCGCCTGCGCCTGGGCGACATCGTGCCGGCGGATGCGCGGTTGCTGGAGGGCGACCCGATAGAAGTGGATCAGTCCGCGTTGACGGGAGAGTCGCTGCCCGCCGCACGCAACACTGGCGAGGCAGTGTTTTCGGGGTCGATTATTCGCCAAGGCGAAACTGACGCGATGGTGTACGCCACCGGTGCGAACACCTACTTCGGCAAGACCGCGCAACTGGTGCAGGAGGCGCACACCGTCAGTCATTTCCAGCGTGCCGTGCTGAAGATTGGCGATTACCTGATCATCCTCGCAGTGACTCTTGTGGCGGTGATTATTACCGTCGCACTGTTCCGCGGCGACCCGATGCTCACCACGCTTCAGTTCGCATTGGTGTTGACGGTGGCCGCGATTCCCGTGGCGATGCCCACGGTGCTGTCCGTGA
>CAZPHK010000357.1:0-3059 GCA_964586015.1 uncultured Acidobacteriota bacterium | reverse complement strand
GTATCCTCGCCGAACCGGGTTCGTGCTATTATGTGCTGTTTATAATATTGAAACAGTCGGTGCGTGTTTTCCTGTAAGGCAACAGTGCGGGAATAACCCTCCCTGGCATTGATTATCGAATAATGCATAAACACCTGAAAAAAAGCCCCTGTATTCTGGCTCTGCTCATTTTTGTTTTTCACACCATTCCGGTAATCGCTCAACAGGACAGGGGAACGAAAACTCCCTCCTGGCTGCAGTTGTCTTTCGAACAACGCACCCGCTACGAACTCCTTACAAACCCTTTCCGCCTGAATACATCCGGAACGGAAAAACATTTTCCCCTTCGGACACGGCTGCAGCTGGAAATAGGAGAAAGCGACAGGCCGATCCGATTCCTCCTCGAAGTACAGGACTCACGCGTTTTATACGAAAAGGAGACTCTGTACTCAGTCCCGGCCAATATCAATGAAGCGGATTTCCTGCAGGCGCAGCTGCAATTCAACCTGGACGACACCCCTTACACGGGCATAAAAAGTCAGATTATCCTGGGACGATTCACGATGGATCTGGGCAAACGCCGTCTGGTCGCCCGAAACGGTATGCGCAACACAACCAATGCCTTTGATGGCGTGTCGTGGACCCTGGGCGGGAATTGGGGCTGGACGATTCGCTCCTTTCTCACTCGCCCCGTCCGGATCGACCCTTACAGCCTGGATAAAAGCAGCCGTCTCTATTTCTGGGGAGTCTACTTCGAGTCGAAGCGCTATCACAGAATCCTGATGGACGCCTACTATTTCGGAGTTCACGATCCTGAAAACGCCGCATTACGGCAGCGGCATACAACCGTCGGGATGCGTCTTTACAAAATGCCCGGAGCCGGTGCGATGGACTATGAAATAGAATCCGCCTGGCAGTTCGGTAAAAGCGGGACAGACGATCATTTCGGCCATTTCCAGCATGGAGAGATAGGTTTCAGCTTCGATGCGCCATTGGAACCGAGGCTTTCCCTGCACTATGACTATGCCAGCGGAGACGACGAACCTGAGGATGAAAGTTCCGGCCGGTTCAATACGCTTTTCGGAGCCAGGAGTTTTGAATATCCCCCGACCGGTATCTATGGCCCCATATATCGTTCGAATATCAACACCCCTGGAATCAGGATCGCACTGAACCCGACCGGGAAACTTCAGGTTACCGCTATGTTCCGGGCATTCCGGCTGGCGAGCTCCAGAGATTTATGGGTAGGATCCGGTCTTCGGGACCGTACCGGACAATCCGGAAAATCATTGGGGCAAAATCTGGAAGTTCGAGCCTTATGGCGCGCAAACCGCTATTTCACTGCGGAATCAGGCTATGCCCGCTTTTTCAAAGGCTCTTATATTTACAGGGTGCCGGACGGTCCGCGTTCAGGAGACTCGAATTACTTCTACGTAGCGACAGAGATCAAAGCCGGATTGCTGCCCTATTGATCCACCGAGCTTTATTTAACGCTTCTCAATTTGCTTTCATACTGGTGGCGCACTTCCCTTCCCTCCACCAGGTAAATGACCTCTTCCGCGATATTGGTCGCGTGATCCCCCACCCTCTCCAGGTGACGCGAAATCAGTATCAATGCAAGACCGCGTTCGATGGTTCCGGGATCCGCCATCATATAGGTCAAAAGAACGCGGAAGATCTTGTCCCTGTAGGCGTCCACTTTTTTCTCTTCTTCCATAACAAGGTCGGCCAGGGCGCAGTCCCTGTTAACAAGAGCTTCGAGGCTGTTTCGAACCATTCTTTCGGCGATCTCCCCCATCATGGGAAGGTCTACCAGAGGCCGCAGCAGGGGCGACTTCAGTACGGGAGGGGCCTTTTGAATGATGTTTACTGCCTGGTCGCCTATCCTTTCCAGTTCCGTCGCGATACGGGAGGCCATGAAAAGAAAACGGACATCCGCCCCCATAGGCTGCTGCAGAGCCGTCAGTTTGACGGCTCTGTCGTCGATCTCAATCTGCAGTTCGTTGACCTCTTTCTCTTTCTCAAATACCTCGATGCCGAGACTTTCATCGCGTTCGATCAGAATCCGCAATGCGGTCTGGATCATCGATTCCGCCAACCGGCCCATCAAAAGAAGCTTTTGCTGGAGTTCATGGATTTTTTCTTCAAAGTTGCGCATTATTTCAAACCTCCCGGCCATGCATCGGATCCCCCTGGGGGTCCATAGGATTATCGAGCATAAATCTTAGCAGCCACGTAGGTTATAGAATCGAATGTATCCGCTTCATGGTATTGGAATCGATTATATCCTTTTTCCCGAAATCATTCAAAATCGAGTATTCCCTTTGACTGTCATGCAACAGCCGTGTTCTCCCCTGAATACCTCACAACTTTTACCGTATGCGTGTAAAATAGTTGCAAGGGATTTGTAAAGATTTCATTAAGACCATAAGGCATTATATTTGTTAAATTTATAAAGCCAAACGTCTTGATGGACCGTAAGTTTTCAGCCGCTGAAAAAATCTCATAAATAATTTATTAAGTTTTCCCGCCTGAAGTTGACAACAGGAGAATCGCTCTTATACTATTAGCACTCGACTAGGGTGAGTGCTAAGCGATGCGAGTTAAAACCTTTGGAGTTGACCTTATAAGTTACCCATTAAAAAAGGAGATCTTGTATGAACGTCAGACCTTTACACGATAGGGTTCTTGTAAAGCGTGTTGAAGAGAAAGAAGTTATGAAAGGCGGGATCATTATTCCGGATACCGCCAAAGAAAAACCGATGGAAGGCGAAGTAATCGCCGTCGGCTCTGGAAAAGTCATGGATGACGGTAAACGCGCCGCGATGGATGTAAAAGCCGGCGACCGCATCCTTTTCGGGAAATATTCCGGTACTGAGATCAAGATCGACGACCAGGATTACCTCATCATGAGAGAAGATGAAATCCTGGCAGTTCTTGGATAAACCGAGCAGAATCAATACATAGATACAAGGAGCATTGAGACTATGGCTAAGGAAATTATTCATGGCGAACAATCCCGCCAGGCGCTTCTCCGGGGAGTAAACCAGTTGGCTGATGCCGTTAAAATCACGCTGGGC
>CAZPHK010000356.1:0-3076 GCA_964586015.1 uncultured Acidobacteriota bacterium | reverse complement strand
TGAAAGTACGGATTGATGTATGGCTATTGGCTGCCTGCAGCCGAATACAGGCAACTATCCCATTAACCCGCATTTCCCATATTGAGTGCCGCTCCAATTGATGCGATCCTTATCATGCGTGGAAGATATAATTGCGATCCAATGGGGCAAACCGAAGCTTCTATGAAAAGACGAGAACTTTACAACCTGGGAGTCCCCGGGGGAGAAGCCATGAAACTGGCGATTGTCACGGTGAAACGCCTGGCAAAAACCGGGGTATCCAGGCAAACCATGCGAGCCAGGATAGCGGCTCTGGTCGAAAAACCGGAAGATTTCAGAGACGATGAAGATTTTGGAAAGCTGTCCCGTGCACTCCTGAGAACCTCTACGGCCCGGGCCCGTTTTGAGGAGAGAACGGATCCGGCTCCTTATAAAAAATGGGGATCGGACTTCGACCAAACCTCGATAATACAGATTGAAAACGCCTGCAGGCTGCCGGTATCGGTCGCCGGCGCACTCATGCCGGACGCCCATACGGGATACGGCTTGCCGATCGGTGGAATTCTGGCGGCCAGGAATGCCGTCATTCCCTATGCCGTGGGGATGGATATCGCATGCCGAATGAAAATGACCGTGCTGGATATGCCTGTCTCATTCATTCGCGGCGAGGAGGGTTTTCTCAGAAATGCTCTCAAACAGGAAACGCGGTTCGGCATCGGGGCCGAATTCAGACACAAAAGAGACCATTCGGTCATGGATGAAGACTGGTCGGTAAGCCCGATTACGCAGCAGAGCAAAGAAAAAGCATGGAGACAGCTCGGAACCAGCGGCAGCGGCAATCACTTCGTGGAATTCGGAACGCTGACCCTTGACAGCGATGACCTCGGGCTTAAGGCGGGCGTATATTTCGCGCTTCTGAGCCACAGCGGCAGCCGCGGCACCGGCGGCAGCGTCGCCCAGCATTACAGCAGACTCGCGATGCGAATGCACCCCGAGCTTCCCCGGGAGCTCCTCCATCTGGCATGGTTCGACATGGACAGCGACACGGGCCGGGAATACTGGGCCGCGATGCAGCTCATGGGCCTCTATGCGGCGGCAAATCACGAACTGATACACGGACACATCGCCGGGACTTTAAAAGCAAGAGTCCTGCTCGATATCGAGAACCATCACAACTTCGCCTGGAAGGAAAGGCATTTTGGAGAAGACGTTATCGTGCACCGAAAAGGGGCGACTCCGGCCGGCAAAGGTATGCTCGGCGTTATCCCCGGTTCCATGGCTTCTCCGGGTTATGTTTGCCGGGGCAGGGGAAACCCGGAATCCATGAATTCGGCGGCGCACGGCGCCGGCCGCGCCATGAGCCGAAAGGCGGCGAAGAACTCATACACATGGAATGAAGCCGGAAAATTTCTGAAAGAGCGGAATGTAGTCCTGATTTCGGCGGGACTGGATGAAGTGCCGATGGCGTACAAGGACATCGGCAGGGTCATGGCGGCACAGCGCGACCTCGTGGACATCGTTGCGCGCTTCGATCCGAAACTGGTAAAGATGGCCCCGGCGGGCGAACGACCGGAAGATTGACGCGATCTTAAAGCTTATGCTTCGTGTTCGTCTCCATGAGTTCCTCGGCTTCAGCCCGTCTGGCGAGGGCGCCTTTAAGCTGATTGTCCAGTTCCAGAGCCACCTTGTAGCTGGCTTCCTCCCCGACATACAACAGCAGGAGCTCCTGACGCAGAAAATTCTTCAGCACAGCATCGCTCTCCGTCCACTCTTCTTCGCTCAGGGAAATGGACTTGGAACTCACAAATTCCCTGAATTTCTGCATGAGGTCATCGTCTATTTTCAATCCCTGAGCGAACTCCTGCTTACGCTCTTCGGAAGCCGTATCGAGCTCTTTCTTGGAGATTCGCTGATACAGGACCGACGGGATCTCGCCGGAGAAAACCTTGGAGGCGAACTCCCTGGGCAGTTGCCGCGTCCGAATAAGGCTGACCGCCTTCTGGAGAGTATCCACTTTGATGACCACGTCGGGATTTATTCCGCCCCCGCCGTAAACGACCCGTCCGCTGTCGGTAAAATATTCTTTCTTGTCCTTGTCCGGAACGTCCTTTTTATTGTTGGCGAAATAGCTCCAGTAACTTTCGGAATAATCGCGCTGAATCAGCCGGTTGCTCGGAGTGTAGTATTTGCCTGTAGTCAGGGCGAGGCCGCGGCCGCCTTCAAGGGGAAAGAGCGTCTGCACCAGAGCCTTGCCGAAGCTGGTCTCTCCGACAATCAGAGCGCGGTCGTGATCCTGAAGCGCGCCGGCCACAATCTCACTTGCACTGGCGCTGGACCCGTTGATCAGAACGATCATCGCATATCGGTCCTTCTGCGCCCGTAACGCCCTGTAGTCCCGATCATCCCGTCCCGTTCTTGACCTGGTACGGACAATGATCTGGCCTTTATCGAGAAACCGGTCGGACACGGCCAGGGCCTGGCTCAATGCCCCTCCCGGATTGTCCCTCAGGTCGAGGATCAAAAGCTTCAGGCTGTCTTCGTTGATTGATTCAAGCGCTTCGTCCAGCTCGGTCCCCGTTGTTTCCGCAAATCGTGTGATGCGGATATAGCCGACATCGGGTGCAAGATCGAAGGCGAATTTTATCGTGTACATGTCGATCGCGTCCCGTTCGACCGTAAAGAAAAGCGGGGCCTCTTCGCCCGGACGCCGCACGGTAATGTTAACTGTCGTTCCTTTGGGCCCCTTCAGGTGAGGTATAACCTCCTCGTTCATATCCCAGTCGCCGATCGGCTCACCTTCGATCTCGGTAATTACGTCCCCTGCACGCAGACCCGCCTTGTACGCAGGCGTTCCCGGAGCCGGAGGTTCTACGATGACTACTCTGCCGCTGCCGGGAGTCTCGGACCGGATCGAGATCCCAAGCCCGTAATACTTGCCCTTCTGCTCTTCCTGGAGCCGGTTGAAATCGCTGTTTGAGAAAAATGAACTGTGAGGGTCCAGCGTACGGAGCATCCCCCGGATTCCGCTTTCCACAAGATCTTCGAAGGAAACATCGCCGACATAGTTTTGCTCTATGGTGTCCAGCGCCTCGGTAAA
>CAZPHK010000355.1:0-3077 GCA_964586015.1 uncultured Acidobacteriota bacterium | reverse complement strand
GCAGGGAATACTACGACGATACGGCTCTCTTAAGCGACGCATCCGTTGTGAGGGTTAATCAGGCGCAGACCACCGGGGGGGTTGATTTCAGTCTGGCGGAACAGGGAACCATTTCCGGAAGCGTTATAAGCGATATAGGCTCCGCAATAGCTCGATACAATATTCTGGTGTTCGATACCGACTGGAATTTATACGATCAACGGAGCGGAAGCGGCAGTGAGTACAGCGTTCCGGATCTGGCGCCGGGTGATTATTACGTTCAAATCACAAATGCGACCGGACATTTAAGCGAATACTATGACGGCGGGATATCCAAAAACGAAGCCGTGCCTGTTGCAGTTCGGTCCAAACAGGAAACTACGGGGATTGATTTCAGCCTGGCGCCCGGGGCATCCATTTCCGGCTATGTTCGGACGGATTCCGGCGGCTATAGTCTGGAAGCGGAAGAAGTCCGGGCGTTCGATACGGACTGGAATTATATAAAGTCCGGTATTACCGATCCGTTCGGATACTACACCATCGAAGACCTGGCGCCGGGCCAATATTACGTCGGCACCTATCGCGTTCAGGGATACATGGATGAATATTATGATGATGTCTTATCCAAGGTTGATGCCGCTTTGGTGGATGTCATAGAGGACAGGAATACCGGAAGCATAGACTTCAGGCTTGAAGAGGGGCTGGAATTTTACGGTAAAGTCACCCGGAATTCCAACGGTTCGCCGATTCAGGGAGTTCGGATTAACGCCTACGACTTTAAATGGAGACCGGTAGGATCCGGCATAACAGATGCGGTTGGGGAGTATTCTATAAAAGGACTGGACCCCGGCGTTTACTACCTTCAGGCGGTCAATGGCCCCGGTTACGCGGGCGAGTATTACAATAACGCCATTTCCCGGAACGATTCGACAATCATAAGCTTGCAGGACGGAGACCGACCCATCAACTTTGGTCTGTCGGCCGCAGGATCCCGTTCGGATGTCCTTATCGACTTTGGTTCCGGAACCGGTCTTTGGGCAAGGTACAATGATGCGACCTGGACCAGACTGCACAATCTAAGCCCGGAAATCATTGCAACGGGCGATCTGGACGGAAACGGCCGGGACGACTGCGTCATGGACTTCGGTTCCGGCATCGGCCTGTATGTTCTCTACAACAACACGACCTGGACCAAACTGCACAGCCTGAGCGCTGAAATCATTGCCACAGGTGATTTGGACGGCAATGGAAAGGATGACTGCATCATTGACTTCGGATCCGGGGTGGGCGTCTGGATTCGATACAACAATGCAACCTGGACCAAGCTGCACAACTTAAGCCCTGAAATCATCACAACGGGAGACCTGGACGGAAATGGCGAAGATGACTGCGTCATGGATTTCGGCGCCGGCATCGGTGTGTATGTTTTTTACAACAACACCGGCTGGACGAAGCTGCATAGTTCAAGTCCCGAGATTATGGCGATCGGCGATCTGGACGGCAGCGGGCAGGATGACTGCATTATGGATTTCGGTTCCGGGACGGGCATCTGGGTAAGGTACAACAACGCCTCATGGTTAAAATTTCACAATCAAAGCCCGGAAATTATTGCGACAGGCGACCTGGACGGAAACGGCCTCGATGAGTGCATCCTCGACTTCGGATCCGGCACCGGTGTGTATGTTTTTTACAACAACGCAACCTGGAGTAAGTTGCACAACCTCAGCCCTGAGATCATCACAACGGGGGACCTGGACGGAAGCGGCCAGGATGACTGCATCATCGATTTCGGTTCCGGCATAGGGATGTATGTCTTTTACAACAACACAAACTGGACGAAGCTCCACAGCCTGAGTCCCGAGAGCATTACTGCAGGGAACATTGATGGCAATTAACTAATAGGGATAGAATTTAATTGGAGTAAAATAGTTGTAAAAAGGAGCCGTGATAAATGCTCAAGAAACTGTTTAATCGACGAAGCAATCTTATTATAAGCATTGTGGCGGTTTTGGCTGCAGCATTGATACTGGCGTGGGCGCTGACAGGAACAGGGGGGCAGAAAAATCCGCAGGCTTTGTTGGCCGCCGGGCCGGATTCAGAGGGGAACAATTTCAAAGCTGATTTTGAGGGTGGAGAAAAAATTGACGGGCGTATGCAGACTCGTTTGACGGCTGAGTCCGGAGGCGAAGCGCAAGATATTCCCGGGCATAAAATTGACCCGCCCCTCAATGTGAAGCTTGCCGGAATCCTGGTTGACATTGGGAAAAGCGCGTGGGCAACCATTATAGATCTGAATACGGGGAAGCAAGACCTGTATAAAGTGGGCGATTCCATAATGGGAGCGACAATCCGTAAGATTGACCCTGATAGAGTAGTCCTTGAAAAGGGCGGAGCATTTCAGGTATTGAGGGTCACAAGCGGCGGCGACACGGTGGGAAATCCTCCTGTGGCGAATGCTGAAGCGGGTGGGTCGGCATTTACAGGGGAAAGCGGAGAACTTCCCTACTTTGAACCGATTGAAAATACAGAAGGACCGCCCGTGGACGAGAGCATCCAGGTCAAAGAACTGCCGTATTTTGAACCTTTTACAAATTCTACAGGCCCTCCCGTAGATCCGCAGGGCAACTATGAAGATCTGCCGGAATTTGTTCCTTACGAGAGCGAAAACGGTCCGGAACCAGAATGAAAGGCTCGCGCTGATTTCCGGGACCCTTCTCGCGCATTTCCGGCGATGTCTGGACGAATCGTCAAATACCGCAAAAGGAGAGTTGTAAGAAGGCTTTTCGATTGACGGCAGGTTTATGTTGGATTCGTTTTACATATTTTGCCGGATCTGAAGATATATCGACCGCGATGATATTGTAACCGGAGTCGGCCGTAAGCCGAATTCTGTTTCCCTGACGGGCAGGGACGGCAGTCATTCATCTAGCCCCGGGATCGCTCCCGGGGTCCAGCAGTCTACCCAAAAGCATCGGACGGGCCGCCCTTATCCCTTGCGGGAACGCTTTTCTATTTGACCTTGCTCCGTGTGGGGTTTGCCGTGCCGCCGCTGTTACCAGAGACGCGGTGCGCTCTTACCGCACCTTTTCACCCTTACC
>CAZPHK010000354.1:0-3078 GCA_964586015.1 uncultured Acidobacteriota bacterium | reverse complement strand
CGAAGGCACGAAGCATTCAGTTTTCTATTTCGAACAAAATATCTCCGTCGAAAGGATCTTCGATTATCCGATAGTGCGAATCCTCGAGACGAACTTCGAGCGTTTCCAGTTTATCAGCGCCTGGAGTATAGAGCGTTCCCCTGGCCGTACCCGTGGTTGAAAATACTTTCAGCCGGATCCTGGACCAGTCCATATCCATAGTAGACTGCGCCAGCTTTATGTGCGGGATCACCGCGCCGTCCTTCACCAGGACAACGACGGGAATTTCACCGGCCTCAATGGAGTGCCAGCCGCCGGAGTATTCCTTCCCGGTCTGATAGTCGATCCAGGTTCCCGGCGGCAGGTATACATCGCGTTCGTCCACATTTTCGAATAGAGGAGCCACCAGCATATCGGAACCAAACAGATATTCGTCATCGATCAGCCAGGAGCCGGGATCGTCGGGATATTCTATAAACAGGGCCCGAAGCATGGGCAGTCCGTTGTCGGAACTGTGTTTGGCCTGAGTATAGATGTACGGCATAAGGCGGTAACGCATATTGTCTGCTTTACGAAAGCTCTCCAGGAACGCATCGCTGTACTCCCAGGGTTCCGTGGGGGGATTGCCGTGCGAGCGCACATGGGACGTCAGCATGCCGAAAGGAGTCCAGCGCCGATACAGGTCTTCCGGTGTTGCTGTCGTGAATCCGCCTATGTCATGGCTCCAGAAAGAAAAACCCGACAATCCTATGGAAAGACCCGCCCGCAGCGTCGCGGACATGGCCGTATCGGATGTTGCAGGGTCTCCGCCCCAGTGCACCGGATAGCGCTGGCTGCCGGCCCACGCGCTGCGCGCCCAGATAAACCCTTCCCCGTTTACCTCGCGGGTGATATCCGAAACAGCCTTGTTGTATCGGAGAGGGTACAGGTTGTGTTCGTACCATCCCGTTTTCCCCGAAGCATACAGGCCGGCTTCCGGAGCCGCCTCGCCAAAATCCACTTTGATGGCGCCGACTCCCATTTCGATAAGCGGGCGGATTTTCCCCTGGTACCACTTGACGGCGCCCGGATTTGAAAAGTCAATGATCGCGTCCTCCACCGGGATGTTGCCCTTCCGGTCTTTTACCGCATAGCCGTTTTCAGTGAGTTCGGCATACAGAGCGTTTTTCGGCGTCATGTAGGGAAGCTGCCACAAGGAAATATGAAACCCTTTGTCCCTGAAATCCCGGATCATTTTCCCGGGATCGGGGAAACGGTCCCCGGGGAATTTATAGTCGGCGCGCCAGTCCACTCCAAACCAGCCGGTATCGAAATGGAGCACATCGGCCGGAATCTCATATTCCCGCAGCTTACGAATCACTTCGCGGCCGTCGTCCTCGGAAAAATAAGTGATCCGGCTCATCCAGAACCCGAAGGTCCAGAGAGGCGGCATCGGAGCCTTCCCGGTTATATCGGTATACGCATCGAGGATTTCCCTGGGATCGCCTACGAAAAAGAAGAGATCCGCTTCATCGTCGCCTATCATCATGGAGTTTACCGCATTGTAATATTTCCCCACATCCACGGTAATGGGGGTGGTATGGTGCATGAACACCCCATAGCCGCGGCTGCTCATGTAAAACGGAACCGGTTTGTACATGGTTTCATTCTGGGTGCCGTTGGCATCGTCCGTCCACAGCACCATTTTCTGCCCTCGTTTGTCGAACCCGGTGAAAGACTCTCCGAACCCGAAGATTTTCTCTCCCGGCGAAAGCGACATCACCGCCGCCATGCTGCGGGAATAATCTTCGGCGCGGCGCACAAACGAAAAAGGCAGAACCGGTGTAAAGGTATTTGTCAAATCGCCGCGGTGGACCGTACCGGTCAGGAGTTTGCCGTTCGCATCATACAGGTACACGTGCCAGGGCTTCTCGGTTACGACCACTTTGGCCGCGCGGCTGACGTAGGTGTGCCCTTCCCCGGTTTTTTCATATTTCCACTCCGAGCGCTCGTCCGGAACCGTACCGTCAACCAGCATCAGCGAAGGTTCATTGCTTACAAATTGCGGACCCGATGTCGCCCGAAGCCTTATCGCCCGTTCGGAAACAAACTGGATTGAAAACCGCAGCTCCGGACTTGCTTCGTACTCCGTGGCCGGAAACTCGTTGGCGTTCACCGGATTCAACACGGCCAGCATATTATTGAACGCCATTCGTGTGGCATACTCGTATCTGCGGTATCGGATGGTTCCGGTCGCCGTGGCGGGATCGAACGCGACCAGTTCATCGGCCAGATAGTAGGTATTTTTGAAGTCGGTAAAATCGGGCGATATATCCGTGGGCTCATTCAGCAGATCGGTTCCCTGGAGCTGGGCCGCAGCTTTACCCGGAAGCAAAAAAGCCAGTGCCAGGACCAATCCCATCACATAACCATGTTTTGTCATTTTATATTCCTTTTAGTCCCGGCTTTCTTTGATCCAGACCTTTAAGCCGGCATCGCGACCGTCATTTTCGCCTTCATCGCCAGACGACTTGAAGCGGTTGGCACGTGCATAGTTGGGGATGGCGAGCACACCCTGCAGCAGATCGGGTCTCCATTCAGCGATTAAGGGCGTATCCGGCGACAAGGCCCCGTCCAGCTTTTGGTCGACGGCTTCAACGCTGTAGATCAGGGGACCGAAGCGGAGCGCGACCTGACCACTGGTGGCTTCGACCTTATCAATGACCCGTACCCGCTGAACCTGCATGGGCAGCGCCAGATGGATTCTGTCGCCCACTTTCCATGCCTGGTCGATAACGGCGTAGCCTTTTTCGAACGGGGGACGAATGTCCCGACCGTTGACCTTGATGGACAGGATGCCGTTGGCCTCAGGTTCGTTATGATAGATGTCGCTGACTTTCCGGTCGGGAACCCGTACGCGGATGGAAAAGGATTTATCGACCCTTGGATTGACCGTGATCGTCATACTGCCGCTCCAGGGATAATCGGTTTCCTGGATCATCTCGACGTCTGTTCCGGCGATGTTCGGGACCGTGACTTTGCTCCCGACGAAGAGGTTGAGTCGATAGGGGGAATTGGCCGCAGTTTTTCGTTTAGGCTTCCCTATCAAGTCCCGTCTCG
>CAZPHK010000353.1:0-3091 GCA_964586015.1 uncultured Acidobacteriota bacterium | reverse complement strand
TATTGAAAAATAAGCGGTAAGAGATTCAGGCAAAAAATGTCAGAACATAATTTTCAGTACGATGCCGCAGAGAACCGAGCTTTAGGCGGATTGATTTAAAGGGATTCCAGGAAAGACAGCAGACTCGGATGCAAATTCCAATTGAGTGATTCCGCCTTTGTATTCTGCCGGGATTTCCCGAATAAATAAAATTTCTGCAGCGCCTCTCGCTTGGTCTCAATGGAGATGCCTTTATAGCCGCAGGTTGTATTAATCGAAACATGGCCCAACCATTCCTGAATCACGGTAAGATCCACTCCGGCGAGAAGAAGATGGCTGGCGGTTGTATAGCGCCAGCAGTGCACGGGATGGATCCGCTTGTGTGTTAAGGTCGGCGCCCTGGTGCTCGCTTTGGACAGGTAACGTTTACAAAGAGAATACAGGCCGGACCGTGTCAGATGCCGGCGGCGCTGGTTGATGAACAGGAATCTGCGATAAGCATCCAGGGGGATCCTTCGTTCTGATTTCATATAGGTTTCAAGAAAGACTACGGTCGAATCCCACAGGGGCACTGTACGGACCTTTCCCCCCTTGCCATGAAGAAGCACCCGCTTGTTCTTAAGATCGAGATCGTCCAACCGGATGTTGCATACCTCGGAAGCGCGCGCCCCGGTATTGTACAACATACGCAGAATACAGAGATTGCGGTACCCGTCATGAGTGTGCGTATCGACGGAGGCAAAGACGGCATCGACTTCTTTTTTCTCCAGGTAATCAAAGGGCCAGTGATGCGCCCTTTTGACAGGGATGCATAGGATCTGGCGGCACTGGGTTTGATATCGGGGGTCAACCAACGAAACCATTTTAAAAAAGGACTTCAAAGCGGCCAGACGCGCATTGCGGGTGGCCGGCGTATTGCCCAGTTCGTTTTCCAGGTATGAAAGGAAATCCAATAAAAAGCCCACCTGGAAGCGATCGAGTTCGGGATCGGGACAATCCGGGAACAATCGACTGCAGTAACGGAGAAGATGAATGAACGTTTGTTTGTAACTGGCCAGCGTGTGCGAGGATACCGCACGATGCTGCGGCAGATAGCAAGTGAAGAAGTAATGAAGGTGAACCGAGAGTTTATTGGAGTTCGGAATCATCCGTCATCCAGTCCAGGCGGTCGAAACTCCGAGCAAACCGGCTTCCCGCCTCCGAGAGCAGTTGTTGGGTTAACGTCAGATATGTCTTTGTATGTTCGAAGCAACTGTGCCCCATATATGTGGCCAGCAAAGGAAGCTTCGCATTGACATCCGCTTTTTCCCGATACCACTTCAGGAGGCGATGGACGGCAAAGGCTCTGCGAAGTTCGTGCAAATGGGGCGTTCCGTGGCAGACTCCGCGATGATATTCCTCATTATGGTAAATCCCGAGGCATCGGAGAACCTCGCGAAAATTCTGACTGGCCCAATGCCGGTTGTACGGTCGGGATTCCGGTAAGAATAAGAACAGGAAACCTGCCGGCGGAGTGCCGAATAGTTTTTGCCGGACTGCAAGGAGGCGATCCAGGTTTGAACATATTTTCCGGCTGACCGGAATGAGGCGGTCCTTGAGAAACTTCGAGCGTTCTATGTAAAGAGTAGCCCGTTCGGAGGAATACGCCGATTTTGTGAAAGCAATGGCTTCAGAAACACGCAATCCGCAGGCATACAAAAGATGATAGAAAGTATACTGGGAAAGCGCCCGGAACCGGACGGCCGGATCCCTTTCCTGTTCTATCTTCGTTTGGAAGAAATCAAAAAGCGATTGCAGCTCCCGCGGGGAAAAGACATGTGGGAGATAGGGCTGAGGCTTGATAACGGGAAAGCCCGCGACGGGATTTTCCTTCATCCAGCCCCGGCGGATCAAGTAGCGGCACAGCCCATGGAAGGTATGCCGCAACAAGCGCAGCGTCTGAGATCGGATACGCCCTCTATGTTGATCGACAAACCGTGTCATTAACCGCGTATCAAGTTCTTTGAGATTGTATATCCGGTGTTCGATCAGGAAGCGGTCAATCCACTTAAGATTGTAGACCTGCATTGCAGTGCTGAATCCAAGATTGTCCAGATAATCCAGATAATCCCGCATTGCCGCAGCTAAAAAACTTTCGTAATACAAGTCGGGCATATCAGTAGTATTCGGCATCGTTTTCCGCCACTTCCCGGAGTTGCCTCAGATCGATTTTGGTGTAGATCTGAGTGGAGGTTATATGACGATGGCCGAGCAGTTCCTGCAGGGTTGAAAAGCTGGTTCCTACCCGCAGCAATTCACTGGCAAAACTATGCCGCAGTTGATGGCAGCTGCCGGCAATTGAGGCCGCATGCATCCTTCCGCTTATGGCGCCGGCGAGTCCGCCCGGAGTTAACGGCTCCCAAGGAGCGTTTAACCGTAGGAAAACATTTCTATGAACACTCATTGATGGGCGCTCGGTCTTAATATAGGATGCCAGAGCTTCAATCAAGGGCCGGGAAAGCGGCAACCAGAGCAGATTCCGGTTCTTGGATTGTTTGAATCGCACCGTACCGGCTTTCCAATCGACGTCTTCCAAGCAGAGGCCGGCCAGTTCGCCGGCTCGCACGCCCAGACTCGCCGCCGCCAGAATCATGGCAAAGTCCCGTTTCCCGCCGCGTCGATCTCGGTCGATACTGCGCAATAACCGGATTACCTGATCCACAGGGATCGTTCGAGGAACATTGGCGAGACGATATTTTCGAGGCGAATGTATTGCAGACGCCCAGTCACGGTCCAGCAAGTCCAGACTGAACAGATATCGGAATAGACCGCGCAATATCTTATGAATGCGTTGAATGCGCTTGATGTTTCTGTCTGCCTGCTGTTGGACGAAAAGATCGATGTGGTGGCTTCGAATCTCATTCCATTTTCCAACGTGTTCGGAATGGAGGAATCCGTCGAAACGACGTAGGAAAAGCTCAATCTGCAACAAAGAGTTTCGGGCCAGGCCTTTGTGCTCCTCGCAAAAATGCAGATAAGCCGTCACCTCCGGAAAAAAGTAGTTTCCGCGTACGATAGGTTTCCGAGGGAAAACATTGTGCTGAATACGACCGCTGTTGTACGCCCAACGGAA
>CAZPHK010000352.1:0-3101 GCA_964586015.1 uncultured Acidobacteriota bacterium | reverse complement strand
AATAAGCATAGTCCGGATCTCTTTATGTGAGGGAATTCATTTGGATTCATTCGAAGGGAAGGGATTTCCTGTTCCGGGCACACAATTCCTTTTGAGTGAAAACACACCTTCGGTTTATATAAAACCGCGCGTTTTTCTCAATTGGGCACCACCGCACCGTACACGAGTACTGAATGAAAGTGATGCCTGTCAGTCTTTCAGAGTCTCATCCGTTGATTCTTCAAGTCTGGAGAGATCGTTGAATTCGAGCTTGTGCTGGTTATGCCAGCGGAAGAGGAACAGGCACATGACTGCTACGACAATAACAACCCCCAGAAGAAACCATTGGACGGAAAGAAAACTCAGGCCGACCAATAAAGCGATGCCTAGTGCAAGAAACACCCACATGGCGTTTCCGCCGAGACGAGGCTTATGTATCGATATGCTTTGTTGATGAGCCATCGTCCGTACCTCCTTGGTAAGAATGTACGCTACCTGGCTTGAGAGTGCTGTGGATCGCATCCCGGTTGCTGCCTTGACTGAATTCTACCATTAACGGAGCGGATATAAAGAAAATTCGGCAATGCCGGATAACAATCCTGCATTTATTCCTGGGCCCTGAAGAATGTCTGGTCGATGTCTCCCTCATCGTTATTTGTGAAAATTTTGGCGACGGTTTTCCATTCTCCGATAAACGATAAACCCTGACCCTCGACCGAATAATCTATCGAATAGTCCATGGGGAGCACGAGCCCGCCTACATCGGCGAAATCATCGAACTTTTCCACCAACAAATATTTGGAATCCGCCAGGCTGTCCATGATGGTCGGTTTCTTGGTCATCTGGCCCGGCTCTCCGGCAACAAAAATTGAATTGTTCGCGTCCATTGCGTCCGACAGGGAGAGGTCCTTGCCCGTGAGAATCCTCCGGGCCGCGGTCAGATCGTCAGCCATTTGGACTCTGTACTCCGTTCTCACGTGGCGGAAATTCTTCATGTCGAAAAAAAGACGGACCTTCATATTGCCGGGTCGTTTTCCGGGCGACCCGTAATCCAGTGCATACAACTGCCGCCCCTCCACTTCGGCTACGCTCAATTCCATTCCGGGCTTTTTCCCATCGTTGTCCAGCAGCGGCCAGGCCGTGGACCATACACCGCCCAGAAATCCCTCCTTCATCGTCGCGTTATACAGAAAAATGAACTCCGCCAGTGGGGACCGTTGCCTTGGATTCATATATCCGACAGTGACATCGTTCCCGTCGAACGCAAAATATTCACCCGGGTAATTGACATCGTCAAACGTCATTTTAAGCCCCAGCTTCCGCCCTTCCGATACAAACATGAACTGGCCCGCGGAATTGTCTCCCGTAGCGCCCAGGATAAATTTGACCGTCCCCTTCCCGCTGATGCCTCTTGCCTTGATTTCCGACAGCGCTTTCAGGCTCCCGATGGAAACCCGGTGATTTTCAATTAATGCCTCGGGGGTCATGGCATCGTCCTGCGCAAAGGTCCGGACGGATTGAATAATAAACAGGGACAGGCAGATAGCCGCTGCCGTCCATCCAAAGCGTTGTTTCCACATCATTGATGTCTCCTTTCGGCCGGGGGGCTTTCCGGTTTTTGTTAAAGGATGCCGAAAGCTGCCGTGCGCTCTGCGGTTTTGTTTGACCGCATGTTTTTGACACGGACCCGCAGTTCGTAAACCCCGGGGTCGAATCGACCGATGTCCACTTCGCCGTCCAGGCTAATCCATCCCTTACTGTCCTCATTCATGTACATCTCTTCAATAGGATACCATTTTCCCGTCTCCACCGGCTTTCCTTCCTTCAGCACTTCCCGCATCAGGAGCAATTCCGGCTCTTCCGAAACCTGTTCCCCCGGGCGCTCGCAGCCCGGATGCACTCGAAATGCATAATAAAAAATATCGCCTTTTTCATATACGGGCACACCCTGAACCATCCGGACCTGTTCGAGGTTGTTCACTTCAATTTTCTCCGTTTCGGACGAATCCGGCTCAAGCGGGTTGCGCAGCATCAGGCTGCTCATTTCCAGCCTCTCCGGCTTCAACTCAGGAACCTCGATCAGGGTAATGGCCGTGCCGATTCTTTCCGTGCCCTTTTCCCGAACACCGACGCGCACATTGTAGACTCCCGGCTCCAGCGCCAGGCGGCGGGAAAAACGGTAGCCGCTGGTTCTGGCCCGCTCCATGCCTTCCGGCGTCAGTCTTCCTTCCACCTGCGCCGATATCCCGTCCGCCTGTTTTCCGTAAGTATCGTAAAATACGGTCAGGATCTCCAACTCTACTTTGTTGTTACGGCCTTCCGGCCTGTACTGAAACCGGCCCCCGGAAAAATTCACGGTCAGGGACACCTTTTTATCGTCGTTTTCCGTTTCCAGATAATCCGCCGTTGCGGATACGCCGAGATCCGTGACGGGCAGCGGCCGGTTCATTGCCCGAAGCAGCCGCTGCTGCGGCGTCCCGGCGGTTCCGTCTTCAGAACCCGTTTTCCTGTCCTCCAGCGAGAAGCCCCTGGGCGCCCGGACCCTGTATTCCGGATGATTCCGGATGCGCACCTCGATTTTGCGGAATCTGTCCGTATCTTCTGCCTCAGGGACGTAATAGGAAAGGACATAAAAGTACCGGTTGGCGTCGAAAGCGCGGCCGAGCAGGACGTTGAGATTGTTGGAGCCTTCGTACATCTCGCCGCCGGTTTCCGCGGCCATGGTGTGCAATCCGTTCAGTTTTTCCAGTTCGAATCCGTCTATATAGGTTTGCAGCATGTCCTGAGCAGGAGTAAGGCAACAGCGAAGATCTTCGCCCTGTAAACATTGACGAGGTCTGGATTGCACCCAGCCTCTGCCGGCATCAATAGTAGCAGGAGTGCGCGGGCCCCCGGCATCGATGGTATAGATGACGACGCCGGACCGAACCGCCCGGCGAACGGCCTCCTCAAGCTCGGGATTGCTGAGGACTCCGGAACTGTCGTGCATGAGGAATCCTTCGGAAAAAACCACGATCATCCGCTTTCCCGGAAGATCCGTCATCTGTTCGGCATAGGCCCTGAGAATCGAGAGTGTATTTCTGCGGTCGTAGGCCGCCCTTGAAAGGATCTGCGTGGCTTTA
>CAZPHK010000351.1:0-3146 GCA_964586015.1 uncultured Acidobacteriota bacterium | reverse complement strand
GTTTTTTAGTATCCGGGTCAAGGGGGATGTGGATTAAAACGCATGATAATTCAGGAGGAGCTAAAAAGCATATTTTCGGCTAATATTGGCCCGGATGAGCAAAGTACCGCGTGAGCAGGCGGGGACATAGGTAACAAAACTGTCGGGGAACATGGCAAGGCGTCCAGAGTCTTCGTTGGTACGCTTTTCGAATTTCCGTGTAGAATCGTGGCTAGTGACAGTGGCTCCATACGCCTGAGCCCTGTGCGTTGGGCCAATCAATGCAAGCGGCCTTCTTAGAGCTATCTTTAAAGCTCCACAGAGCAGATGAATGAATAGAAAATCATATTCAAAACTAGCTGTTCTCAAGATCGCCTTACTCGTTGTCGGAGCAGCCATCTTTCTGGCCGTTCCATTTCAACTCCCTGCCAAAATTGGCGCCATTGACTTCCGCCCGTATTGGAGTTCAAGTTTTCTACTTGCACATGGACAGGATTTCAGCGACCCATCAATAGTGGATAACGCCGAGCGGACACTGACGGGTTGGAGCGAACCCTATACGATGTATGCCTGGTTTGCGCCCACCGGAAATCTGGTGCTCTTGCCATTTACCTTCTTGCCCTTTCCGCAGGCATCTTACTACTGGCTCCTCACCAATATCGCGATCGTCTTTTTTAGCGCGCTTTTGATGTGGCACAACACCACTTCGCGTGTATGGATTCCGCTTGTCACGGTATTCGGCTTTTCCATGACCTTGCTCTCTCTCATCTTTGGGCAGGTAAACACATTAGTGGTGCTGGGATTGGCCCTCTTCACATACTTCAGTGAATTGCGACGCGACTATGCAGCGGGTGCCTGCCTTGTGCTGACCACCATTAAACCTCATCTCGTTATACTGACTCTGCCACTCCTGTTAATTGATATCGTGAGGCGGAGGCAATGGCGCGTGTTCATTGGATTTGTAGGCGCGCTGGCAGGTTGCGCGCTCATCCTATTTGCCTTGTATCCGGCTTGGCCTATCAGTTTTTGGCATTTGGTGGCCTTGGGTATGGATACTGTCCGTGCGACGCCTACGATATCCGGGCTGTTCATGATTGCAGGCGAACGCGTATGGGGAAAGTGGATTTGGGTGGCTGGACTAATCCTTGCCATTATAGTTTGGTGGAAACGCGGGAAAGTATGGGATCGACGATCATTGATTGATGTCTCTATCCTTGCAGGTATGATGATTGCACCCGTTGGCTGGAGCTACGACCAGGTAATGTTACTATTTCCGATCCTGCGCGTTGTAGAATGGGTGACCAATGGTTTTCTGGCTAGAAAAGATGCTGTCACTGTTGCGCTGGTATTAATCATCGCCGATGCCGCTACATTCTACGAGCGCATTTTGACACCAAACGAAGTTTGGTACTTCTGGGTACCATTATTGGTTGCGATAATCTATGTGTTTGCATGGCGGCGCCGGCAAATCCGGTCCCTGACCATCGCACCTAAAGCGGCCTAACAACCGCATGCAGGCGACATGGCTTCGCCGCTTCGCGGCTCGCAAAGCGCCAGATGCGGAACGTTGGGTGGCATAAGTTACACAAATATAATAATTACGAAAAGTGACATATGACGACTTTATAATTTGTGCCAGCATGATCTTATGAAGTCTGTCCAATAAATGATCGGATAAAGAGATGAAAGGAGAAAAAGATGGCAGGAATCATTAGCATCATCAGCATGGTGATTGGAGCAATTGGAATATTCTTTGGCTTCTATTATATTCGAGCGATCCACATACTTCAATTAGTATTGTAACAATCACAACGGTAGGAATCGTTGGTTTGATGCTTTTATTCGCCTGTGCTGGCTACTTTGCTCATCCGCCAGGGAAATTGACCTGTACGGGACCCGAAACCCGGGAATAGCTGTGGTGGAGTCCTCCAAGAAATGCAATAGACCTGATTTCTCCATATCCATGAATGGCTAGGGTGTCAGAACGGTTTGGAATGCGTTGATTACCGCCTTGATGCGGACGTTCTTCATTAAAATAGCCACAATATTTTTTATCCAGTCGTTTCAGGAGCATTTGGTGAAGAACAAGTGAATGATCTAGGCATTCCCTTCCGGAAACGGTCGCCATTTGTGAGCTGAGGTCGTTTGATTTGACGGCGAAGGACAATCAGCTGCTGCCGCAGAAGGGCATTTTCAACTATCAGATCGGCTTTGCTGCGAGATAGATCTGCAATTGCTCCCAAAGCCAACGCGACGGTGGTTGGTTTCGCCCAAATTTTTATCTTTTGTTGAATCCGATAAGTAAGAGAAGCCCAGAAGGGGTAGGGCGCAAGGGTTTTTTAGTATCCGGGTCAAGGGGGATGTGGATTAAAACGCATGATAATTCAGGAGGAGCAGAAACCTTTATCGAATCCTCCCGCTGAATACCCCGCAGCTTGCTGCGGGGATGAAAGCGGGTTGTTTCCCCTCCCTGGGGAGGGGAAACTAAAGATTGGGTGGGGGCAGAAAATCTCTAAACCGATTAAGATTGTGAGATGAGCCAACAGATCCATAAAGAACATAATGTGTCTGTATTAATCTACCATTTGGTTTGTCCAACGAAATATCGACGGGTAGTCATAACCAATGAAGTAGATAAAAAAATAAAAGAAATATGCAAAGAGATCGCCCTGAGGTTCGAAATAGCATTTCTAGAAATTGGAGCCGACAAGGATCATGTCCATTTTCTATTTCAAACCGTACCCGTCAGGAGTCCGAGTGAGATAGCAGGAATAATCAAGAGCCTGACGGCAAGAGAGGTATTCAAACGGGTTCCGAGCGTGAAGAAAAAGCTTTGGGGAGGAGAATTTTGGTCAGACGGATACTACATCTGCACGGTGGGTCGCCACAGCTAGGAAGACCAAATTCGACGGTATGTGGCAAGCCAAGGCCGTACGAAAGAGTATGTCCGCATATACGCAGGGCAACTCCGATTGCTATAACGGTACCCTACAGCTTTGATACCGCGCGGCTTGCCGCGCGGTAGTTCATTTTCGGCTAATATTGGACCGGATGAGCAAAGTAGCCAGCACAAGCGGGGAATGATAGTTGGGTCTAGAAAAACCGAAAAATATGTAGTTAACAAGAGAAATTTCATAATAATTATCGGGTTATCTCCTAAAAGTAGG
>CAZPHK010000350.1:0-3152 GCA_964586015.1 uncultured Acidobacteriota bacterium | reverse complement strand
ATCGGGACTTTACTGGATGAGGTAGGAACTCTTGACCAAGATAACCTGGAAGAGGAAATGGATTCTGATTGGGACGATGACCAGGACGAAGATTAATTCCTCGGCAATTCCACTGTGATTTCCACCGTGATTTCTACGGTGGTTTTGCCCCGTACAACCAGTCCTATAGTACTTGAGTCCTGAAGTACTGGGGGAATTGATGAAGAACGAAAGACATTTTTGGTGCACTTGGTCCTGCTTTGAGTGTGGTGAAGAGGTGCGCCTGATCAAATGTTTTAGCAAGCGGCCAATGTTTAGCTTTTATTGTCCAACATGTAGGATGCGGGTTTTCATCTATCGCCCGCTTGCAGTCCGGCTTCATCGGAAAGAGTATCGCTAAAAAAAAATAAAAGAGCCCGGTCATCGTTGGCACGATGAGCCGGGCAGAAAGTCGAATAAAAAATGTTACAAGAAAAGATAGCTCCATTTCAGCAACAGAATCAATCAAATATTTCTGAAAGCTTTCCTGTTTCAGTAATCAATATGCGTCCCAATCCAAAGTCTGGCGGATCGGTCCTGGCTTATGCGGATGTTAGGGTCGGGCCTGTAACGATTTTGGGCGTTTCCATTGTGAAAAATAAAAATGGCGGCGAGTTCGTCGCCCTTCCTTCTCGTTCTGGTGGAAGCAAATGGTTTCCGGTAGTTGAAGTTGATGAACCCGTTAAACAGCAAATTATTAAATCTGTGCTGGAAGTTTGGACATGTTCGCATGTTTGAGGGTTCTCCGCGTTTGAATCTTCAGCTTGGGGCAGACAGTGAGGGCAACGTTCTTACCCTTCTAACGTCCCTCGACCTGGACCGGCATTGGCTGGGATTTGAACCGGAACCGGGGGCGCAGGGTCCCAGCAGGCGTTTTTTGCCTGCTGGGTGCGCCCTTTATGGACTGCCCCATGCCGGGCAGGGATTAAGAGAAGGGCTGGTTTAGGTATACCGATAAATGGTACCGGCACTGTTCTTCACTTGACGGTTTATGGGAACAATCGTTACGAGGCACAACGATTGTGCGGTTGGAGGAAATAATGTTGTTTGATTGTTCACAGGGGACGATTTATGGACCTCTGAAAAATCGGGTTGGCACGACAGGTTATTTACGTGCTGACTGTAAGAAACTGAGCTGCCCTCGTTGCGGTCCTAGGAGGGCATACAGTTATCGCAAAGCGATAGGAATAAAGGCGGAGGAGAAACGTTTGACTCGGATGATGACTCTTACGCTTGATCCGAGGAAATGCTCCGTTGAAGATTCCGTTACTTATTTGCGAAATTGCTTCTCGAAATTCCGAGTTGCTTTGTTGCGAAAATTTGGAAAGTCTCTTTCATTTATCGCAGTTGTTGAACTTCAAAAATCCGGAATGGCTCATCTGCATGTACTGATCGGTGTGTATTTGCCGCAAGAATGGATTTCTACGGCATGGCAGGCGGTTGGGGGCGGGAAAATCGTTCATATTCGTTTTGTCGATGTGCATCGCATAAATGCTTATCTTACTAAGTACGTTACGAAGGATCTCCTGGAATCTGTCCCTGCAAAGAAGAAGAAAATCAGCACCTCACGCGATATCAGGCTATTTGAAAAGAAAGAATCTTCCGGTTGGTCCTGGACCGTTGAGCTCATCGGTTGGTGCCGCTACAAGGCGGAGTTAAACAAGGAATCCATCGTTCAAGTTCAGCAGGATGACGATGGAAGCCTCCGCTATTTTGTGACGGAGGAGTGTCATGAATGAGTCTGAAAACCGGCAAGTACTACTGAATATCCGTCAGGCAGCAGAGATGCTGAGTGTATCAGTTTCCACACTTTATGGCTGGATTTGGCAAAAACGGATTCCGTTTGTGAAGATTGGTCGGTCTGTGCGTTTTGATATCAGGGACCTGGAACAGTTCATCCGATCTAACCGATTTACTGTGTACCAAAGGTAACGTTGGATTTTCATCTGACGTTACGTTAGGCCGCAAAAGTGGTAGAATCCCCGCTGCGGTCGGTAAAGGGTAGAAAGGAAAGGAATGGCAATCTACAAACGCGGCCGCATCTGGTGGATTGACTTCTACGACCAGCAGAAAAATCGGGTCCAGGAGTCTTCCCACGCGACGAACAAGAAGGAGGCCGAGAAGCTGTTAGCTTTACGACAGGCGGATGTTGCACGGGGAGTTTATCAGTTGCCCTGCAAGATCACCCTAGGAGATTTTATTGATAAGTACACTGAGTACGCAAAGGTCAATAAACGATCCTGGAAACGAGACGTTATTATGCTGAAGCACTTTAAAAGCTTTTTTGGAAACCGGCTGCTTTCGGATATCGGAGCGGCGGATGTGGAGGCATACAAGATCTATCGTTGCGCTGCCGTGAAGAAGTCCACGGTCAATCGGGAGCTGACTCTGCTTAAGCGGCTTTTCAATCTGGCGTCGGTGTGGGATCTCAATCCTGGAAAGAATCCTTTGAGCAAGGTCCGGTTCTTTCGTGAGGATAACGTTAGGTTACGTACGTTATCGTTAGACGAGGAAAACCGTCTGATATCGAATGCCGCACCGTATCTTCAGGATCTCATCATTTTCGCGCTTCATACGGGAATGAGGATCGGGGAAATTTTCGGTTTGTGCTGGGATGATCTTGATCTTGCCAAGGGGATTATATCGGTTCGAGCTCAGAAAACCGGGAAGACTCGGCAAATACCGATCAACGATGAAACAGAGAGAGTCCTGGAGTACTGGCGGCTCGGTCGTAGGAATGAATACGTTTTTTACAATCCCGATACCGGGAAACCGTTTCGCGATCTGAAAGCCGGCTTTAAGCTGGCCTGTAAGAAAGCGGGAATAACTAACGTTACATGGCACACGTTACGCCATACCTTTGCTTCGCGGCTGGTCAATCGTGGAGTGGATATTGTGACTGTTCAGGAGCTCCTGGGGCATTCTACAGTGACAATGACCATGCGCTATGCACACACGAACATAGCGTCAAAACTGGCTGCGGTGAAGGTTCTCGTTTCGCGTGGTGACAATATAGTGACAATGCCCCGAAAAAAGCGTTTCAACTTGCAAAGTGTAACAGCCAATGTATAATCCCTTCAGCTACTTACCAGGACGGAGGAATGGCCGAGTGGCTGAAGGCGGCGGTCTTGAAA
>CAZPHK010000349.1:0-3175 GCA_964586015.1 uncultured Acidobacteriota bacterium | reverse complement strand
CTCGGTGCGTGATCTCAGCCTGGAGGAAAGATTCGGTTCCACGGCTCTTCCCGCCGTCTACTATCCAATACAACAGTACGGGGCCCGCCCTGGGGCCCGGTTAAATGGAATCAGCGTGTTGATCCGCAGCCCGCGCCCGACTACGGAAGTGATCACCCTGATACGCGAAAAGGTGAGAGAGATTGATCCTGCACTGTCTTTATATCAGACAGGGTCGATGGAGGATATTATCAGTTCTTACTTTATTGAACGTCGCGCAATCATGCTGCTTCTATGCAGTTTTGCCGGATTGGCACTGCTTCTTTCCGCAGTCGGCATTTATGGCGTTCTGGCCTATGACGTTTCAAAGCGCACGCATGAAATCGGTATCCGCGGTTCGATCGGCGCCACGGACAAACAGATCATAAAGCTGATACTGCGGCAGGGGCTGTGGAAGGCGGGAATCGGCCTGACGATCGGGCTTGCAGGAGCGTTTTACCTTAGCGGCTTCATGTCGAGCCTGTTGTTTGACGTAAAGCCGACAGACACGATCGCCTATGTTTCGGTATCCGTACTTCTTCTTCTGGTTGCTTTATTGGCCAGTTACCTGCCGGCCCGTCGCGCCGCACGCATCGATCCGATCATTGCGCTGCGAAGCGAGTAACTACGAGAACTAAGCTCAATGAAGTACAAATTCAGAAGATTTTTATTCATCCGTTCGGATAAATCCCATCCGTTAATTGTCCTCGGTCTATTGGACCTATAGTCGCTTATCGGAAAGTAACCTCAAAGGGTCGAAAACTTGCCAGTGTTTTAGGTTCTTTCTCCGTGACTTCTTTGCATTTTGCAAAGAAGTCACGGAGAAAGAACCTATCGGCCGCGTTCTAAAAATCCAATGACGGCTATTCTTTGTATTTTACGATCCTGTAAACATCCTCTTTTTATTGCTTGAAATCTTCAGGAAGAGAATAACTCGTACTTCGGCCTCCTGCAGAGTTCCGTATCAAGATACCTTGCTCAACCAGAAACGATACGTCACGCAATGCTGTATCCTGGGAACACTTGGCGAGCTTTGAATATTTGGAAGTCGTCAGCTTTCCTTCAAAGCCCTCAAGTAACCGGTTCAGGATATGAGTCTGACGTTCATTCAACGAAATTTCCCGAATGTGCTCCCAAAATCGGGCTTTGGCTAAGACTGCCGCCAGAATGTTCTGTGCATTTTCAACGGCTCGATCCAGGCAACTGAGAAACCAGATCAACCATGGAGTAACATCCATCGTGCCTTTCTGCGTTCGCTCGAGGATGTCGTAGTACGAGTTGCGTTCCTTTCTGATCTGCTCCGACATACTATAGAAGCGTTGTGAGCTGTTCTCCGAGCGCGCCAGGATCATATCGGCGATCGCGCGTGCAATGCGGCCGTTGCCATCATCGAACGGATGGATGGTCACGAACCACAGGTGTGCGAGACCGGCCTTCAGGACTTCGTCGGTGTCTGGAGGCATGTTAAACCAATCAATGAAAACCGGCATTTCCCTGGTTAGTCGCGAAGCTGCCGGGGCTTCGAAATGAACGTGTTCCTTCCCGATCGGACCCGAAACAACCTGCATCGGGCCAGTACTGTCGTTGCGCCAGGACCCTACTGTGATTTTTCTCATGCCGCTGCGTCCGGTCGGAAACAGGGCGGCATGCCATGCAAACAGCCTCTCGTCACTCAATGGTTGGTTATAGTGCCGGGTGGCATCGAGCATCATTTCGACGATCCCCTCAACGCGGCGGTCAGCCTCTTTGAGAGCTCCGATATCCAATCCGAGACGACGTGCGATTGAAGATCGCACTTGTTCCGTGTCAAGGACCTCGCCTTCGATCTCACTGCTTTTGAGGACATCGGCTGTAAGTGTTTGTAAAATAGCCTCTTGGCGAAGTTTAAAGCCTAGAGCTTCCATATGACCCGTCAGTCTTCCTTGCTTGTGACGAACGTCGGCGAGAGAATCGGAAATCTGTTCCCGGTTCCATTGGAACCGAGGCCAATCTTGAAGCTCATGGATGTACATTCTCCGCACCTCCTGCGGCGATTATAGGACTATTCGCCGAAAATGGCAATATATTCTACGCATTATTTGCGGAGAATGGGATCGTAATCTCCGCAAACTTCGAGATTTCCTCATGTATGGCCGTCCTATTTTTTATTCGCATTGATCCCAAATAGTGCTCTCGTAAATCATCGGATCCCGTGGCGGCCCCCAGGATGAATAACATGTGAGAATACCGGAGGCAAAGAGCTCTCGAAACAGATGCAAAACGGTCTGTTGGTCAGGATAAGGACGAAAAAAGCGATTACGAAGCGATGGTGGCATCTTGTGAAAAATTATCAGCGTATTGAGTGAGATTATTTAGAATAGTGCATAAATATTAGAAGTATGGATAGGAACTGGTAGGGGTAATGTTTGCAAAACCAGGGTCTCCTCTTTCTATCCAAAATGCACTGTAAGTTTGCAAGTTCTTCCGGCTCTGTTTATGAGCATTTGCCTGCGCTGATTCATCCCGCTTATACGAATGCGTTAATTTTCTGGAAGCAATCTCTCAAAAAGTCATTTTCTTCAACCTTTGACGTACTTTCTTTTTTTACACAACCGTGACATCTGGCAGCAACGGACCGGATAATTTTATGCTATGGTGCACCCTGGAAAACCCATGAGACAAACTGGCCGGCGTCCATTACATTTCGCATGGCAATTAGTCCTGATTGCCGCCCCGGTGCTCCTTCTGGCCGGTATGGCACTCTACTCCCTGCGCCAGGACCGAACTGCCGTCGAGCAGGATGCCCGCGATCGTGCACGCAATCTGGTTTCCACGCTGGGCAGCCGATGGCAGGAATATGCAGGCAAAGGCGTTACCCTGGAAGTGATCGACTGGGGCGGTTCGGGACGGCCGCTGGTCCTGCTGACAGGCCTGGGGGGCACGGCTCATAACTTCAATAGATTTGCGGGCACGCTTATTCCGACCTATCATGTTTACGGCATCACACGGCGTAGAAACGGCCTCTCCAGCGCTCCCGAAACGGGATACTCCGGCGACCGGCTCGGCGATGATGTGCAGCCGCATCAGGATGTCGTTGAGCATGCCGAACTGGTCATTCATCATCCACGCCCACATCTTGGCGGACACGATGGTGGGGATCGCCCAGGGGATCAGCACC
>CAZPHK010000348.1:0-3202 GCA_964586015.1 uncultured Acidobacteriota bacterium | reverse complement strand
CTCCGGCTGCAAGCGCGCAGTGCTGCCGGGATCCCGGTTCAAATGGTAGGCGAAGATATTGTCCGTTCCGAGTCCCTGAAACAGTAATATGATGTTCCGGCGCACGCCAACGAGAACCGATGCCACCAGGACAACGGTTACAATGCCGATGATAATGCCGAGTATTGTCAGCAGAGACCGGAGCTTATGTGCCAGGATATTGGTCAGGGAGGAATCCAGACTATCCCGGGTTAAAAGCCTGCGCTTCATATTACGTCTCCGAACCCAGAGCCTTGACGGGCTGCATCCTGGATGCAAGGTACGCCGGGAAAATGCCCGCTCCGATTCCAATAGTTGTCGCGACGGCGAGAGCCATCAGTACATACTCGGGTTGAATCTTTACGGTTGATCCGAATGTTTCGTCCAGTCCGAATGCGGCCAGGTAGGAAATCAGGAGTCCGGCTGCGCCGCCCAGGACTGTCAGGATGGTGGATTCGAGCAGGACCTGGGCAAGAATGTCCCGGTTTCTGGCGCCCAGCGATTTGCGTATCCCGATTTCCCGGGTTCTTTCGGCGACCGAAACAAGCATCATGTTCATGACGACGATTCCGGCCACGATCAAGGCAACGGAGCTTATTGGTATGATGGCGGCGCCTATCATATCAATAAGCTCCGTTAGGAAATCGCGATTCGCTTCGGGAGTCAGAATGTCGAAATTATCCGGGGCGTTCGGCTTTAGACGGCGCAACATGCGGAAATGAAATTGTGCTTTCTCCTGTGTTTCGGCGTACTTTTCCGGGGAATCCGGCTGCACGTAGAAATCGACTGAATTTCTGCTGCCCCAGATTTTTTCAAATGTCAGCAACGGAATGTATACATTCCTGTCGAGAGAGTTGCCGAAACTGGAACCCTGTTTTTCTTCGGTCCCGATCACCTGAAATGGTCTGCCCTTTATACGGATCTGCTTTTTCAGCGGATCGACGGATGGGAAAAGCTCATCGACAAGGTCCTGACCGATCACCGCAACGCCTTTTGAGCGTTGATTCTCGATTTCGGTGAAGAACCGACCACTGCTCAGTTCAATATTACGGATGGTTTGCAAGTTCGTATCCGAACCGGTCACCAGCGCCGTGAGATACATTCTATTTCCTGCCTTGATATCGGAGTATTGCTGTAGTACCGGCGATGTCAGGGCATCCGGCTGCAGGCGTTCCGCCAGTCTTTCCGCTTCACGGCGATAGATTTCCGGGTTTTTCCGCAGTTTTTCTTCAAGCTCTTTACGGCTGAGAGTACCGACGGAGCCTATCTGGGCAATGATGAAATTGTTGGTGCCGAAAGTTCGGGCGGTGCTTTCGACCACTCTTTCGCGCACAACTCCAAGAGTTGCTCCGACCAGCACCACAACAGCAATTCCGATGATGATGCCGAACAGGGTGAGCGCCGAACGAAGCTTGTTCATCCAGAGAGTGTCCAGTGCGATTCGAAACGCATTGATTATGGTGACGGACGAGCGTCGAACAGGTTGGATGCTTCCGCTGCGTTGGTTTAATGTCTTAGGTTCAATCACATCAACTTCCCGGGATGTCAGTAAAAATAGTAGCAGATACCGGGAAGTAAAATCTGCAAATATCCGTCTCGCTACGAAACCTCTTGAGAAATGCGGGTTAATGCGGGCTAATACCGGCCGTATTCCTTGGTGAATTCAATCATGGCTTTCAGGTTTGCCGGTTTTACTTCATCCGTGGAGCTTCTCGGCCCCAGGATGAAACCGCCTCCCCTGCCCACGACATCGATGAGTTTTTTGCAGTAGTCTTTAACCTCCTCGACGGATCCCATTTGGAGAAGAGAGCACGGCACATTGCCTTCAATGCAGCAATGTCCGCCGAGTATCTCCTTTGCCTTGAAGATATCCGTCGTATCGAGACGGATGTAGAACTTTCCTTTTGGAAACTCCAGCAGGTATTCCAGGCGGGAGGTGAAGTTGCCTTCCAGGAAAATATAGGGAGTGGCGCCCCGTTCTATAAGCGTCAGGACAAGTTTTCTGAAGCCCGGCCAGTAAAAGGTTTTGAATTGTTCCGTCGACATGAAGTCGTCGGATCCCCTGGTATTGGTCATGAACATTCGCAGGTTGCCGTATTCGTTCGGTTTCGGGAGCGGTCTTTCCAGTGTTTTCCGGAGAATGAATTCACATGCCTGAAGTATCTTTTCGGGCCGGCGATACATGTCCAGCATGGTGCCTTTCATGCCCCGTACGCTGTGGGACATAATATCGTACGGCGGGAGGGCGCCGCCCTCAAACAGCTGGGGAATGCCGAATTCCTTCAACAAAAGATGGAATTCATCTCTTCGAGACAGCCATTTTCTCATTTCCCTGCCGGCTTTCCGGAGGTTTTCAACGGCGGCTTCGATTTCGGGCTCGGTCAGAAACATGGCCAGGTTTTGGGCGGCCCAGGGCTCGATCCAGCCGATGTCGGCCAGCTCCGGAAGCTTTGACAGGAACTTCAGGCTTCCATGCAGCCGCGGCAGATGATGCCGTATCAGGTAATCGGCCGGACTGTTCAGAAAGAGGTCGTATTCGTCGTCCTGCAGGCTCTCGATTTCAATGGCCTGGAATCCGACGTTGGGATCCAGGCCGTATCCGGGCCATTTCATGAATTTCGGATCCAGGTATTCCAGCGCCTTGCCCGGCGTAAAATCCCGGGTGAATGCCATATCCGGCTGGAAGTCCCGCAGAGCTTTCCGGTAGGCGTCCAGCCAGGCGTCGTAGTCATAGTAGGCCGCGGAGCAGGGTATCCCGGCGTACCTGGCAACGAAGTAACCCAGCTCGCAGGTGACGGGAACCCTGTCGGTGGGGTTGAGATGGATTGCGTCCGTGATGCGCTGCTCTCTTTCCCTGCGCAGCTCCTCCGGGCTCTGATTCCGTTCAAGCGTTTTACTCATATTTTAATTGGGGTCGGACAACAGTAATTTATTGAAAAATCAATAGATACTTGAATTTTTGCCTCCAATAAATAGCTTTACAGGCAATTTTTAAGGCTCTTTTCTGCTTTTAAGACAGACCCATTAACCGTGACATTGTTAGAAGCAGAAAAAGGCGGCTTAAAATGGCTCTAAAGCCCGATTTTAACGAGAAAATCATAGATAATTATAATTATATCAATAGTTTGCCGTGAAACTGTGACGAAACGGGCCCCGCAGTGGATGTACAATTGTTTTTACACGA
>CAZPHK010000347.1:0-3213 GCA_964586015.1 uncultured Acidobacteriota bacterium | reverse complement strand
TACTCAGGCAGTGAAAGCCAGTGAAGAAAAAGAAAAAACAGGAAAATAAGGAGACCGCAGTCGAATTGCCGAAGATCCTGATTGTCGATGACGACGAGCAGATCCGGAAACAGGTAAAGTGGGCCTTATCGGAAGATTTCCGCGTTTTCTCTGCCGGGGACCGGCCGACTGCTCTCGAAATCTTCAAGAAAGAGGAAGTGCCGGTTGTGCTGCTCGACCTTGGACTCCCTCCTCATCCCCGGGAAGCGACCGAAGGCCTGCAGGCGCTTGAGGAACTGATTGGACTGAATCCTTTAGTCAAGGTCATTATTGTATCCGGAAATTCCGAACGCCAGAACGCCCTTGCCGCGGTGGAGAAGGGCGCACACGACATTTTCCCGAAACCGGTGGAAATGGACGAGCTCAAAGTTGTTCTAAAGCGTGTTTACCGGCGTATCGATCTTGAGAGGGAGAATATTGAGGAACGCAGCCTGGCGCGGCGCGTTTCCTTCGAGGAAATCATCGGGACCAGCCCTCCCATGCAGGAGATATTCTCCACCATACAGAAAGTCGCCAAAGCGGACGTCCCGGTTCTTATCACAGGGGAAAGCGGAACCGGCAAGGAATTAATCGCCAATGCCATTCACAATCTGAGCAAACGCAAAACGGGGCCGTTCATTGCCATCAATTGCGGCGCCATTCCCGACACCTTGATTGAAAGCGAACTCTTCGGCTATGAAAAGGGCTCCTTTACCGGCGCCACGACCCAGCGCAAAGGCAAACTGGAATATGCCAACAACGGCACTCTTTTCCTGGATGAGATTGGAGACCTGGCGCCGGAGCTCCAAGTCAAGATTTTGCGGTTTCTACAGGAAAAAGTGCTGGAGCGTGTCGGTGGAAGGCAACTCATCCCCATTGACTCCAGGGTTATGGCCGCCACCAACCAGGATCTCGAGGTAGAGGTTAAGGAAAACCGTTTCCGCGAAGATCTTTATTTCCGGCTTGCGGTTGTTAGGATTGCCCTGCCCCCTTTGAGGGAACGCGGCAACGACGTCATTGAACTGGCGGAACACCTTCTGCTTGCTTTTTCGAAAGAATTGAAAAAGCCGCCCAAAAAGTTTTCCAAAGCAGCCCTTGAAGCCATGCGCGGATACCACTGGCCCGGGAATGTACGGGAACTGCAGAACAGGGTTAAAAGGGCCCTGGTACTGGCGGACGGACCCTCTATCGGCCCGGCAGAACTGGAATTGGAAACGCCGAACGGAGAAAATGGTTCCGCATCGACCCTGAAGGAAGCGAAAGAAGATCTTGAGCGCAAAATATTGGCCAACGCGCTGCAGGAAAACAACGGGAACATATCGAAAACCGCGAAGGCTCTGGGAATAAGCCGGCCGACTTTATACGATTTAATGTCCAGATATGGCCTGTAAAATTTGGAGTGCGGCAGCTTGCTGCCGCCTTCGTTTCATTTGCGCTTGGCGCAACAAAGGTGGCAACAAGCTGCAGCAAAGACTCTGATTACTTATGAATAAAAAAACTGCAGTTGGATTCGTATTGATCGCAGGTTGTTTTGTTTTTTTATACTACAGCGTCATCACCAAGCTGGTTCACGACTGGTCCGTTGACGACAATTACTCCCATGGATTTCTGATCGTTCCTATTGCGCTTTATTTTGCCTGGGAACGCCGGGGCAAGCTGAAGGAAGCGGAACGAAAACCGAGTTATTGGGGACTTCTTGTCCTGGCAGGAGGCCTGGCTTCACTGCTGGCGGGAATACTGGGATCCGAGCTCTTTATGACTCGAATATCGATCCTGGGAACCATTGCCGGCACTGTATTGTTTCTCTTCGGGTGGAAGCACCTCAAGATTCTCCTGCTGCCTATATTATTTCTCCTTTTAATGATTCCCATTCCGGCCATTATATTCAACCGGGTCGCGTTCCCGCTTCAACTGCTGGCTTCCCGTTTCGGTGAAACGGCACTGCAAATGGCTCAAATACCGGTTCTACGAGAGGGAAACGTTATCCACCTTGCCAACACAAGCCTGGAAGTGGCCGAAGCCTGCAGCGGCATCCGGTCGCTCATATCTCTCTTGACTCTGGGAATTGTCTACGGTTATTTCACCGATTCAAGGTTATGGGTTCGTATCGCCCTTGCCATAGGAACTATTCCTATCGCCATCGCTGCAAACGGGATACGCGTTGCCGGAACGGGAATCGCGGCCCACTTTTACGGGGCCCAGGCTGCCGAAGGATTCTTTCACAGTTTTTCCGGCTGGATTATATTTATTACCGCATTCATTATGATGTTTATTCTGCACCGGATTCTCGTCATCGCAGCTCCCAATAAACCCGCAAAGCCGAAGCTATCGGCAGCAAAAGGTAAAGAATGAAATACAGAGTATTCATTGTCTGTTTAATATTTCTTGCGACATCCGCTTTCATATCCTACGCATCAAGGCCGGAAATCATGCCTATCCGCGAATCGCTTTCAAACGTCCCCATGCAGATTGGTTCCTGGAGGGGCGTGGAGGCCGGGGAACTGGGGCAGAAAGTGATGGCGGTACTTGGCGTGGACGATTACATTAACAGGGTCTATTACAATTCCGGCCGATCTCCCGCAAGCCTTTATATCGGGTATTATCAAAGCCAGAAACAGGGAGATACGATCCACTCGCCGCTGAACTGCCTGCCTGGGGCCGGATGGAACCCGGTTAAAAACGACCGCATCCAAATCCCAATTGATACAAATTCCTCAATTAAAATAAACCGGATAGTCATTCTCAAAGGTACCGAAAAACAGCTGGTGCTTTACTGGTACCAGAGCCACGGCCGCGTCATAGCAAGCGAATATTGGGGAAAGATTTATACCGTGCTGGATGCGCTGAGAACCAACCGGACCGACGCCGCCCTGGTTCGAGTCATATGCCCCGTAGAGGACCTCAGCGCAGAATCTGAAGAAAAAGCTGAAAAAAGTGCCGTGGATTTTGTCAGGGTGCTGTATCCGCTGCTGGATCGTTACCTGCCTTCTTAGTATGGTATCGCAAGATTGCCGGTCTTATTGAGTTAAAAAAAATTTCGAGTGTATAACGACCCGCTTGGAGTGCGGCAGCAAGCTGCCGCCTTCATTTTAAATTTATGTATCAAAGGTGATAATGATCTGCCGCACTTACTCAAAACTCTTTTTAAGAAATACGATTTTATAATATAAGTGCAATAACTAATTTGCCAATCGC
>CAZPHK010000346.1:0-3216 GCA_964586015.1 uncultured Acidobacteriota bacterium | reverse complement strand
ACCTTCAAAGATCCGATCAACAGCCTGACTTTTGAAATTCCCGCCGGATGGGCCTGCGACCTGCTTTACTCGACCATGACCGATTTCTTCTTCGCCCGCTGGGACCGGCCCGAAGAAATGCTTGTCGTTCACCTGCGTCGCGCCTGCGTTGCGGAAGACCAGTCCGACGATCAATGGATCGAAAAGATCCGGGAAGAAGTCGGCGGGAAAGCGCCCCTGTTCGACATAGACTCTCCGAACGGCCGGGTGGTAGGGGCCGACTTTGTTTCCGGGCAGGGAATGACGCAGCGTGTCGCCTTTCTGCGGGGAGCCCACGTCGACATTGCCGTGGAACAGAGGAATGCCGACATGGAAAGCGCCGATCCCTGGAAAGCGCTTACCCGGGCGATCAAGAGCGCTGTATCCGATGCAAACAAACCGCAAACGGGTGACTACGGCCCCGCCGCATTCAATAAGACGATTGAAGAGGCAAATAAGGCGTTCGAAAAGAAGGACCATGCCAAAGTCGTCGAGCATCTCAACGATGCCATAAAGATCGGCACATTCGCGTGGCTCGCCAGCCTGAAGTCTCCCGCCGGTTCGCCGGAAATTAATGCCGCAATCCGGGTCGCCCAGGCGATGGTGCACCTGGGGCGTTTCACAGGGACGCCGCTGCCTTTGCGGGATGCCGCTTCGATTCTGCGGCGCTGTCTGTGTTCACTCGAGGCTGCGGGCATGGCCGACGCGACGGAGGCCCGGGGGCTGGTGTCGGAACTGAAGGAGGTTCTCGACAGCATTCAGTCGGAGCTTCTGGAAAAAGCGGATCCCGAGGCGGGCCAGGACAGCGCTCCGATTATATCCGTCCGTGAAAGGGGATTCCGGTCGGCCCAGGCCGCCGCGGTTGCATTCGATGCCGGCGATTTCAGCAACGCTTCCGATTTTGCCCGGGCGGCCGTGGGGGATTTCCTTTTTCTGCTTGCCTATTTCCGGCGGGGTCGCGCCCAGCAAATCCCCGAAGAGATACTCAAGCATCTTGTCGACCAGGGCATATCCGACCACGAGGAACAGCGGGATGCGATTCAGAAAGCCAGGGAAGGCATGCTGTTTCCCGCGTTGAATCTCTCGCTTCAGATCCGCTACTGCTGCGCCATGGAAAAGGGGGACGCCGAAGCCGCTTCGGAAGCGGTGGAGCTCTATCTTCCCCTGGCCCGCCAGATAGCAGATTCCAGCCCCGGCGATACGAGCATCGCGCTCAATCTCGTCCTTGCCCTGCTCGATGGAGTCGGAGCGATTGCGGCGCGTCAGGACAAAGAAAGGCTCAAAGAGGTGGAACGGTATCTGGATGAAGCATCGCAGGTCGTTGATTCGAACGGAGACAAAACGTGCCGGGATGACGGCTGGGTCCGCAACCACAAAAAACAGGTCGAAAAATCGCTTCAGGCGCTGGATCAATGGCTGGCGGCAGTTAAAGATTGTGAGGATTCATCCCTCGAAGACGATATAAAGTCGCTTCTATCAAAATTTGAAAGCGCTGCCGGAAAATTGCGGAAAAAAATCGCTTTGACCGAAGCCGGGAAACCGGAGTAAGGGAAGGATTTGGTAACTGATCAAAATTAGGTCTATTTATGCATTGCTGCCGGACGCTTTTTTAATCTTTTTTACATCTACCTTAACAGGGTAGTTGCCCATGTTTTTTTGTTTGGATTTTAAAATTTCATTGTATTTTTCGGCTATATCATCCGGCGTGCCGTCGGCAATCATATTTCCTTCATGCAATAAAATGGCGCGCGTGCACAGTTTTTTTACGCTTTCCATGGCATGGGATACATACACGATTGTTTTCCCGCGACTATGAAAATCGTCGATGCGTTCGGTGCATTTCTGTCGGAATCCAGCATCGCCGACTGCCATTATCTCATCTATCAACAGTATGTCCGGGTCCACCTCCGCGGCTATGCTGAAGGCCAGGCGCATATACATTCCGGATGAGTACTGCTTGACCGGCGAGTCAATGAACTCCCCCAGTTCGGAGAATTCAATAATGCGCTCCTCCCTTTCTAGAATATCTCGGCGCCTCATTTTCAGCATCAATCCGTTGATGACAATATTTTCCCTCCCCGTCAGGTCTGGATGGAAGCCGGCCCCCAGCTCGATTAAGGCCGCTACTTTTCCATTTACGGTAACCTGTCCCGAGGTGGGGCGGTACACTCCAGCCATGAGTTTCAAGGCCGTGCTTTTGCCCGAACCGTTGCGCCCGACAACGCCCAGCGTTTCTCCCTCATCTAAATGAAAGGAGATGTTTTTCAGGGCTTTAAACGGAAGGTAGCGTGTCTTGTGACGGAGAATGCGAGCAAACACTTCCCGTAAGGTGTCCGGGCGTTCGTGAATCAGACGAAAACGCTGCGTGACGTTATCAAACCGAACTCGAGCCATTCATGCTCCCGAAATACTAACTTAGAGATACAAAATAAACTTGTCCTGATAGCGGCGGAATACAAGATATCCAATTACAAGGGATACAAAACTATATAAAAACGACATAATTATCGAGGTCGATGTCGGTATCCCCCCGTAATATATAGCCATACGAAATCCGTCAAAGATATAGTACATAGGATTCAACTTATAATAAATGTGGTATTGGGCAGGAATACGATCGAGAGTATAAATTATAGGGGTTAAGTAAAACCAGGCACGAGTCAAAATTTGAAAAATATGAGCCACATCGCGAAAGAAAACATTAAGAGCAGCACAGAATAAACCGAACCCTAGCGTGAATAAAAACAAGGCAAAAAGTGGAACGGGTAAATATACCCACGTCCAGTGAAATGGATATCCAAATGACAAAACTATTATGGCCATTGTAATCAGAGAAAGAAGAAAATTAATCAGGTTTGACAATACGGCCGAAACCGGGAATACCGATTTGGCAACACGCACTTTTTTCAGAAGGTTACTGCTCCCGACAATGGATGACATAGAATAGTTGAGGCTTTGTGAGAAAAAAGTCCAGGGAAACAACCCACTTATCAGAAATATTGCATAGTTTTCTATCCCTCTGCCTAAAATGGTTGAGAAAACGATTGAATAGACGCACATCATCAGGAGCGGATTAAGCAGGGCCCAGAAGAAACCGAGAAAGGAGCGTTTGTATCTCACGCGAAGGTCTTTCAACGCGAGCGCCCAGATGAGTTCTCTATATTCAATAATTTCCCTGATTAACTGAATCATTCTGCG
>CAZPHK010000345.1:0-3228 GCA_964586015.1 uncultured Acidobacteriota bacterium | reverse complement strand
CCCTCCCCTATTGGCCGGTCGATCCCGGCATTTATACAGGAAATTACGGCCCGTGGCATCTGTTCCAGCTGGATCTGCTGCGTACCGCCTGGACCATTCTGCCGGCAACGATCCTCTGGGGTGCGAGTTTCCCGCTTGCACTTGCAGCGGTGGCCCATCGAGGCATTGATCCGGGGCGCATGGTTGGAAAAGTGTATGCGGCCAACACTGTCGGCGCCATAGCCGGTTCTCTCGCGTTCAGCTTGTTTGTCATTCCCCGGTTCGGAACGCAATGGGCCGAGCGTTGGCTTATTATTCTTTCCGCCGTATCCGCCATAGCCGCACTGGCTTCGGCCGTCCTTTCAAAAAGATTTCCGGCAGAAAGCAAGGGACCGGCCGCTAAACCGGCCCTGTCCTTTTCAGGCGTCGTCGCAACCGTTGCAGGCCTCATGATTGTCGTTTTTCTGGTCCAGGGAGTATCCGCCATTCCCTGGGCGGCTGTTGCATGGGGCCGGTATACGGCCAGCTATATCGCCAATGCCGCGCCCGGTTTGATTGACAATGACGCACCCCTTGAAAACAGGAACGGCAAAAATTCTCCAAGCTGGTTCTGCACCTACGTGGGTGAAGGGATGAATGTTTCCGTGGCCGTCACCAGGTCGGCTGAAGGCTCCCGGTTTTTCCACGGTGCGGGCAAAGTGCAGGCTTCGAGCCAGCCGCAGGACATGCGGCTTCAGCGAATGCTCGGACATCTTTCCGCGCTGATCTGCGAAGACCCGAACCGTGTTGAGGATGTGCTGGTCGTCGCCTGCGGCGCCGGAGTCACGGCCGGTTCGTTTATTCCCTATCCCGATGTTGAGCGCATTACAATTTGCGATATCGAACCTCTTGTTCCGAAGATTGTGGCGCCTATGTTCGGGAAGGAAAACTACCATATCGTGGATGGAATCGACCGCCGGAATCCTCATGTCGTAAACGGGAAAGAGGTCCGGGTGATATACGACGACGGGCGCCACTACATCAGTACACTCCCGGAAACCGTGAAGTTCGACGTCATTACATCGGATCCGATCGATCCCTGGGTCAAGGGAAGCGCCGCTCTCAATACAGTCGAGTATTATGAAATCTGCAAACGTCATCTGAAACCCGGCGGCGTGATGAGTCTCTGGATCCCTCTGTACGAAAGCTCGTTTGCGTCGGCCAAGAGCATAATAGCAACTTTCTTCGAAGTCTTTCCCGAAGGGATGATATTCAGCAACGACGAACTTTTGGAGGGCTACGATGCCGTCCTGATAGGCAGGGCTGAGCCGGCGGCCATTAACCTGGACCGGATCCGGACGATTCTGGACCGCAGTGACTACGCCTCGGTGCGGCAGTCGCTGGCGGACGTAGGGTTCGGAATGAATACTTTAGGAAATTATTCGGCCGGTCTGGATATTGCCGTCGATCTGTTTTCAACCTATGCCGGTCAGGCATCGGATCTGCAGGTGTGGACACGCAACGCTCAAATCAACAGAGACAGGAACCTGCGCCTGCAGTACCTGGCCGGAATGGGATACAACCTTTATATCCGTACGGCAATTCTGGAATCCATCCTGTCCGATTACCGGTTTCCCGACAAATTGTTCCTGGGTAAGCCGGAAACTATCCGCTATCTGAAATCAAGGCTTCAGGAAGGCAGGCGCATATCAAGTCAATGAAAAACCGATCTGAACATACAGTTATTCCCAGAAAACGGTCTACCGCCGAATGGATCCAACAATAACGAATCGGAAATAGGAATATTGTATCACGATCCTGTTGAGTTCGCTGCACTCTACCATCCCAGCTTCTTCGGACAAGCCCCGCAGGCTTCCGGAAAAGCATTCGAGACAAGTTCCGTGGTTCTCGCTTCATCCGCCTTTTTCAGACTGTTCAACCCTTGGACCCCGGCGCCTAAATCCAGAGCGGACAAAAAAGTACGCTCCGCATCCAGCCGTTCTCTGAAAGGCGTTGTGAACCTGCGCCGCGATTCGGAAGACAACAGCACGGATAACCGGTCCTCCTCCAAACTCCCGTAGTATACCGGCTCGATCAGGATCTTCCCCGCCCCACCCCATCGGGGTATGGAACCTTCTACAGGCAAAAGCAGGTTTACGCACGGTCCGATGCGCCCGTCCCACGAGAGAAACGCGAAGCGCAACGGATTCAGGGCACAGGTAATAACTTCTTCCGCGTAAAGAGTCGGCCCGCGATACGCGATACCCATTCTTTCCGCCGTTTTCTTTGCCTTGCCCAAGCAGTCTGAAATGCCTTCACAGAGCCCTGCTTCGTTGAAAGCGGAAAGTTTCGTCAAGGACCGCGAAGGTCTGCAATCCAGGTGGATTACAAAAAACGCATCGAGACCAAATCTCGCCGCCATCTCGACCACCGATGAAACAGAAGAAGCTCCCGGCCGGGTAAGCAGATAACTCAGTTGAACTTTTGTTTTCAGCGACATGCGCCGCGCAAGTCGGGCTAATTCTCCAGCCGCCTCAAGCACCCGGCCGAGTTCCAATCCATCGCGCAGGCCTCTATTTATTTCCTCATTACCGGCAACCGAGACTGTGACCAAATCCACATATCCTTCTTTCAGCCAATCCAGGGCATCATGCAACCCTTCTCCGTTGGTTGTCAGTCCGACCTTGCAGCCGGCCTTAGCGGCTGCCCGCGCCCATCGAGGCAGCGCCGCATGAAGCAGGGGTTCCCCCCAGCCCTGGAGGTACACATACTCGACAAGAGACAGGTCGGGTTCCAGAACCTTCCACAGGGCTTCATCCAAAGCCCCTTCCCGCCAGCGTTTTCCAAACACGGATCGGGGACAAATCACGCATGACCGGGTGCAACGACTTGTGACCTCAACCTGCAATGCTTTTAGAGGGCGTTTATTCCCTCGATTAATAATGCGGTTCAAGAACATGGTTCATTGAATATCGAAGCTGTTTCGGTTGTTGATCGGGCGTTTTCATCAAACTGATTATGCCGTGGTTTTAATGATGGGACAATTTGCTTCGGCCCGGTCCTTAAAAACTACCATCGGTATCTCTCTAACGGAGCCTGCGGATCCATCGTCCATTCCTGAATGGAGCCGTTATAGAGACGGACATCCCGATATCCGAGCATCTCGGAAAAAATGAACCACCACGTTGATGCAAAACCACCCACTCCACAATACACGATGATTTGTTTCCTGCGGTCTGAAATGGCGGAGAGCAGCGCCAGAGAGGCGGT
>CAZPHK010000344.1:0-3263 GCA_964586015.1 uncultured Acidobacteriota bacterium | reverse complement strand
GACACAGGCCTTTCACGCCTGCGACAGGGGTTCAAATCCCCTTGGGGACGCCATCTTTATAAATATATAAAAAAATAAGTATGTTATAACATATGTCGGCTTGCTGATTTTCGTTTTTGATCCCTTTCTGGGTGATCTGACTATCGTTTTATCCCGTCTTAGGGTACCTTAAAAGTTCGATATCAGGCAGATGCCTCCCGCTGTCACCGATTATGATTTCTCCGGTATTCACTTATTACGGTTCAGAGTGGTTGTGCTATACCGGAGATAGCAGAAAGTTCAAATAAAGGATATGTTTTCAGAATCACACGAAATTTTGCACTTCAATGCCATCAGCGGTGCCTACCGGGTGACCTCATCCTACCCATCCTCTTGATCATGTCTCAAAAAAGGAGGGGTCGGATAGGAGCTTATTCCAGGATTTTCAGCAGTTCATAGGCGATATTCGGACTTTCGAGCCGCATCATGCTTTCTTCCGCGCCGCCGAAGCTTAACAGATTGATGCTCCCGTACCAGACGATCCCTCGATCGATTACAGCGAATTTCTGATGGATGTTCGGACGGCATATCAAGCTTACGCCGGCATTTTGAAGCAAATCCAGAGTTCCTTGCAGCACGGCCGTGTTTTTACTTCTGTAATCCTCTACCGGCCTGGTCACCACCGTTACGCTTGCCCTGTTCCGCAGAGCGGTTTCTATAGGTTCCATCATTTGAACCGTGCGCTTTCTGGTAACAAATGGGCTTACGATCAAAATTTCTTTTTTTGCGGCCAAAAGGTCGTTGATGTAAACCGGAGAAAAGTTGCTCTTGTCGAAAATGATATCGATGGAATCGGGCGCGGTGAATCCGCCTTTCGCCTTGTAGCCGATGGATGCGTATCCATTTTGCCGCTTGTGGTACATTTTCTCGAGCATTTTGACGTGGACATCCACATAGTCGTAAATCAGCACTTCTTTCTTGTTTTCAAACAGCCTGTGAAGCCTGCCGGCATATTGCTGCAGGGTACCCTTCCACGATATGGGCATGGTCAGGAACAACGTGTCCAGGCGCGGTTCGTCAAATCCCTCCCCGATGTACTTGCCCGTGGCCACCAATGTTAATGGGTTGTCCGCTGGGGTGTCGGCTATTTGTTTCAGGATTTGCCCGCTCTCCTTTGTCCCCATTCCCCCGGTGAGGGAAATGACTCCCGAAATTCGTTCTCTCAGCTTTCGGGTGAGAAGCTCCACATGGGCGATTCTTTCCGTCAAGACAAGACAATTTCCGCCGTTGCAGTGGCGATCGAAGATATCGTCGACAATCAGTTGATTGCGCATCTCGTTGACCGCGATTTCCCCATAATGCTCCTGAATGGATACATCCTTTTCATCTTTATCCAGTGGAACCCGGTAGCTCGTGAATCTCGGTACGACGAAATGTTCGAATGGTCTCTTCTGAGCCTGCTTCTTTGCGTCGTCCCGGTATCGGATAGGACCGCATCGCATGAATATGATCGGGTGATGCCCATCCTTCCGGGTTGGGGTGGCGGTCAAGCCGTAAATGTATCTTGCATTCGCGTGCTTCAGGATGTTATCCAGGTTGAAGGCGGCGGCATGGTGACATTCATCGACAATGATCATGCCGTAATTCTTCACGCTTTCCTTGACCTCACCCATCCTGCCGAGCGATTGCATGAGGGCGATATCGATTATGCCTGAAAGCCTGTCTTTCCCCTCTCCCAGTTGGCCGATTACGGTTCTGATTTTTTTCCTTCCCCTCCTCTTTTCTCCGCCGGAATCGGGCGCCGGCAATTCCTCATGAATTGGAAGAAATTCCGTCAACCGTTTCATCCATTGGGTGACCAAACCGGTCCGGTTGACGATAATCAGAGTGTTCACTTTTCTCTCGGCGATCAGTTTAATGGCCACAACGGTTTTTCCGAAGGCCGTCGTCGCCGAGAGGACTCCGATGTCATGACCGATCAGCTTTTCGACCGCCAGGGGCTGATCATCCCTTAAGCTTCCTTTAAATTCCACATCGATTTTTCTGCCGCAAGTGGTATTGTCGACAAAGGCGATACTTTTACCCTGCTCGGAAAAGAGAGCTTTCAAGTCCATCTCGCATCCTCTTGGCAGGCAGAGGTATTCCGAGGTTTCATCGGCGCAAGAGATGATTGGCGGCTTCTTCCAGGTCGGCAGGCGCATGGCCTGGGCCTTGTAAAACTCCGGATTTTTGAAGGCCGCAAGACGTTTCAGGCGATTCAGCACCCGCTGGGAGAGTCCGGATTTGGGGATATAAAGCATGTTCGCTTTCACTACCTCGATTTCTCCCGGCAAATCGACTTGCATGTATTTTGACTTGGCTGTTTCCCAAGGTTTTTTGAGCTCTGCTTCCTCCTCTACGATTCTCAATACTCCCAATTCATTGCCGCCGGATAGTCGCAGGATGAGTCTTTCTACTTCTCCCTCGGACAATTTTCGAATGGAGCTCAGAAACGCCCATTGGTCGCTGTAAGGAGCAAAATTTCCATCCAGGAACTCGCTGTTGTTTTCTTCCCTGGCCGCTTTTTGCAGCGGGAGCGCGATGAGATTCCCCAAGCCGCCCTTGGGCAACGTATCCTGGTTGGGAAATAGTCTGTCATACGATTTGAAGGCGATTTCATGCCGCGTGTTCATGGCATGGGTGATCAAAGAGGAGCCAAGTCTTCTCGCCAAAGCCGCCGGGATTTGTCTATCAAAGAAAAACCAGGCGTGGGCGCCCTTGCCGGAGCGAGACCGTTCCACGGCAACGGGAATCTCGAATTGCGTGCAAACATCCCACAATGCGCAGATGTCCTTTCGCCATTCCCCTTCGTCGAAATCGATCGCAAGGAACCGGCAGGTATCGTCAAGACCAATCGGATACACTCCCGCGGTTATATTCCCCCGGAGGTGATCGCTAATGACCGTTTCATCCAGGGCAGCATATTGCCTAGAGCCGCAGCGGGTGCATCCTCCCTTCCGTTTATCGCAGATCCCGTGCTTCCATTCATTTACACACGAAGGGGAATAGCCGGAGGTGCCCTTCTTTTTGTTTTCCCACCTCCTTGCGTAAACATCATCCCGGCCCTTGAAAAGCGACATGAATAGTCTGATCTTTGAAATCGATTCCGATCTGTTGTTTACACCTGAAAACAAAGCGCTGTCCGTGGTTTCATCTTCGCGGATGTTGTTTTCAGCAGGTTTACGTTCCACTATCCCAAGCTGCGCTCTCAGTTTATCGTTTTCTTCTATCAAGCGACGATTCTC
>CAZPHK010000343.1:0-3282 GCA_964586015.1 uncultured Acidobacteriota bacterium | reverse complement strand
CAATTTCGTTTCTCTTCTACATCATTTTTACAGTATTCGGCTTATACCAAGCCCGGCAAGAGAAGATAAGATGGTCGTTCATCATCTATATGTTCACCATGAGTATCTGGAGTTTCGGTTCATTCATGATGCACGCCAATACTTCGGCCCTTTCCCCCCTCTTTTGGAACAGATTCATGGTAGTGGGGATGTTCGGAGCGCCCATAGCCATCTACAACGCCATGATTTCTTTCTCTCAAATCGAAAGCAGAAGGTACAATATACTGCGGTATGTAGGGTATGCGATTTTTGCCTTTCTCGTGTACCTGAATTTCAGCGGCAATGTTGTGACTGCAGCCTGGTTCGAGAATGGCCGGTTCTATTATTCACTTGCCGACGGTGCTGCACTGGCCTATTCACTCAGCTACAGTTATCTGATCCTGTGTGTCGTCCTTCTCGTACGGGTTATCAGAAAAGCCGAGCGTGCCAGTACAAGAAAGATGCTCCTTCTTCCCCTGTACGGCGTTTTTATTATGCTCGTCGGGGCATTGGTCAATCTGTATGAACCGTTGGGGAGATATCCGATCGACCTTTTCGCCACAACGCTGAACGCCTGTTTTATTTTTTATGCGATCTACAAGTACCGGCTCGTTCATTATTCGGCAGTGGTCTTGAGGATTATTCTCTACTTCATTCTCCTCCTCATGAGCGCTTTCATCTTTTACGGCATCCTCTGGCTGGTTTCCAAGAATTTTCGGGATATGCCCTTTGTCCAGCTCTTTTTTATCTCCCTGCTGCTGGGCGGGGTAGCGGCGTTCATTTTCGAACCCCTCAAGCAGGGGATGTTCAACGTTATAGAACGGCTCTATTTCGGCAACAGAATCGAATATTACAGAAGCCTGATGACCTTCTCCCAGAGTCTTTCAACCATTGTGGACCTGTATACGCTGGGGGACCTGACGATAAAAAAAATCGTCGATACCTTCAATCTTAAATGGGCCTTTATGACGGTTCTGGATTATTCGACCCGCAACTACCGACTCCTTGCATTCGAGGGCTTAGCTATTCCAAAGGATCAGATAGACAGGGTCGTATTCGAAAAGGACTCGACTCTCGTCACCACATTCCTGGAACAGAGTGACCTCCCCCACATCAATCCGAACATCGGCCGCCTTCCTTTTAATTCGACATCAAAAGATGGAAACATGACCGCTTCCCTTATCCTGCCGCTGAAATTCAGGGAGCGGGTGAACGGCTGTATTGTACTGGGGGAACAGCGGGATACCGACTATTACAACCAGTTCGAACTGGAGACTCTCCAAATTTTGGCGGGACAGTGTTCGATTTCTTTGGAAAATGCCATATCCTTTGAGCGGCTGAAGGCACAGCAGAAACGGCTGCAGAATCTCAACAAGGAACTGAGTTTGAGCAGGAACAAGCTGGAGGCGTTTTTCGACGGTATTACCAGCCCCATTTCGATTCAGGACATAAATTACAACATTATTATGGTGAATCTGGCGGCAACCCGCTATTTTCGGAAGAGTTTCGAAGAATTGGTACAGCAAAAGTGCTACAGCGTTTATTTCGGCCGGGATAAACCGTGTGACAACTGTATGGCCCAGGATTGTCTCCACACACAGCTGCCGTTCGGTATCGAATTGAGGGACCTCGTCTCTGATTTTACCTTTGCTGTAACATTCTATCCGATTACCGTTCCTGAAGATTCGGACACCATGTTCCTCGAACTTTTTCAAGACATCACCGAACAGAAAAGGCTGCAGAAGGAGCTGGCACAGTCTGAGAAGCTGGCGGGAATCGGTACTCTCGCATCGGGGATTGCCCATGAGATCAATAACCCTCTGGGAGCTATTATCGGAACGGCGGAAATACTCCAGGAGGAACTGGAAAAGGAACCGGAGCTTCGCGGGTATGCTCAGGATATTATCAATTATTCACAAACAGCGGCGGAGGTGATCAAGGACCTGACGAATTATTCCCGTCATGAAGAAAAAGGGTTCGACCGGATCGATATCAATGAGATACTGAAAACTTCCCTGAAACTCGCTCAGAGGGGTATGGATTTTCGGAACATCGAGCTGCTGGAATACTATGAAGATCTCCCCCCCATCGACGCGAATACCAATGAGCTCCAGCAGGTATTCATCAACCTGATCATCAACGCTGTGCAGTCGATGCTGGGGAAAGGGATACTCACAATAGAGAGCAGAAAGCAGGACAACAACGCCGTTATTGCAATCAAGGACACAGGTCACGGAATAGAAGAGGAAGACCTGGAAAAGATTTTTACCCCCTTCTTTACCACGAAGGAACCGGGAAAGGGGACCGGTCTGGGCTTAAGCATTACTCATCAGATCATTCAGGGGATGGGGGGCAGGATTGTTACCGAAAGCAAAGTAGGGCGGGGCAGCAGATTTATCATTACCCTGCCGCTGACGGAAGAGAAAAAATGGAAGATCCGGTTTGTCCACGCCTGTGACCGGAAAACGCTGGACGACGTGTTTTTCCTGCAGCGTAAGATCCTTGTAGGCGAGAAGGGGTACCGGGAGGAGTCGATCAGAAGAGAAGCGGATGAGGAGGCTTTCCACATCCTTGCATACAAGGGGCTGCAGCCGGTCGGTACGGTCTCCTGTCTGACCCCGGAAGCCGTGGATACGTTCCCCATAGAGAGGAATTTCAAGCTGAATAACCTGCGAAGCGGAAAGCGGTGTTCCGAAATCGACAGGCTCGCGGTTCTCAAGGAACAGCGGGGGAGCATCATCCCTCTCGGACTCATGACCCTCGCCTACCTGCACGCGAAATTCTACGATGCGGAACGGGTATTTCTGGACGTCTTTGCGGATGAAAAAAAGCACATTGCCATGTACAATAAGCTGGGATTTCAGATTATCGGGGATTACTTTGATCCCCTGCCGGTAACGGTAATGATGCTGGATCATAGAAGCGACTATGAAATGAAAAGTCAGCAGCTGGAGCGGTTTGTCAAACCTTTCCTCACCAGACTGGTAAAACGGATCGATTTCGAAGAACCGGAACGGGAGAAGATCCTCGCTGCCGTCGAACAGATAATGACCTCCCGTGCCGCCGAGTAAGAAGTATATCTTTTCCATCCAAATGGTCGAAAAACAAATCGTAGCCGAGTTGAGGAAAGCGGGAAAGAAGAGGGACTCGTGACTCATTTCGGCCACGACTGTTTTTCCAGTTCGACCGCGAGGCAGCGGCCTTGGCGGCAGACAATTAGGCAGACTGTACCATTTCCACCCAGCTCATCATCCTATAGTAAAG
>CAZPHK010000342.1:0-3312 GCA_964586015.1 uncultured Acidobacteriota bacterium | reverse complement strand
CCTTCCGCCTACGTTATTATTAAATGTTAATTTTTATTAATTATATTATAATAAGACCATAACAAATATCAAATATTAATATTTAAAATATTATTAAAAAACAAACGACTCCAAATCATGTGAACAGCAGAAAAAAACAGGAAAATTCTTCCGAATGCAACGAAAGCTGCCTTTCTCTCGTTACATACAGAGTAGGCGTCTCGATGGTTTCTATAAAAATAATTATTTTAAGATGTTATATATCAATAGGTAACATTTAAAATCATTTAAGGAAGTTCACAGTGAGAGCTTTCAAGGCCGGATTTTTGCCTTGCAATTAACCAATAAAAATGGTAGATTTACAATCCAAATAATCCTGCAGGTATTCGCTTAGGAGGACATGGTAGCTCTGGCTATGAATCTTCATTGGTAAATCCTATCGGCTCGATACCGATGGGAATCATTGCGCACAAGAATACCTGCATTCACGATGCTTTTGAACAAAAGCCGTTTCTTCCTGCGTCTTTTCCCACTGGCCTTACTTCTACTGGTCGGAAATCCAACCCTTGCGTCCGCGAAGGTTGGTTTTTACTACTCCATTGCGGATTCACTGACGACGAACTACTTTGTCCGTCATCTCCCCCAAGGCCTGTCCATCAATCCCCACCCTATACTGGAACGCCCTACATCCAGTTTCTATGTTGTCGAAACCGTTATTGACAGCAGTATGAAGTATGTCATCCTGCGAGAAAGAATTGGCAATACCGATATACGTCCCCCGACGGTTTTAACCTATGAGCAATATCGCGACCTACGTCTGGCGGCGGATATTCGACAACAATTCCGTGACCGGACGATGGAGACATTCGAGTTCCAGAGAGTGGCTGCTGCAGGGGAAGGCATTGCGATAGATGTTCCGTTCCGGATTAAAAACCGAACGTTTCGCCGGATTTTCGGCGGAGAACGCGTCGGGTTGCGTGTGAGCGGCGATATCAGTATCAACGGACATATCCGGCGGCAAAATTTCTCTCAGATTCAAAGCGCCAATAATCAAAACGCGTCCACATCGTTCCTGATTGACCAGACTCAGCGTTTCACCATCGAAGGGAAAGTCGGTGAGAAAGTCAAGGTGCGTGTGGATCAAGACTCCGAACGTCTCTTTGATTTTCAGAATTCCATCGCGCTGACCTATACCGGCGACGAGGACGAAATTATTCAATCCATCGAAGCTGGAAATATTGATTTGCGTCTGGGAACGAAACTCGCGACGTTCTCCGGGAAAAATCAGGGCCTTTTCGGTTTGAAAACAGAGGCCAAAGTCGGCGCACTGACTCTGACCGGCATCGCCTCTCTGGAAAAGGGACAAAAGAATAAGCAGAGTCCGAATGCCAGCGGTTCTCAGGCACGCCCTCCGTTTACCGAAAAAGATTTCCTGCGCGGCGTCTATTTCTTCCTGAGCGATGCGGATACGCTATTCCCGGATGGACGGGAATTATTCAACTACCGCGAAAACTACCGCCACTTCGTCAACCGCACACATGTGGCTGTGGACTCAGCCTATCAGATTTCGGCTATCGAAGTTTATGTATCGAGCAATACCTATTCGGGCGGACAAAGTTCGACACCCATCCGAGGGCTGGCGGTGTCATGGCCCTTTATTAACCAAACCAACCAAGATTCCGATCTGACCGGAGACCCGGAACATCGCAGCGGGCAGTTCCGCCGGCTCGACTACGCATCCGGTGAATACGAATTCGACAAAGCGCTCGGTTTCATCCGGTTGAGATACCCGGTGACGCAGGGAGATATTTTGGCTATCGCCTACGCCACAGCCGGGGGGGATACTTTCGGTCTCTTAGACGCCAACCCGGATAGTCTTCGACTGCTGCTGCTGAAACCCGAGAATCCTCAACCGACCGACACGACATGGAATCTCATGTTCCGGAACGTCTATTCTCTCGGGGCATCCGATATCAATTCGGAAAATTTCAAAATGGAAATTGTCCGCTCGGCCAGCAGTGCGAGTATTCCCGAAACTGGTTTTCCGGGGTCAAACGAAACCTATCTAACCACATTCAGGTTCGACCTCGAACAAGAAACAGGCGGAGGAGAGCCTGATGGCAAAGTGGATAATCTGCCCGCTCTAATCCGATTCGACCTTGGGGAGATTCATTTTCAGGATTTGACGCCTTTCTGCCCCGAGGGATTTACGATGGTCCAAGCTATAGTTCGCAAACCCTAATGGAATATGCTCTGCCGGACTCCGGCAAATATCGCCACTGTGAAATCTACAACAACACGCAAACCTCCGTCCAGTCCCGGCCAGCGTACTGGAGTTTCCAGACGGAATTTCGCGGGTCGCGCACGGTCTATGATTTGGGGCCGCTCGTCCTCGAAGGCTCCGAAGAAGTGATTCTGAACGGGGTACATTTGCAGCGCGGTATAGATTACACGATTGACTATATGTCCGGCCAGCTCCGCATTCTGAACGAAGCGGCGAAAGCCGAGAACGCCGACCTCGAAATCCTCTATGAAAGCGGAACAGTCTTTCAGCTTGAACGCAAAAGCCTGCTCGGACTCCGGGCGGAATATGAACTCTGGGAAGATTCCTATATCGGCGGAATGTGGCTCTATTTGAATGAAAAACCTCTCGAAAAGCGCGTTCGCGTCGGTTCGGAACCGGTGCGCAATACGTTGTACGATTTGAACACGAAGCTCACCTTCCGTCCCCAATTCCTGACTCAAGCCGTAGATTTATTGCCGCTGGTACGCACGGAAGCCGCGTCTTCGGTGACGTTCGATGCGGAAGTCGCCCGCGTCTATCCGAATCCGAATTCGATGGAGAATCGTGCCACAGGCGATGTGGGAGGACTGGCCTATCTGGATGATTTTGAAAGCTCCCGGCGAGCGATACCGCTGGGACTCCTGCGGCGACAATGGGTGCTCTCATCTATTCCTACCGACGCCGGTATTGACTCTCTTCGCGGCAGAATGATTTGGTACAATCCGACCGTTAGCGGACAGGTTCCCGTTCAGGAAGTTTTCCCGGAAAGGGACGTCAATCAAAATGTCGCCAATACCCTCCAGTCATTGAACATCACTTTCCGTCCCGACTCAAGCACGGGAAATCCCGAGAAAAGTTGGGGCGGTATTATGCGTTACCTCGGCGAAGCTTATGCCGACCAGACGCTTTCGAAATATATCGAAATCTGGGTTCAGTTAGACGGAAATGACGATGGACGGTTAGTCGTTGACCTCGGACAGATATCCGAGGACGCCCTGCCGGATAATCAGTTGAGCTCGGAGGATCGTCCCGAACCCGGTCAGCCGCAC
>CAZPHK010000341.1:0-3316 GCA_964586015.1 uncultured Acidobacteriota bacterium | reverse complement strand
CTTCGACGCTCAGCGACGAAAATCCCCGCTGCGGAACGATTATTTTTACCCTCTTCTTATGGCTGTATCGATTCAGCCGTTCGGCGGCGGAAGATGCGACCTGCTCCATCTCTTCCGCAACCAGTCTGGCCTGCACTCTCGGGTGCTCCTGTATATACAGTTTTCTCTCCGACAGTTTCCTTGACTTCCAGAGCGTATCGTCGCGGTCCTTCCTCTCAAGCGGGCCGCAGCTGATTATGTCGAACCCTCCCGGACACAGGATATACGGCATCGGCATTTCCGATACTATATCCAGTCGGTCCGGTCCGGCATTTCCCCTGTTCCCTCCCAGCAGGTACTCGCTGAAAGCTCCGGGAACCAGGTCCACAAATGCCCGGAATCCTCCCTGGGGAATGAGTTCTATCGCCGCCTTGTCCCCGACTCCGTTTGCATGAAACGATACCGTTTCATAATCCTTTTCCAGGAATTCCCTTATATAGTGGGCCCCCTTGTCGCAGAAGCCGAACTCCGTCAGGGCTATGGACGGCTTCCTGTCCGGCGCGAACGTCCGATCCCTCTCAATCATCCCAGAGATGGCGTCGGCGCCGTTGAGGACCAGCGTCCTTACAAGGGCATTCATCCCTACGGTATCCACCACGGCGTGCATGACCGTGATGTCCTTGACGGAAAAATACTCGGCGAACTGCTCCGCGTGGATCGGCATGGCCATAGCGCTGGATAGGAGCAGCTTCGGCAATCCGAAGGGAGCCTTCTTCATGGCGGGAAGCGCTATCATGGCGCCGGTCATCCCGGAAACGGCAATCATTCCCTCGAGATCTCCGCTTGCATGAAGAGACAGGATTTTTTCGGTCAATCCCTTAGCCATAATGGAAATCGCCTCTTCCCTGCCGTCCGGAAGCATTCCCGAAACTCCATCCGGAGGGCCGCCTCCCAGTTCCGCAATCTCCCCGCAGCCGACATCCGCCCTGAGGCAAGGTACGATAGCCCCTGTACCGATACTGATATCAATCAGTAGAGCCTTGTGGCCCCGCTGTTCAATCCGGTCCCTGATGAGGCTCAGAGCCTCCTCTCTCTCATCGATCATTCCTACAACGGCAATGGACATCGTCACTCCCGGGCGCAAATAGTGCGATTTGTTTCAGGCTAGAATTACCCTAATTACTCCAATAATTTTTCGCAAGAAAATGTTTTTCATTATTAGGATAATTTCAGCCTGGCATCATTTACACTAATTATGAAATCCGGGTAGAGTCGTGGATGCAGGCGCCTTTAAAAGATTTCAGGAGAATTTATGATGTCCGGGAACAAATGGGTAAGATCTATGGGTCTGGACACCGACGGCACCCTGTTCGTAGAAACGGAAAACGGGATCATCCTGTACGACACCTGCCTGAAAACATCTTTGCCCAAATCCGTCCGCTTGCAGGCAGCGGACCTGATGAAAACGGAAAACCGTTCGCTGTATTATCGATTTCACGCCACCCTGAACGAGATCGCGGAAGTGATGTTCCAAAATCAATATGACCGTGATTTCACGTTTAAAAAGGGGGAAATCGTTGTGGACGCGGGCGCCCGGATCGGCACATTCACCGCAAAAATTTCAGCCGCCGTCGGCAAGGAAGGCAGAATCGTTGCCGTCGAACCGGAGCCCAAGAACTACGCGTGCCTCGTTAAAAACATCCGGGCGAACCGCCTCGACAACGTCATCCCGATCCGGAAAATCCTGTGGAGCAGTCCCGGACGCATGCCGCTCTACTTGTCGGGCAACTCCTTTTCGCACAGCGCCTATTTCGATGCGTTTTTCGGCTCCACGGGAGAATCCACCGAGGTGGAGGCGGATTCCCTGGACAATATCCTGGAAGCGGCAGGAATCGACCGTGTGGACTTTATCAAGATGGACATCGAGGGTTCCGAGATTGAAGCGCTGAAAGGAATGGAGAAAACACTTCAATCCGATGTCGTCGTGGCGATCGCCGCCTATCATCGAATCGACGGGATCCCGACATACAAGGCTGTCATGGCCCAACTGCAGCGCCTCGGATTCAGGACATCATACGCGGATGAGATCGTACATGCCCGGAGAAACCCGGACCATGACCCGGGGAAGCTATAATCGAAGCGGGACGACATCCGGTATAAGTAACACCAACGGGTTCGAAATAACCCAAGCTGTCTTTCGACCCTAACAGCCCGTGGTAAAAGTACAGCGGGCCGCGTTCCGAGCGCCGCAGGGGCAGACGCAAGGCGGCGCGACGCAGGCGATGTGGTGCATCGTTGAGGAGCGCCAACGCAGCAGATGCCCCTGCGCCGCCGGAACCCTTTGGGCGCATAGGGGTTGCGGGCAATCTCTTCGTTGCTCGTCGTCGACGATGTCCCGCATCGACTCCTCCTCGCGCCTTGAGCTTGCCTCGCAAGCCCTATGCGCGCGACCCACTGTACTTTTACCACGGGCTGCTAAACCTTCGACCTTCTCTTTATTGTCAACTATTTCTTATGGCCCGACCCTGATATAATCAAATCCCTATCGTAATTTGGAACAGCTTCCGTCAACCTGCATGAAGGCGCAATTTAAATGTTCGAAAAAGATTACCTGATGCGCATGATCCGGCAATTTGCCAAGCTCCTTGCTGAAGTGCTTTTTAAGATAAAGAGCGGAAACGTTGAAGAAGCACAGTCGGATATTCAGGCAGCTTCACAGAAATATCTGGGATTACGCTTTGACTTTCTTCTTGGCGCCTCTAATCAGCAACTGGTTGACATATTCAGTATAGGCGGCCGACTCGACGCGGAAAAATGCTACATTACGGCTCAACTGTTTTTTCACGAAGCAAAAGCAAGAGAAACAGTAAATCCCCAAAATTCTTATGGATGCTATATCAGGGCTCTCGATTTGCTTCTGATCTGCATGGAACAACTGGATGAAGCGGCCGGGAATGAAGCAATACCTGTTATTAATGAAATCCTTCAGATATGCAGGGAAGAAGATTTTCCGCTGGATGTCTATAAAAGGCTCCTTTTCTTCCATGAATATAGAAAAGAATATGCGAAGGCGGAAGACTGTCTTTTCAAACTCGCTGAAGAAGGAGCTGACGATTCATTGAAAACGGGCGTTTCGTTTTATGAGCGTTTAATGGATAAAACCGATCAGGAGCTTGAGTCGGGAAACTTGCCTCGGAGCGAGGTGGAAGAAGGGTTATCGGAATTCAGAAGCAGGTTCAACACCTGATATCCAGCTTTTCAACCCGGATTATTCGTGAAGGTTTAGCAGCCCGTGGTAAAAGTACAGCGGGCCGCGTTCCGAGCGCCGCAGGGGCAG
>CAZPHK010000340.1:0-3336 GCA_964586015.1 uncultured Acidobacteriota bacterium | reverse complement strand
TTGCCTCGCAAGCCCTATGCGCGCGACCCACTGTACTTTTACCACGGGCTGCTAACGTTACCTGCCTTTCAAATACTTAAAATCCCGGACGCCCCTGCCGGGGCATGTGGGTGCAGGCTTCACCCTAGCCGAATCTTCGATTCGACCGGGCTTCCGTCTTCGCCTTCGGCTACGCCGGACAAGTCGGCGGACAGGTCGATTCCCACCCTCGGCAACAGCCTACGCCAAGGCTTCGGCTGGCAAGCCGGAGTTTTGACGAAGGCTGCCCGCCGTAGCTTCAGCAAAGGCGGGCTGTCTCATCACACTTAAATAACCGAAAACACCCTCAAAATGCCCCTGCTGTTTGTCCGGCGTAGCCGAAGGCGTAGCCGGATGCCCAAAACTGTGTCTGCGAGAAACCAAGTGTATCCCAATCAGGCCAACTGAAACCAAAATAGAAAGGAAATAAAAAAGGAGGTTACGAAATCGGTACTCGTTGCTCAACTTTCTGATGCACTGATTTAAATCAGAAAAGCTCTAATGGCAGGATATGCTGTAATCCTCCATTGAGATTCATCTCTTCCCAGAACGGCTTCTGGGGAGTTGATGCAAATCCGCTTGTCAGACAAAGGGGCAATCCCTTTACTGGATGATCCTGTAAATGTATTATCCATAAACAATCAAGATAACCAGGAAGCAGAGCATCTTTATGCGCCAATTCGTACTTCTATTTATCTTATTAGGTCACGGCAACGAAGAAAAATTTCATGATTTTCTCAAACTGATCGACCGATTCGATTTCTGGTTCAATATTGTAACGCCGTGATGTTGAAAACCGGTAAAAAATGGAAACTTGAAAATTTGCAGCCAATAACTACATGAGGTCTACCATGGCAACCAACAAAGTACTCTCTTTTTTCGCTTATTCCGCAGCGGTATTGCTTTTCTTAACATTGCAGCCGTTTACTGCATTTAGTGAAAATGCATCTTCCAATGTCCCGCCCTCGGAATCAACAAAGGCTTATTTTTCATCGAGTACTACAAACCTTGACTGGGGGGACCAGAGAGATTTTAAGAACGCTGAACGGGGCTTGATCGCAACCCCTGAAAATAAAACGATCGTGGCAGAAGACGGCCGGCTTGTATGGGTGTTCAAGGATTATCAATCATTAAAAAATCAGCCTGCCCCTGATACTGTCCACCCGATCCTGTGGCGGCAGACCCAACTCAATGCGGCTACAGGGCTTTTCCGGGTTACCGATAGAATTTTTCAGATAAGGGGCTTCGACCTGGCAAATATGACGATTATTGAAAGTAACACCGGAATTATTATCATTGATCCTCTAACCTCCATCGAATCGGCCAGGGCTGCTTTGTCATTCTATTCCAGGTCCCGGGGAGAAAAACCGGTACGGGCCGTAATCTACAGCCACAATCATATGGACCATTTCGGCGGGGTCGCCGGTGTGATCACCAGGGAGCAGGTATCCTCCGGTCAGGTGAAAATATTCGCACCGCTAAATTTCGAAAAAGAAGCCATTACCGAAAGCCTGCTGGCGGGCAATGCCATGCTGCGCCGAACCATCTGGTATTCAGGCATACCTTTACCCCGTTCCCCCTATGGCACTGTTGATGCAGGCCTGGGGCCCGGGGTTGCAAACGGTATGCGTTCATATATTGCACCTACGGATATCATTGAATCCCAGATGGAAACACATGTTATTGACGGGTTTCCCATCGAATTCCATCTGGCCAGCAATACCGAGGCCCCGTCAGAGATGGTTATGTTTTATCCCGGGGAAAAAGTCCTGAATGTATCGGAAGTGGCGGTTCATACCGTGCATAATCTTCTCACACCCAGAGGCACAAAGGTCAGGGATACATTGGAATGGGTCAAAGTACTCAATGTATTGCTGCATGAATATGCGCCAAGGGCGGATATCATGATAGCGCAGCATCACTGGCCCACCTGGGGGAGGGAGAATATCGCAAAACACCTGCAGAATCAGCGGGATTTTTACAAGTTCGCCCATGACCGGTCAATGTACCTGGCCAACCAGGGATACAACAAGGAAGAGATAAGCGAGATGCTGAGACTGCCGTCATCGCTTGCGAAAGAATGGACTTTGCAGGATTACTACGGGACGTTGGGCAGTGCAGGCAAGGCTGTATTCCAGTTTTATCTGGGATGGTATGATGGCAATCCTGCCAAACTGCAACAGTTGTCTGAATCGAAGAGTGCCGGCAAGTATGTGGATTACATGGGGGGCAGTGATGCAATTTTAAAAAAAGCAAAAGCCGATCTGGATGCCGGAAATTACCAGTGGGTGGTACAGGTGCTGCAGCATGTGATTTTTGCTGAGCCCGACAACCAGTCCGCGAAAGATTTGGCCGCTGATGCCTTTATCCAATTAGGATATCAACAGACCTCCGCCACATGGCGTAATCTGTATCTGTCAGCCGCGCATGAATTGCGCAACGGGATTATGGAAATTCCCGTCAGCGCCAGCGGTAATGTTTTTATCGAGGAGCTTACGCCGGAAAACATTCTGGATTATGCCGGTATCAGCTTGGACAGCAAGTTGGTTGAGTCGCTGAACTTTACGGCCAACGCGATTTTTAATGACCTTGAACAAACCTACAGCGTCACTGTTGAGAGCGGCGTACTCAGTTACATTGATGAAGATGCTGAAGATGCCGATCTGACCATAAGCGCGGATAAAAACACGTTTGCACGATTATTCGGGCATCAACTTTCCCTGGTGGATGGCATGGAACACGGGCTGATACAGGTAGAAGGCGATACGGCAGGCCTTAAACGCCTGCTTGATTCAATTACGGTGTTCTCTCCCAACTTCAGTCTGGTATCTCCTTGATATGTTCGTTCAATATAAGGCAGAACAATCGGAAGTCCGGAGAATTTTCGGATGGAAAGGCCTTTCTAAAAAAGTGCTTTTATCCAACCTATCCGCAAGATGCAGAAATACGGCCTGCACGACATAGTGCGTTGAAGAGCACCGGGAACAAAATCCAAATCTGAGGTGAATAGCCGCAGGAATACTTTGTAACCTTTTCGTTCCTTTCGTCCTCAGGATTCCTTGACTGCCTCTGTTCCACACGCTTTTTTCCTTGTACAGCGTCGTCAAATAGTCTTATAAATCCCTGATACGGTCTTTGTTTTTGCAGTTGATCCTTTATCAGGGATTCCGCCATGAAAAAGATGCAGTGCCTATCGATCGCCGTTTTGTTTTCGGCCGCTGTTGTTGCTGCCCCGAAAGGTGAGTTCTGGGAGAAAAAAGATTACAAACAATGGTCCCAGAAGGAGGTCACCCAGATGCTCGAGAAGTCCCCTTGGGC
>CAZPHK010000339.1:0-3347 GCA_964586015.1 uncultured Acidobacteriota bacterium | reverse complement strand
TTCGACCAATCAATCAACTGCATGCCACCCCCGAGAAACAACCGGACCCGTGCGAGTCACGCACCCCTTTCACCCTCTGTTCGGAAAGGAAATCGACTGCGTTGAACGACGGATAGGTTGGGGTGATGATCTGATCTTCTATCGCGACCGCTTCGGCTATGTCACGGCACTGCCTACGCGCTGGACGAGCGTTGAAGCCGAAGATCCATTCCTTGTCGTTTCTGCCGGACAATCGTACTTTCGGGTAACGGACCTGATAGATCTGGCTTCCCTGATAACCGAGATTCAATCTGACATACAGGCTAAGAAGGGACACAATGATGTGTAAAGCAGATTATGCCGCATATGTAAGATCTATTATGCCGGATTGGAATATCACACGGAAAGCCGAAACCAGACAGAAAGGAGCAGCGAACATGATATATACCCCTATATATACTGGATAACTTAAGGATACTGCCCTGTTTATCTGGTGTAAGTGCCGGCATATATTTCTTGACATTTTGGCATAAATATATTTACATATCTCATGGCCAAAAACAAAATTCCCGATTTAAAGTCTCAAGCTCTCCGGCAACGGGGCAGCCTCAATTCTCATCCCGAAAAAGTTACCGATCCCCTGTTCGCCGCCTCAAACTTTTTCGATGCCCGCGACCTGGTCCAGGTCAAGTACGAGATGGTGCGCAGGGTCCAGGTGGACCGTCAGCCTGTCAGCAGCAGTGCGACGGCCTTCGGCTTTTCCCGACCTTCCTTCTATCAGGCGCAGGCCCGGCTCGAGAGCGGCGGTCTGGCAGCCCTGGTACCGCAAAAGCCCGGGCCGCGGCGCAGGCACAAGCTCGATGCCGAGGTGATGCAGTTCCTACAGAAACTGAGATCGGAAGACCCATCGTTGAAACCGGCGGATCTGGTCGGACACATTCTGGAGCGGTTCGGCCGCAGGATTCATGTCCGCAGCGTAGAACGGGCGCTGGCGCAACAGGAAAAAAAACGTCCGTAATCACTCACAATGGCACTGCCGGAAGTGTGGAAGCTGCCTACGAAGAGCTGCGAAGTCACATGCTGGCGGGATCGCCGGGCGGCCCGCATTCCGGGACGGTCGTGCTTTTACGAGAGGGGATCGCCGCCTGGATCGAACGCCGTATCGCATGTCGGCAACTGGCGGCGCAATCGGCACCTCCACCGGTGCCAAGGCCGTTGTTATCCGACCAGCTTCACACCGAGATAGTACATGTGCTTGCCGACATAGCTTTAAAGCACAGAGAGGGGATGATCCTATGAGCATCGAATCAAACCAGAAAGTTACGGCCGGCCACCTGAAGCGCAACGCCTACCTGTACGTGCGCCAGTCCACCATGCGGCAGGTTTTTGAGAATATTGAAAGCACCGAGCGCCAGTACGCGCTCCGCCAGCGGGCTATCGCACTTGGCTGGCCCGGCGACCGGGTGATTGTGATCGATTCGGATCTTGGGCAGTCTGGCGCTTCCGCGGTCGACCGCGCCGGATTTCAGAAGCTCGTGGCTGAAGTCGGCATGGGCCGTGGCGGTATAGTATTGGGGCTGGAGGTATCGCGACTAGCTCGCAATTCAGCCGACTGGCACAGGCTGCTGGAGATCTGCGCTCTGACGGATACGTTGATTCTCGATGAGGACGGTCTCTATGATCCGGCGCACTTCAACGACCGGTTGCTGCTCGGGCTGAAAGGAACCATGAGCGAGGCGGAGCTTCATGTGCTGCGGGCAAGATTGCGCGGCGGGATTCTCAACAAGGCACGCAGAGGTGAACTGCGTTACGGCCTGCCTGCCGGATTTATCTATGATGATCGCAAATGTGTGGTTCTGGATCCAGACCGGCAGGTGCAGGAAACGATACGCCTGTTTTTCCAGACCTTTTCGCGCACCGGCTCGCTCAACGCAACGGTCAAGCACTTTCGGCGGCAGCGATTGCTTTTTCCGAAGAGGCCCGATGGAGGTCCTCACAAAGGGCAACTGGTTTGGACACCCTTGTCTCTGGGCAGGGCTTCCAGCGCTTTGCACAATCCTTCGTATGCCGGAGCCTATGCCTACGGGCGCAGCCGCTATCGCAAGCAGCCCGACGGCCGATATCGCCATGAACATCTTCCCCGGGATCAGTGGCAGGTGCTGATTCGGGATGCCCACGCGGGGTACATTTCCTGGCAGGAGTTTGAGAGCAACCTCAAGCGGTTGCGCGCATCCGCCAAGGCATTGGGTTTCGAACGCAATGCCGATCCTCCGAGAGAAGGTCCGGCGCTGTTGCAGGGACGGGTTGTCTGCGGTCTTTGCGGCAGCCGTATGCACGTTCACTACGACATCCGTCGCAAAGGAGTCATGATGACCAACTATGTATGCGCCGGGCGCACACGACAATACCGGGATCCTTTATGCCAAAGCATTCTCGGAACCGGAATCGACGCCGCGATTGGAAAGCTGTTGATCGAAGCCGTTACGCCTATGGCTCTTGATCTGGCCCTGGCCGTGCAGCAGGAGATTGCCGCTCGATTGGAAGATGCCGATCGGCTGCGCCACCGCCAGGTCGAGCGGGCGCAGTATGAAACCGATGTTGCCCGTCAACGATACATGCAAGTAGATCCTGCCAACAGGCTTGTCGCTGACGCGCTTGAGGTCGACTGGAATGTCAAGCTACGCGCTCTTGCCGAAGCTCAGGAGGAATATCAGAGCCGCCGCGCCATGGATTGTCACATTGTTGACGATGTAGAGAAAGAGCGCATCTTTGCTCTGGCCTCCGATTTCCCCGCAATCTGGAACGATCCCCATACGCCGCAGCGCGAGCGAAAGCGCATGCTCGGTCTCCTCATTGAAGACGTTACTTTGATCAAACAGCGCGAGATTACCGCGGCGGTGCGCTTTCGCGGAGGCGCCACTACGACATTAACCTTGCCGCGCCCCCTGACTGCTCAGCAACTGCGAGCTACGCATGAACCTGTGCGCCGTCAGATTGATGCTCTTCTGGAGGAGTACACTGATGCCCAGGTTGCTCACATTCTCAATGAGCAGGAAATGCGCACGGGCGCCGGCGAAACATTCGATACTGCCAGCGTCAAATGGGTTCGATATTCGGCCAAGATCAAGAGCCTGAAAGAACGCTTGCTCGACGCCGGATGGCTGACGGTAAAACAGGTATCGACAAGGCTTGGACTCAGTCGTACCTCCATCTGCAAGCTTCGCCTTGAGGGGAAAATAAAAGGACGTATATGCAATGACCATGGACAATGGTTATACTGGTTGCCGGAGCCAACGTCCAATGATCCTGCCAAACCATCATCCTGTGTCAGTTCAACTGCGGGAGATGCAATATGAAAACTGATCCTT
>CAZPHK010000338.1:0-3350 GCA_964586015.1 uncultured Acidobacteriota bacterium | reverse complement strand
CAGCCCAAGGCTTATGGAATTGATATCTCATGGCAATCGCCGGGAATTTCTGTACTTCCCGATATTTGAATCGGATTTGAAGGGAATGTAGTGAAAGCAGATATTACTAAAATGCCTATGCAGGAAAGATATCAGCATCTTTTTGCTGTGATATCCGGCCAGCGGTTTCTCAAAAAGCAGGGTCTCGGCAACGAAGTGCCATTTTTCATTTGCCCATTCAAGCCTGAAGAATCCGTTGAGATGGAGCGTCTCCGGCATCAACTGGTTAATCGATTGGACCAGTCCGGCGTCCAGGTTCTTGAGATCAATCTCTATGACCTTTCCATTGAGATCATGAAAGAGCGTGACGTCTGGAATCAGATCATCGAAATGGAAGAATCCGTATCCAAGGAACAATTCAAGGAATTGCTGCAGGGTGTGTTGGACCCCGAAACCCATCTTGTGCCGGCGATCGCCGCCAAGCTGGCATGCAAGGAATTCGACGTGCTTTTTCTTTCCGGGGTCGGGGAGGTATTCCCGTATATCCGATCCCACAATGTTTTGAATAATTTGCAGAGTACAGCCAAAGAAAAGCCAACCGTTATGTTTTTCCCGGGCGCCTACACTCACTCGGTTGAGTCCGGAGCATCACTGGATCTCTTCGGAAGACTTCATGACGACAAATACTATCGGGCATTTAATATATTTCAATGCGAAGCCTAAACGAGGTAAAGCGCAATGACGTTGAAGAATATTTTTGACAAGCCGGTTGACCGCCCAATCGACGGGGTAATTAACGCGGACGATGTGGAAAGCCTTCGCCTTGAATTTTAACAATACGTGCTGACCAAAGAAATTGAGAAGCGACTCGAGTCCTTCCTGGATGCCTACAACAATTACGAAGGGGCCAATGGCGTTTGGATATCCGGCTTTTTTGGATCGGGTAAATCCCACCTTTTAAAAATGCTGGCCCTTCTATTGGAAAATCGGCAAATCGACGGTGTATCAACCCTCGATCTGTTTTTGCCAAAGTGCGGCGAAAACGAAATTCTGCGCGGTGATCTTAGACGGGCAATCGGCATCCCGTCAAAAAGCATTCTATTCAACATCGACCAGAAAGCGGACGTTATAAGTAAAACGCAAATAGATGCGCTACTCGCTGTTTTCGTAAAAGTTTTTGACGAGATGTGTGGCTATTACGGTAAGCAGGGTCACATTGCTCAATTCGAACGTGACCTCGATAGCCGTGGACTCTATGACCAGTTCAAGTCTGCATATGAATCCACGACGAGCAGATCCTGGCAAAAGGGCCGTGAGCAGGCTTTGCTGGAGGCCAAGAACATCGCCAAAGCCTATTCCCAGGTAACCCAAACAGAGGAATCCTCAGCCATGGGATTGCTCGATAAGTACCGAAGCCAATACCGGGTCTCGATAGAGGATTTTGCTGAGCAGGTAAATGCCTATATCGAGCGACAGCCTCCTTCTTTTCATCTGAACTTCTTTGTCGACGAAGTGGGGCAATACATTGCTGAGAACGTTAAGCTGATGACGAATCTTCAGACCATTGCCGAAAGCCTGGCCACGAAGTGCCGGGGGCGCGCATGGGTGGTTGTAACATCCCAGAACGACATGAGCACCGTTTTGGGGGAGATGAGCCAGCAGCAAAGTAATGACTTTTCAAAAATTATGGCACGGTTCAACACCAAGATGCTTTTGACCAGCACCAACGTGTCGGAGGTTATTCAGAAAAGACTGCTGGCCAAGACCGAAGAGGGTGCTGAATCCGTGTCGGATCTATATCACCAACACCACAATAACTTCGGCACATTATTCAGCTTTACCGATGGGTCCCGTGAGTATAAGCAGTATCGGGATCGCGATGAATTTATCCGTAGTTACCCGTTCATCCCCTACCAATTTGACCTGTTTCAATCGTCAATAGAGAACCTCTCCCGGCATAGCGCCTTTGAAGGGAAACATAGTTCGGTAGGTGAAAGATCGATGCTCGGTGTTTTCCAGCAGGTTGCCATTCAGATCGCGGATTATGAAATCGGCCAGTTGGCCACTTTCGACCTGATGTTTGAAGGCATTCAGACCGCTCTGAAAGCGCAAACGCAAAGAGCGATTCTGGCCGCCGAAAAACAGCTTACCAATCCATTCGCCATCAAAGTGCTGAAGGCTCTTTTCCTTGTTAAATACGTCAAGGAGTTTAAGCCCACCGTTCGAAATATATGTGTTCTCATGCTGGACAGTTTCAGCCAGGATCTGCCTGCACTTAAAAAGAAGGTTGAGGAAGCGCTCAACCTTCTCGAGCAGCAGACCTACATTCAGCGCAACGGCGAGTTATACGAATACTTGACCGACGAGGAAAAAGACGTCGAACAGGAGATCAAAAATACCGAAGTTGAAGCAGCCGATGTTGCTGCAGAGCTCGAAAAGGTTGTTTTTGACCACGTTATCAAGCATCGGAAAATTCGCTATGACGAAAACGGGCAGGACTATCCCTTCTCGAGGAAGCTCGATGACCGTTTGCATGGACGCGAGTACGAGCTGACTATTCGCGTTATCAGCCCGTTCCATGAAAATGCCGACAACGAGTCCATTCTGGTAATGCAGAGTATGGGCAGGGATGAGCTGCTGATCATAATGCCTCCGGATGAACGTCTGGTTCGCGACATCCTCATGTACAAGCGGACCGAAAAATATATTCGTCAGAATATCTCTATCACCCAGCAGGAGGCGGTCAAACGCATTCTGACTGACAAGGGCTTTCAGAACCGGGAACGCTATACCGAACTCCAGCAACGAGTAAAAAGCCTCATGGGTAAGGCCAAACTGTTCGTTTCGGGCAGCAATATCGAAATCAGTTCCGAAGATGCACAGACCCGGCTGATTCGCGGCTTTTATGAACTCATTACCCATTCATATCCGAATTTGCGCATGCTGCGCGGCATCGCCTATAACGAGAACGATATCACCAAATACCTCAAACATTCCCAGGAGGGATTGTTCGGTAATGATGCAACTCCACTGGGCGAATCCGAGCAGGAACTGCTGGCCTTCATTCAAAGAAACAGCCTGAGCGGAGTCCGCACTACACTGAAAAACCTGCTGGAAATGGGTCATTCCATTAAAATCCTTGAATTTGACAATAAAAAAAATATAAAAATATTTAAACCACTTAAGACGGATTATCCTGACCGGGACCTTAATATAATATGGGGAGATATTACCGATCAGGATAGTGTGAAAGAGGCAGTAAGAGACCAGGATATAATAATACACCAGGCTTTTATCATCCCGCCGCTTTCAGAAGAAAGGCCCAACTGGTCCTGGGAGGTCAATGTAGAAGGTACCAAAAACCTGCTTAA
>CAZPHK010000337.1:0-3386 GCA_964586015.1 uncultured Acidobacteriota bacterium | reverse complement strand
TATAACTTAAAAACTTCTTTGCAAAATGCAAAGAAGTCACGGAGAAAGAATCTATCGGCTTTCAAGTATCCTTGCCTGGGATGCTTATTCCTCTTTGAACTCTCTTATCTTTTGGGCTATCTCTTCATCAATCTGCCGGATTTGAACCGACAGTTCGTCCAATTTGCCTCGTAATAAAACCAGATTCTCCTCTGCCGTGGAGAGCGCATTCATCCATTTAGCCCGCAATTCCCTTTCAGCTGGGTTGTTGGACGTGGTTGTATTGACATTCTGCCGCAGACGGTTCTCCTCCTCTGTAAGACTGCGCGATTGATCCTGTCCCTCCTTGATTTGCCGCGTAAGTGAGGCTTTCTTTGCCAAGAGTTCGCCCACATCGCCGAGAAGCGCGCGAAGTGAAGGGGAAAGATAATTTGCGGATGCGAAGAGTTTCACCCGAGTTACATTAGTATCCCCGATAGTAATCGATTCCTGAACATCGCGTTTTTCCTCAACGGTGAAATCTTTCGTTTCTCCTGGTTTGAGGATGACCTCAAATCGATAATGATTATCCACTTCCTTTAAAGGCTTTTCCGGCTTGCTCAGCTCGTAAGGCTGGGTTATCGGCTGGTTTAGCCAGAAAGTGGCCTGCTCCTTCCCGCGATTTGTGAGCTTCCAGGTATTGGTTAAAGTCTCCACCCGGACAACGTTGAGAATGCCGTCTACCAGCTTCCCTTTATAATAAGGCTGCAGTTTGTTTTCCGCCCGGTGGTTTACGTCGATCGATGCATCGATTGCATAGGGGAGAACCTCCTGGCTGCCCGGCGGAAGGGTGTGGGCCAGAATACCTTCACCAATCGATGTGCTTCCCTCGAAAAAGGTAACGGCTCCCGCTTCAAAGGTCACGTCAGTATCGTTTCTGAGAACCCATGCATTGGTCGGTTCAGGCGAAAAGGCTGCTTTGTAATAAACCACGCGTTTACCCTGCAGTGTTTCCGAGACGATAGGCACCAGCGCCGCCTGGCCCATCGGAATGCTAACCCTGTCGGTGACCGTGTAGTTGAAAAGTTCCCCCACCTTTGTTCCCTGAGCCGCCGCGCTGGCCGAAGAGGCTATCGAGTTGCTTAAGGAAAATTCCTTTTCCTCCTGCGGCCTGTTCATCAGGTCCATACTCTGCGCTACGTTGGCGGTAACTCCACTTGCGAGACTCGTCCTGAAAGCGGGTGCTGGAGATTCCGCCTTTGCGGCGACGACTTCAGGCGGCGTTGTCTGACTCCAGTCCACTGCCATATCCTGCAGGCCCGGAATAGAAACGTGCTCCCGTTTAATATAAAGCGGTGAGTAAAGATCCATGACGTACGAAAACGGATTGCCCGCTACGAAGGAAAGAGAAATATCATTCCAGTCTTCTTCGGTAGTATTTTCGGCTTGCGCCCATCCCTGAAGGAGGGCGGATTCCTTTTCCGCAGGATTGAGGATAAGCCTGTAAGAAGTTTTCCATATGGGCATCTCCAAAAGGTAACCGAGACGCACTTCGCGCTCTCCTTTTCCTGCGCAGGTGAGTGAAAGTCTCTTGCTATTCGTGTACTTGCTGTTCAGTGTCAGGTTGAGAAGGCGGTTCAGATCCCGCTGGAGAGCCTCATCCACCAGCGAGAATTCTGTTATGTCGAACAGATTTGCCGAGCGGATAGGTCCGGCATTGGTCAAGATAACGAGACGGAAACCTCTATGGACGATCTGCCCCATCGTGCTGACTTCGGTGACCGGCTCGATGCCTAGAATGCGCCCTTCAATGGTTTCGCCCGGCGCCTTAACCGTAATGCGAGCGCCCTTTAGTTGTGTCAGAAATTGAGACAATGCAGCATTTTCAGGGACATTTATGAGAATGTCCTGGAGCTGCTTTGAAAGCGGGTCCTTCGTTTCATACTGCACCGAGACGATGCGTCCACCCGAAAGATCGACGGCGTAAAAACTCGTCAGCAGATCCTTCATTTGATCCACTCGGAAAGCCAATTGCATAACAGCGGTGTCCCGGACTTTCCCCTGGCGTTCTATATAGCCCATACCATGCTTGTAGAGAACTACCTTGGTAATCGGCGGCGCTTCTATTGTGGCGGTTGTTGTATCACTCCCGCGCAATTTCCCTGTCTGAATCAGGATTATCAAAACAGCTATGATGGCGAGTGTAAGCTGGGGGGTGCGGGGAAATGCTTTCAGGTTCATGATAGACCTCTTCTCTGATGTAATGGAAAAGCCTTGTGAAAATTCCCGGATATTATAAGGCCTGTGAATGAATTTGAGACCAAAGCCCGCTATTTGCTTATCTCAATTTCCTCGATTCCCGGTTTTAGCGGTATTGCAAACTACGTTTCCTGTCGCTTTTTGTGATTATAAGTCGACAATATTCATGTCGGAAGCAAAAAAGGAATATTCTTACTCGCCGTAATTCAGCCTTGGATTCCCGGCTTAAGACGGGGAATAGACGAAAATGTAATTTTTACCCGATTTTGTAAGTTCCCTTCAATATTGAACTTTTTCTAAGTCCTGGATTGTGGGCATACAGGAAGTTAGAAATTCTAGGAATGTGTGGCTGAATTGCTGAGATTTTCTAATGGAAGGTTACGCGTGTAATCCGGGGATTAGAAATCAATGCCACTTAAAAGGCGCCTAAGATTCGGAGGATCAATCCGGCACCTTTTATATCAGTTCTTCAAAACCATTCTATGGCAACAGTGATTTTGCGTGGTACTGGCAACGCCTGCTCTTCGTCCATACTTGTGGCTGATTTCATCACAAGAAATCGCTCATTATCAGGATAGATGTTTTATTGAAAGCAACTTCAAAATCTTATGGCGTCCCGTTTTACATCACGATCGTTTTTTTCTAGCGCCAGTCGTCGATGCTGGTACTCCCTCCCATCAAAACCATATTCCGATCCATCATGAAATCCGTCACAAACCATGTTGTCTGCCCCCCTCCTCCTGTAACAATAATATTTACTGAGGATTCCCTGAAGGGTTTTACCTTCTGGCCGGAAGGGTGGTCCGTTTTTTCAACATTTTCTGCAAACCATTTGCTCAACTGCTCTTTGGTCTTAAAACCATAGGTGTCCTTAAGCAGTCGTGCTACGGACGGATCCATAATGACCGTGGCCGATCCCATTGTAAGCGCCTTCATATAGTCGCCCATCCACATATATACGGGGTACTCGCTCTTGGCTTCGGTTACACTGGAAATATATGACCAGCCGGTTGCCACAGTTATAACGCTGTCATTGGGTTCGAACCCCATCTGCACATGAAAAGGCTTCCACCCTTCGGGGAGGGCCTCCTCGTTTTCCGCGATGCAGACATTATTGTATTGCATGGTGCTTCCCAGGGTGCTCCAGGTTGTTTTTTTGCTATGCAGGC
>CAZPHK010000336.1:0-3393 GCA_964586015.1 uncultured Acidobacteriota bacterium | reverse complement strand
CTTTGAGCGGCTCACCTAATAAAGCCCCCGGCTTTGCCGGGGTGATAGTTACTCCTTCCTTTATGCCGGAATAGCATAAAAAATCCTGCATGGGAACAGGCAAGCCGTCAGAGGATTTTGAGACACGGGATTGCAGATATAACAAAATCCTTATTCGACGAACGGCGTGGGACTTCAGAATGCCGTACTTTTCGCGGCATTATCGCGACAGGTCTGAGCGGTAGCGAAAGTAACTTTCAAAGTCCCGTATTTTAGAATTTTGTTCGTCAATGATTGACTGGACCAGGTCTCCGAGCGAGACCTTGCCCGTTAACCGGTTATTCTCCAGTATCGGCAGGTGGCGGATTTTTTTTGATGTCATCAGCGCCATGCATTCCTTGACATCCTGTTCGGTGTCCGCGCAGATCACCGGGGATGTCATTATGGTCCTGATTTTTATTTCCCTGGAAGATTTCCCTTTGAGAATGACTTTCCTTGTGTAATCCCTTTCCGAAATGATGCCGATCAGTTTCCCGGCGTCAAGCACCAGCAGGGCACCAACCTCCTTTTGAGCCATCATCTCAATCGCTTCGAATACCGACGCATCCGGACCGATCGACCAGATTTCATGTCCCTTTTCGTTCAAAACATCTTTGACGAATTTCATGCCTCATATCCTCGATTGATTTTTCTCAACAGTCTATACAGGTATTGTAATCCAATTTTCTCCCGACTGCACATCTGGACCGCATTTAATCGGTTTTATTTTCGGAATAACTGTTAGGTCGCCCCCCGGATTGCTTTGGGCATGAAGAGGCAGGTGCTGAAATGAATTCAGATTAATGTAAACCTTCGATGCGGTATTTCGTCTAAAGAAGGTAAAACAAGGATGGACTTCGATGCGGCGGGCCGGGAAAGCGGATGCGGAAACGGATGTCCAGTCGATAAAATAAGTTCTATGATTCCGAACGGTAATCTATCCGACGGGCTCCCAGCCCTGTTCGGAAAGCCACGCATCCACGTCGTTCCGCCTTTCATGAAAAATTACCAGGGTGAGTTCGTCTCCTTTTTCGAAGCTGGTGCCGGCTTCAACCGGAGTGGTTTTTTTGCCGTGTCTGACTGCAACCGTTACAAGTGAGTTGGTGAGATTTTTGGGGAGGTCCACGGCCTCTGAAAAGGTCCGTTCGTCATCCCGGTTATAACGCAGGCAGGATACCGACGCAATCTGGCGGCGCAGCCGCAGCGACCAGAGATCCACGTCGGTGTTCAGCCCGAAAAGCACCGCAGCTCTCGATTCGCCGATAATCTTGTTGGTAATGTGCCCTTCCAGGACAACCAGCAGCTTCGGGACTTTAAACTCCTCACGGACACGACGCACGAACAGAAGGTTGACCTCTTCGTTCTGAGTCATACCGATACACGCCGCCACGCTGTCGAGACCGGCCCGCTGGCGGGTGCGCTCTTCAAGCGCGTTGCCGAAAACGACGCGGAAACCCTCCTCCATCGCTGCCCGTGTTGCATCGTTGCTTGAATCGAGAAATATGACTTCTTCTCCGCCGTCACGCAGAGCGCGCCCGAGCACGCGGCCAAGTTCATTTGCGCCGAGGATTGCATAGCCGGTATTTATCTTTCGCTGCACCGCCAGCAGGCGTGCAACAAATCCCCCTGACAAACCCTGCACCAGGACTGTTATTGCGATGACGAGGAATACCAGGGCCCGGATTTTTTCGCCGCCGGCAATGCCGGATGCGCTGAGTTCCTGGGCGAAAAACGAAGCCACGGCCGCAGCAACAATTCCGCGCGGAGCCAGCCAGGCGAGGAAGGCACGCTCGTGCAGTTTAAGAGCCGAACCCCGGGTACAGATAACGATCCCGACGGGCCGGACCAGGAACATCAGTACAAGGCATACGAGAATTCCGGGCTGTCCGAGAGCACGGATTTCCGAAAAACGCACGTCGGCTGCCAGGAGTACAAAGAGCAGGCCGATGAGCATTACGGTCAAACCTTCCTTGAATTCCTTCAGATCGTTCAGGGTGCGCGTGTGCACATTCCCGATCACGAGTCCTGCCGCGGTTGCTGAGGCGATGCCGCTTTCCGCCTGCAGCGCGTTGCTGATATGAAATAAGGCCAGAACAAACGCCAGGGTGAATACGTTCTCCAGGCCCTCCGGGATCAAGGAATGCCGCCGGAGAAGGAGCGCCAGCAGATATCCTCCGATGATGCCGAGGATTGCCCCCGTCGCGAGCTTGAAAAGGATTCCAGACAATCCCGCGAAAAAGCTGGACGCAGAGGGGTAGAGGACGATCTCAAGGGCGACGACGGCCACGATGGCGCCTATGGGATCGATCAGAACTCCTTCCCCTTCAAGGATGGTTTGCAGATTCCGGTTGAGTTTGATTCTTCGGACAATCGGGGATATGACGGTTGGTCCTGTGACGATTACGAGAGTTCCAAAGAGAACGGCAAGCTGCCAGGGCCAGCCTAAAATAAGGCGCGCTGCCAGTGTGCCGCCTAGCATCGTGATCAGCGCGCCCAGTGTGACCAGCCGCTGTATCGTGTCCGATTCCCGCCGCAGCCGTTTGATGTTCAGATTCATACCGCCTTCGAAGAGAATGACGGCGACGGCGTATCCCACAAGACCGCTGAGAGCCGGGCCGAGGACTCCGGGGCGAATGATGTTCAGTCCGTCGGGGCCGAGGACGGCCCCGGCGACCAGCAGGGCGATAATTCCCGGTACGCGCAGATGCTGGGAGATTGTCTGTGCAACCAGCCCCGATATTAAAGCCAGGGCAATAGTCAGGGAAGGATTGGACAGGTTGAAGATTTCCATAAAAAAATCGAATGCGGGTTAAGTATTCATTCTTATCCGGGTATTGATTCTAACATTCTCAATTTTTTTATGGACAACTTATTTCAACGACAGGATTTTCTTCAATAAAATCATGGGAACCTATGGAGTAGTGCTGTAAAGGTTTGTCGCGGGATTGGCGATGATAGAATGTATGAAAGCTCATTCGTATCCGCGAAAAGTGGGTGAGGACCGGATTATGCGCCGGGGGGATCAGCTCATTGTCTGTTCTCAAATGGATATGGATGAATGGCAGATACGGGAGAATCGCAAAACGGCGATTTTCATAGGTGACGAAATCTGGTGCCTCGTTGAAAAACAGTTTATGGACGGCAAGGAAGTGCGCTATATCCTGGACCCCTGGCCGGACTACGCGAGGCATATACCGGGGCGCAGGATACGATACGATGAAGAATATGTCCGGAAATGCAGGGAACTGGATGAAAAAAGAAAAATTGAAAATCGCTACGGTCCCGTTCTGAGCCTTTTTAAATGGATTGTAGGCTTTTTACCTTCACGCATGAAAGCCTCCATCGAAAAGAAATTCGGTGTCCCGGCAAGGAACG
>CAZPHK010000335.1:0-3407 GCA_964586015.1 uncultured Acidobacteriota bacterium | reverse complement strand
AAAGCCGTTGCAGGTTGAACGTTGCACGTTGCAGGTTAAAAACAAAAAGATCGTTAAACGTTCAACCAGGTTCCGACCTGCAAGTCAGCTCAAAAACGTGCAACGACGCCTTTTTCTTTTAACGTGCAACGTGCAACGTTCAACATGCAACGGAAGTTTATTTCCTTGACAATCCCCGACGCAGGTCTATCATACGATCAGTGCGATAGATACGATGTCGCCATAAGGATTGTCATGAAGATCCATAAACCAATTCGTTGCGACGCAATCTTTCACCTACGATTTCTCCTCCTTAAGTGTCTGCTACTACCTTAGGCCGGAATTCATTGACCGTTCCGGGCATGAAGAATAATCCAAGAATAAAATTTGAAAGGACCCAGTCATGAGAGACCGAGTACTGGTTTTCGACACAACATTGAGAGACGGGGAACAATCCCCGGGCGCCAGCATGACCATAAACGACAAACTGATGCTGGCACGCCAGCTCGAGCGCTTGAAGGTGGATGTCATCGAAGCGGGTTTCCCGATTTCTTCCGATGGAGATTTCGAATCGGTTCGGAGGATTGCCAAGGAGGCGAAAACGGCAACGATTGCGGGGCTGGCCAGGGCCGGCAAAATGGATATCGATCGCTGCTGGGATGCGGTGCGGTATGCGAAAAAACCGAGAATCCATGTATTCATAGCAACTTCGGATATTCATTTAAAGTATAAGTTAAAGAAAACACGGAAAGAGGTTCTGAAGGCCGCACGCGAGGCTGTTGCCTATGCAAAGTCTCTGTGCCCCGATGTTGAATTTTCAGCCGAGGACGCGACCCGTTCCAATCTTCAGTACCTCTGCGAAGTTGTGCAGGCGGTCATAGAGGAAGGCGCCGACGTTGTTAATATTCCCGACACGGTAGGGTATACCTTCCCTTCCGAATATGGCGAGACGATACGTTATCTGCGCGAGAATGTTCCGAATATCCATAAGACCGTTCTGTCCGTGCACTGCCATAACGATCTGGGACTCGCGGTGGCAAATTCGCTCAGTGCGATCCAGAACGGCGCCCGTCAGGTTGAATGCACCATCAACGGCATTGGCGAACGCGCGGGCAACGCCTCCCTCGAGGAGATTGTAATGGCGTTGCGCACACGCAAAGACCTTTTCGGCGTCGACACCGGGGTAAATTCCAGGGAGTTGTTTCCGTCGAGCAGCATGTTGACCAATTTGACCGGAATGAAAGTGCAGGCGAACAAGGCAATCGTTGGTAAGAATGCCTTTGCCCATGAAGCGGGCATCCATCAGGACGGGATGATTAAGGAGAAGCTGACGTACGAGATAATGCGTCCGGAAACGGTGGGAATAATGGAAAGCAAGCTGGTCATGGGGAAGCACTCGGGCCGGCATGCTCTCAGGAAAAAATACGTGGAGCTGGGTTTCAAACTGAGCGATGCCGAACTTGAAAAGGCCTATGTCCTGTTCAAAAAGGTTGCGGACAAGAAAAAGGAAGTGTTCGATGAAGACTTGATTGTAACGGTCCGCGATGCCCTGAGGATTACCCCTCCTGTCTACAAGCTGAAGAATATCCAGTCAACGGCCGGAAACCAGGTGATCGCCACCGCCACGGTTGCGCTTGAGAAGGAGGGCGAGGTTACCAAGGATTCGGCCATAGGCGACGGCCCTGTGGATTCCGCATTGAAAGCGATCGACCGGATTACGGGTGTGGAAGGGAAGCTTATCGAATACTCCGTTCACAGTGTCACGGGAGGCCGGGATGCGGTCGGCGAAGTATTTATGAAGGTGGATTTCGGCAAGGCGTCTTTTATCGGCAAGGCCGCCAGCCTGGATATTGTGGACGCCAGCGCCCGGGCATACCTGGATGCCGTCAACAAGGTGATTCATTACAAATTGACCCTCGATACACACAACGGCAACGGCCGGGCGAAGAAGGCATCGGCCGCCCGCGGCAAATCCGGGAAAGGCGCAACCCGTAAAAAAACGGCGGGCAAGCAGGGGCGAACCTGAAACTTGTAACCTGACAGCAGAACCTGCGAACTTGCCAGCCTGTTAACTTGACGACGTTCAGGAGTTACAGGCCAGCAATCGTTGGGTGCATACTCCAATTAAGGAGGCGATAAAATTGTAGGGGCGAACCTTCCGGCTTCGCCTATGCCGAATCGAAGATTCGGCCGGGCTACGCCGGACAAGTTGGTGTTCGCCCTCTCCCACCTTCACCCGGCGATTCTTGATTGGTAAAAACATTCCGGAACATGGGAAAACCATTGCTGAGATATCCGAAAAACTCAAAAGTCGCATATCAGGGGGAGCCGGGTGCATTCAGCCAGCAGGCTGCCTGCAAGGTTTTCGGCTCCGAATTGGTATCGGTGCCGTGCCGGACTCCGGATGATGTTTTTTCGGCAGTAGTCCGGAAGAGAGCCGAATTGGCCGTAATACCGATCGAAAATACTTTAGCGGGAAGTATTTACCAGAACTTCGACCTTCTGGCGCGGCACCCCCTGGTGGTTGTTGCGGAGACATCGCTCAGGATTGAGCATAATCTCATCGTTCACAGGGGCGTCGGTCCGGGGCAGATCCGGCAGGTCTATTCCCATCCGGCGGCCCTGGAACAGTGCAGCCGCTTTCTGCGCCGGTTCAAATCTTGGGATCAGGTTTCTTTTTACAATACCGCGGGAAGCGTGAAGTTTATTCACGATAGCGGCCTGAAGCAGGCCGCTGCGATAGCGTCGGCCGAGGCGGCGCGAATTTACGGCATGAAAATCCTGCGGCGCGGAATTGAAGACGATCCGGGGAATTACACCCGTTTTCTGGTGCTGGCCCGGAAGGGTCTGTTGGCCCAGGGGGGAGAAAAAACCAGCATTGTTTTCGGGCTGGAAAACCAGCCCGGAGTGTTGTTCAAGGCGCTGTCGGTTTTTGCCTTGCGAAACATCGACCTGGTTAAGATCGAATCGCGCCCGATCCGGGGCAAACTCTGGGAATACCTTTTCTATATGGATCTTCTGAGCGACATCCGGAGTCGCGAATGCCGGCACGCTCTCAGACATCTTCGTGAACTCGCTCCGTATCTTAAGGTCCTCGGCTCATATCCCGTAATAAAATAAAGCCGTTGCAGGCTGAACGTTCAAACGTTCACGCATAGCCTGCAACGAATCTTTACTTTTAACGTGTAACATTCAACGTGCAGCGGCACAGTCAAGCCGTGGATGGAAAGCGTTACACGTTCGAGGTTCACCGTTCGAAGTCCGAGGTTCAACGTTAAAACGTTCAAACGAAGCTTTTTCTTTTAACGTGTAACGTTTAACGTTCAACCTGTAACGGTAGTTTTGGTTTTAACGTGCAACGGCACAGTCAAGACGTGGATGGAAAGCGTTACACGTTCGAGGTTCACCGTTCGAAGTCCGAGGTTCAA
>CAZPHK010000334.1:0-3423 GCA_964586015.1 uncultured Acidobacteriota bacterium | reverse complement strand
TGGGTTGAAAGAAGGAACTTGGTTCCGAAATATACTGGCTGTATTGTTTATACTTAACTCATCTAAAAGTCAATGAAACTGGGGACTGGATTCTGGATGCTCGATACTTGATTCTGGATATTGGATGCTGGTTACTGGGTACCATAGCACAGGAGTTTGACAGATACGGTCACAGCTGAAAAACTTTTTTGAATTTTTTCACTTTTTTGTCCCTGGTTATGATTTCTGAGTTCAGAAAAGCGTGGCCTTCGACAAGGGCCAATCAGATGAGGCAAAAACTCAGTGTTCAAGCATTACGAGTTGCGGGTTGGTGGTTGCGTGATTTTCCAGTTTCCAGTTTCCAGTTGAAGTCTGGCTGATTCCGTTTTGCCATTCTTCAACTCCGGTTCTGGCTTTTGTCGTTCTTATTACGCAGGTCCCGACTTCTCGCCCCGCGACTCCAATCTCGTGTTCCACGGACACGATGGAAAATAGCCATTTTTGATACCATTAATGGCTCCGTGATCCCTTTTTCTCGCGACTTATGCTCATTTCTATGCGGTTATTTATATAACTTCGCATAGATTTTTTTCTGTGCGAAGCCATGTCGGCCCGTTTGTCCAATGGAAACGCAATGGCAGTTTTCCATTTTGTTGTTCCAATCCAAGCAGGAAATGGCGCAAATATTGGCGCACACCATTTGATTGTGCCATTCAATCTTCCTTCGGATTGAAGATCCATGCAGAGGCTCTGCCGCGCCCTTCCAGCCTGACCGCACCCTCTCGGACAAGTTCCACCATCAGCCGCTTGACCTGGGCGCGGTCGAAATGAGTGATGCCGCGAATCTCGGCGTTGGTCAGTCCCGGTTCGTTCCTCTGGGCGCGCTGCCGAAGTACGCTCAGCACCCTTGTCTTGGCCGCCTCCCTGTCGATGCGCCGATCCCGCTCCGGATGGCCCGGGGCTGAAAGGCGTTGATGAAGATCGTGCCGCAGAGTCCAATATGTTCCCCGCCCCGTTCCTCCGCGTTCCAGATAACCGAAAGACGTTTCCATGTGGGTTAAAACCTCCCGGGCATCCGACTCCCTTTGCTGAATAATGCGAGCTGCGGTCGTCGTATCGATTTCCGGATGTCTCAACAGATGTTGGACGATGAGAAGGTGTTCCAGTGACAGCAGCCGCCCCCGATCCGATTCTGCGGCTACGAACATCCGGAAAGGAACCGAAAGTTGTGATGCCCGAAAAATGATCCGCACAGCGTTACCTTCGTCGAGTATCGTCGGCGGCTCCTTGCCCTCCATCAGAAGCGAATGATACATTCGGCGCACGCCGAGGTTGCTCCGGTTCACAAGACGCAGGCGAGTCAGTGCATCCACGAGCGCTGGATTCCTCGGAACAGGCTCGTGGCGGAGGATGTTTTCCGGCGTGATCCCGCCGGGAAGTCCGCCGGGGTTACTGATTTCAAGCCGGCCTTTGAACTGCTTGACCAGGATCGGCCCCGGGATTCGATAATCAGCATGGACCAATGCATTCAACAATGCCTCTCGAAGCGCGATCTCCGGATAGGTGCGGATTTCAAAATGAAAGAGGCCCTGTGGAACGGTGGCAATGGGATTGTCGGCCATGATCCGGTCGAGAATTCGCTCCAGGGCAATGGGGATTGCATCGTTTCCGTCGGCGCGGTCCGAGTAGTCGGTATCTGTCAGCATGCGGAGGTGGGTCCAGACGTATCCGGTGTAGTGTTCACGGATGGCTTCTGTCGTTCCTGCCAGGAGAATGCCCGCCCGTAAGAGGCGACCGTTGCGAATCAATCCGATCATGCCGAGAAGGTCTCGATCGGTTTTTTGGAGCAAATCATCCGGCGCTTTTTCTCGCCGCGCCGATTCGCGCAATCGCTCCATAGCGGCTGCTGAAATCAGTGCGTCTAACTGACCAGCTGCTTCGCTGGCGGTAAAATCGGTTTCTCCCGTCTCCACCATGATCTTGCGGCGAAGTGTTCCCGTGAGCGGCTGGCAGTCTTTGCCGATGCGGATCTTTCCTTTTCCGCTGGTATCCGTATAAGGCGGAAGTCCCGGATAGACCTGCATTACGATGAGGCGGCCGGTCCCCTCTGGCACGGACACCTCTTGGAAGACCGGGGTCAGTTTCGGATCGGTGGCGTCATAGACGGCTTTCTTGAGTCGGTTAACATCCACTAGGGGCGGTGCGCCGACGATGGCCATTGAACGGCCAACAGCCCTGTCATTGACGCCGAACACCACGGTGCCCCCGCCACCATTGGCCATGCAGACAGCCATTTCAACAACCAATAACACCGCATCGGACATGCTTCGGGGATTCCATTCCTTGAAATCGAGGTCCTGGTCTTCCAGTTCATTGGCCGGCCGATGTTCCAATTCGTTCAGTAATTCATGGATTTCAGAAGGATTCCGCATGTCATTCACTCCAGGACAATCCTGACCTTACCAGGTTCCTTGCCTTTGGTCAGCCCATCCAGGTATTCATCGAACCTTTTGCGCATCTCCCCAAGGGTGGCCGGGGAGCCGCCCGCGAGTAGAGCGGCGCGCAGGTCACCGATCTTGACCGAGACCCTGGTTAGCCCGGAGAGCGCCTCCTGCAAGGCGTGGATGAAGTCCTGGTCCAGGTCGTCCGGCAGTGCCCGCTTCTTGATGAAGCCGTCCACCAGCTTGCGCGCTTCGGGCTTGAGCAGGCTCAGGTTCCCCTTGGTGGTCGGGTCTTCGAGGTTGGCGAGCAGGGTCTGGGTCCAGTTCTTGACCAGTTTGTCGAGTTCGCCGTCCAAGGCGTCGAGCATGGCCGCCGCCGAAGCGCCGCCTTGCGGGAATTCTGTAGCCGGTTTGAAGCCGCAGTGGGGGCAGACCGGCGATGCTTCCAGTTCCTGCTCGGTGAGAGCGAAGCAACTCTTTAATCCTGCGAGCCGATTCTGGAAGTCCGAGAGGTGCTGGCGGGGCATCAGGTCGATGGTGGAGAGCTTCTGCAGGTCCTTGAGCCGCTTGTCGCCCATGAGGTAGGCCTTGCGCTTGTCCTCGCTCACGCCGAGACGCGACTTGGTGTGCATGGCGATGTACACTAGCAGGTAGGCCTTTTTGAGGTCGCCGAGCTTACGCTGGGTCTGCTGACGGAAGGTGGTCGCGCTCCGTTTGGCCGGATCGCTGATCTGAGCGAGGACCTCGTCCCGCGCCGTCTTCATCTTGTCTATCCACTCATGGCCGGCGGGCAGGACCGCCTCGGCGGTGGAGAGGTACGAGGCCGTGGCCCCGATGTCGACCACCAACTCCTCAAGCGATTTGATCTCGGTGAGTGTTTCGAGCCCGTCACGGTGGGCCGTTACATCCGAGACGTCATATCGGAAGTTCTTGAGTTTGCCAGTCGTGGTGTAGGCTTGAAGGGATTCAAGGAAGGCCTTGGTCTCGTCCAGTTTGGCGCGCA
>CAZPHK010000333.1:2652-3428 GCA_964586015.1 uncultured Acidobacteriota bacterium | reverse complement strand
TATGCAATCGGGTCGGTACGGTCCCGGGTGTCAGACCGGGTGAGCGAAGGGGCAGCCAGGCCCTGGGATCGGCGGCTCCCAGTGGCGCCTTGGTGATCACCTGACTTTGTGGCGGCAGAGTATCGGCCGAGTCGAACATCTCAACGCCGACCACTCTTCCATTAATGGCAAACACCGCACCCGACTGCCCTTCCCGGACCGAAAAAGACCGTTCGTAATCATCGAGCCGGCCCTCTTCATGAGCGTAAATATCACTCATGGCGGATGTTTCCGAGTCGACGCCGAGCCTGGAAGCTTTCCCGGCGATGTCTTCCCAGACCTGGGACTGGTTCGAACTTCGCCTTCCCATAGAGCGCATCGACGCACTGACCTGGGCCATTTTCCGGGCCCTCCCTTCCGCGTAATAGGCACTCCGGGCCGATGAAAAGTCTTTTGTGCTGTGCCTCCATCGGCCGGCTTCCACGCATGAAACGGGAATGATGATGTTTTTGCCTCCGGCTACCAGGATGCTGAGATTGAGCACCCTGTTCTGTTTCGCCCCGATAAGCTGCTCTCCGTCAAGAAGGAAAACCGGCCGGGTGCCCGAATTTACAAACTTCAGTTCAGGAACGCTTCCGCCTTCGCTTACCTCGGTAACCTCGGAGCATTTCTGTTCGAGGGCTTCATCCAGCGTCAAATAATCCGCCTGCCTTAAACGGCTTCCGAATAACGGAAAAACCGCCAGGTTTTTATAGTGTGTAGGCTCGCCGATGCGAGCGCCTCCGACTGCTTCAAGT
>CAZPHK010000333.1:0-2642 GCA_964586015.1 uncultured Acidobacteriota bacterium | reverse complement strand
TAATTCCTCCCGGTTAATATGGAAATAAGCCTGAACGACGCATGTGACATCCGGGGTCCCTGCCGATAAGAAATAAAGAGATCCGCCGAAGATTGCCGATAAATTAATTGTTGCCGCCTTGGAATTAGGAATTAGAAAACCATTATAGGCTTTTTAAAATACGGAGTACAGATGCCGCCTCCCAATGGACAGGGAGATTACCTGCGGCAGTGCCTGCAGGAATTCCCCAATATATGCCGATTGAAGTACGGTGTTGAATTTGATCTTGCCCCAGTGGAGGAAAAAGTCAAGCATTTGCGCCGCCGCACGCCTTTGCCCTATGGCGACCTGGAGCATTTTAAATCCCCCGAACACTGGTGGTTCGACCGGTTCCGGGTGTTCCCGCCCAAAGAGACAATCGAGCAGGCCCTGGAAAAAGAAATCTTCGACTTCTGGAACCTGCCCGGGAGTCATGAGGAAGAAACAGTCCGCAGGCTCCTCATAGAGGAAACCAACAACCTGGAATCGGATATAAATACAGGAATTACGGGGGAATTGACTGCCTGACGGCTTTAGCGTTTATCCTTTTTTCAATTAATCATTACTGCTATCTCAGGAGAGTTTTCCGAGCGCCTCGATAATTTCAATCATGGCTTCGGTATCCTGCGCGCAATAAGTCTCCAGTGCTTCGCGGATTTCGTTCTTCCGGGCTTCATCCGCATCCCCAAAAGCCATTTCCAGGAACCGCAGGCTCGCCGTCTGCCCCTCGGAGATATCCAGACCGGAATAGTTCCTGCCGGTCATAACCGGGAGGACGGCTTTTAACGAAGCGCTTCCTTTCTGGTCGGGATGATAATAATGAAACTCACGAAACGGAACGAGCAGATCGGCAAAACGGGGCCGTGTCGATTCCAGCCAGGTGCGGTACGCCGGAAAATATGCCGTGCAGGATTTCAACACGGCAATTTCGAACGTTGCATTGTAAGCGACAATGGATCCTTTCTGCCCCAACTCACTCTTCAGCATTTCAAGGATTTCCGGCCTGGGATCGCGCTTTCCATCCGAAAGAAACGACCGATGTTCCGCTTGAGCTTCCGGAGTCCGGACAACGTGAAGGGAGTACTGGAAGGGCACATTCTCGTACGGCCTCAAGTTGTCGTATTGGGGAACCGCCGTCATAAATGTTTCAAAATCCAGGAAATACAGCGGCCACTGGAGCTGTTCGAGAAATCCGTGGATTGCCGGCAAATCAATGTGCGGCGCTCCGCTCTTTTCGCAGGCAACCTGGATGGACTGCCTCGGCGTCAGCTTAAAATCCCCCGGAATGTCCTTAAGCGCCAGGATATTCCGATCCATGAGGTCATAGGCCTTCCGGCCCGCCCGGTACAGGGAAAATACATTCCGCTCGGGCAAAAACGCCCAGCAATCGTCATGAAATCCGCATCCGTCACACGGGGGGCCGATGACCGCCTCCGGGGGACCCGGAAGGGACATAACGGAAAGCTGCCTCTTTATCTCGACCGGAATCCCGGGAGCGAGGGGCTGTATCTCACTGGTGACGTCCGTGCACACAAGGAGCTGCGCTACATCCAGGTTCCCTCTGCGCACGTAATTCCTGTTCACGTGCATGACGCAGCAGCGGTCGATCGAAATACCCGCACGTTCATACACGTGCTTCTGAAAGGCGACATCGTAAAGATGCTCTTTCTTTGCAGTCGACGAACTCTTGACCTCGATAAGGTCCCACCTGCCGCCGGAGGACGGATTCAGGATATCGGCGCGGGCGTGCGTCATGCCGTGCTGGAAGCCCGCTTCAAATATCGGCTTTCTTTCACGGACTGCCGCACTGGTTTGTGCAATGCCGGCCTCGTGCCCGGAACGCCAGTCGATTTCGATGCCATCCGGAAACAGCGATTTGGCCAGGTTCCCGATCAGGTGCCCCTGGTCAAACATTGCCTGCGTGGACTCGTCCACTTCCGGCAAACGCTCGCGCTCATTTTGATATATCCAGAAATATCGATCGCAGGCAATCCCGTTGCGAAAGGCGCTTTTTGTCAGCAAATGTTTGGGCATGTTCTTCCCCTGCAAGGTTTGGGCATTAAAACCCCGATTAAATCTACCGCTGTTTTAATGCACCGGGAAACCGACATTTGATCATAGTACGATTTTACATACCTGAAGGGACATATCGGGTCACTCTACAAAATAATTAATACGTAGGGAGAAAATGGCGATCGAGACGAATATGGTTTTTTTTCAGCAATCCTATATGAAATAGTGATTCATAATATTGCGAAACGTGCAGGATTTTAAGTGCCTGAACTGGTGGGCGAGACGAGTTTCTGTCCAGTCTAAATCGGCCCCAATCCGGGGAAGTCTTATAAACATTTTCGGGACAGTCACCGTCCAAAATCCTGTCTGGAAAACATCCGGGATTTCATCGGTCCTTTTTCGGAAATCGAAACATCCAAATCACGACAACTTGTTTCGCTTGCCGCAGAACACGCGGCGGAAGCAGCGCGTCTGAATCCTTACGACCCGGAAGTCCCAACCGTCCAGGCGGTTGTGTCAGCCAAAGAAAATGCCAATGCCACCACGATACGTTCATTCCTGGCGCGCGCTGTTCAACTGGCTCCCGCTGACGGCAACGCCCGGGTCAATCT
>CAZPHK010000332.1:0-3455 GCA_964586015.1 uncultured Acidobacteriota bacterium | reverse complement strand
TATTCAAGAGGAAATAAACAAGGTCAAAACAATTATTTTGGTTCCTAACGATGGAGATGAAAACCTGAGGTTTTCGTCCGAATTTACCGTAAAAAGTTTTGCGAATTTGAAAGAAGGATCTTCTGAAACGCCAGACTGCGATGTCCATTTCTACGATCAAATGACAATTATGTACACATCCGGTACAACGGGTCCGTCCAAAGGCGCAATATTGAGCCACGCCCATTATTACTTCACTGCATATCAAGCCAAGCAATACATGAGATATGATAAGGACAGTGTTATCTACTCCTGCCTTCCCCTTTTTCATGCCAATGCTTCCATGCTCTCGGCCCTAGGAGCCATGCTTGCAGAAGGATCTTTCGCGATGGGAAAAAGGTTTAGTCTTTCCGGATTCTGGCCGGAAGTCCGGGCATATAAAGCAACCCATACAAATGTGATTGGGTCAATTATGCCTCTTTTATGGAGGCAGCCTCCAAGAGCAGATGACGGAGACAATACAGTAGAAATAATGAATTCGGCTCCTTTGATACCGGAGTTTGAAGCATTTGAAAAGAGATTTGGCCTCAAATTGGTAACGATGTTTGGGGCGACGGAAACAGGTATTGTAACTACATCATCTATTTTCGAAAAGATACGGCCAGGCTCTTGTGGAAAACCTCTTGGAGCATTTGATGTGCGAGTTTTTGACGATTACGATATCGAATGTCCTCCGAAATGCACAGGAGAAATTGTGGTGAGGGCAAGGGAACCATATGCACAAATGGACAGTTACCATAATATGGCTGAGGCTACTGTAAAAGTTTTCAGAAATTTGTGGTACCACACAGGAGATTATGGCTATACAGACGAGGATGGCTATTTCTATTTTGTTGATAGGAAGAAGGATGCCCTGAGACGAAGAGGGGAGAACATTTCTTCTTTCGAGGTGGAAGAGGTCATAAACTCACATCCGAAAGTTTTAGAGTCTGCGGTTTTTGCCGTTCCTTCCGAACTGGGGGAAGATGAGGTCAAGGCATGTGTGGTTTTGAAGCCGGGAAGAACAATGAAACAGGAGGAATTAATCGGTCATTGCGAAGATAGGATGGCCTATTTCGCCGTACCGCGATATCTGGAGTTTAGGGAAATATTGCCGAAGACGCCGACAGTAAGAGTCGAAAAGTATAAACTGAGAGAGGAAGGGGTAACCCCAGACACCTGGGATAGAGAAAAGGCCGGATATAAATTAAAGAGATGAAGCATTGCAGGGCCATTATTCTTGGATAATTAAAAATCCGGGCTTTTCCGATAAATTTTAACGCCTTCTGCAGGGCGATTCATTACTGGGAGAACGGCCCTTCATAGAAACCACAAATTCCTTCGAACCTGATTTCTTGCCATCCGGTTTGTGACCGATAAAGAACATGAGGCTAATGCTGTTTGGTCGGAAAGCGTTCCCGAACCTGACGGTTACAACCGCATGGAACTGACTTCATAAGCCGCGCCAGGCGGTGGCGCATGGCCTGGCGGAGATCAGCTGCAGGAATCTATATTTAAACTTTTTGGCTTTGAATTGCCTGCCGTCCACGGCGTTGGAAATGCAGGGTTTTATAAACATGGCCCGCTGCTTGTTGCGGGGACCTTCATGCAATTAACTCAATTAACGGAGTATTAGATGGAATCGAAATATGGCAGGTTTTTCAATGAGGAAATGGAGACACTATCGGGCGATGCATTACATGATTTGCATCAGGAGAGATTTCTGAAACAAGTTGAATATCTCTATCATAATTCTCCTTTATATTATGATAAATTTGGAAAGGAAGGAATTCAACCGGGCGACATAAGGACGCTGGAAGATATCGTGAAGCTGCCCTTTACTCAGAAGAGTGAACTCCGTGAAGCCCAGATGAGCAATCCTCCGGTGGGCAGACACCGTGCCTGTTCGGAAGAGCAGTTGTCCCGTGTTTATTCCTCCAGTGGGACAACCGGAGTTCCCACGTACATCGGCCTCACTTCGGATGATATTTACTCGGTGCAGGGAGAGGCTACAGCCAGACTTTGTTGGGCGGGAGGAGTCAGACCAACCAGCAAAGTCGTCAACATCCCGACTGCTCCGTTTATCGCAGACACCTTTCGAGAGGGCATTGAAAAGACCGGGGCCACCCACATACCCACCGGATTTAATACGGACCGGGTCATTGCAGCCTTTCAGTATCAAGGGGCTGACTCGATGCACGCCACGGTATCATTCTGGTCATATCTCCTTCGGGAAATAGAAAAACTGGGGATCGACCCAAAGAAACTGGGGCTTCGCACCATTATAGGTGGCGCTGAGGGCGGAACTAAACTGGTACGTCCCTTGATTGAGGGGAGTTTCGGGGCGACGGCCATCGAAGGCATGGGGATGGGGGAGATGGTCTGTATTGTGTTTGGCGAATGTGTGGAGAACCGGGGGCACGGGATGCACTACATCACCCAGGGGCTTGTCCATGTGGAACTGATCGATCCTGAAAGTCTTGAAACCGTCGAGATCAAGGAAGGTGGAACCGGTGAACTGGTATATACGGCCCTGCAATCGAAAGCGATGCCTCTCCTGCGCTACCGGTCCCGTGATCACATAAAGATCGTTTCCACGGATAAATGTATCTGCGGCCGAAAGGGCTTTCGAATCGAGGTGATGGGCAGGACGGACGACATGCTGACTGTGTTGGGGGTCAATGTTTATCCTCAGGCGATCCGTGATGTCGTATCGGCTTTCAAACCCAAAATCAGCGGGGCGATTGAGATCCAGCTCGAAAAACCCGGACCTGCGGTCGATCCTCCTCTAAAAGTCAAAATCGAGTTGGGGGAAGACTCCGGTCAGGTCCGCGCGCTCACAGATCGACCTGAGCAAACCGAGATCATTCTCCAGGACCAAACATCCGAACAACTCGTCCTTCCGGAGGAACGGGATGATATGGTAGCCGGCACCCAGCCCCAGAAAGACCACGAATCCCTGACCGCCGCTTCTTTCCAGATACCGCCGTCCCTCCTCTACCGGATCGAATCGCGAATGGAGAGCACGGGCCTGCAGGACAGGAACGATCAGACCGGACTTCGATGTGACGAACTCGACTCCCGGCTTCGCCGTGGACCGGCCGACACGGGTGGCGAGACCGTCGTCTCGGCCGGACACCGATGCCAGGTTTTTCGCCAGCTGCGCCTCACGGGACACTTTCGACACCCCGGAGGAGTCTCCTCTTCAGCGACAGAAGATAGTCCCGTCCGTCGCATAAGGTCCGTCGCCATTGGTCCTGATGCGCTTCCCCGTCTCCCTTGTCGGTGAGGTGGACGAGACTCCGGATGCTGAGAAAGTAACAGAGGGCGTAGGCTTTCTGCGTGCCATTGCCCATGTCGGCCGAACCGGCTGTCTGACGACGGAGGATCTCTCCGAAAGCGGGGGAAGGTCTTTCGACCTCCGATTCCATCGCTTC
>CAZPHK010000331.1:0-3494 GCA_964586015.1 uncultured Acidobacteriota bacterium | reverse complement strand
GAAAAAGAACGACCCTCCCAGGGCCCAGATCAGAAGGTCCGGAGTCATGCGTGCGCCGATCCATATGCTCAGGATCAGAAAGACACAGCCGCCTGCAGCCAGCTGGGCTTTGTGCAGTTTTTCTTCCATGAATGCCAGGGCCAGAAGACACAGATCCGCCCCCAGCAGAAAGGTGAAAATTACTCCCGGACGCATGCCGATGCTTCGATAGGAGAGCAGGAATAATGCGAACAGGAAGGTGACAAACGGAAGCGCCGCGGCGGAAACCGCCGGCCAGACATCCGAGCGCTTGATTTTTTTCCCGTACCAGAATGCCGCGCAGTACAGTGCACAGAAACATAGATAGATTGCCATGGCGACAAACACTTTTTCCGGCTTGAAATATTCCGCCGTCCATCCCAGCTGTGTCAGGACCGTACCAAGCGCGCCCAGGGCAAAGAGAAAATTCCATTTCCTGTAAAAAGCCACGCAGAAAAGCCCGACATTCAGGAACGCGATGTAGCTGAAGAGAGCAAAGGGGTGATCCTGTCCTGTTGACAGAAGCGGAGGCGTTAAAAATCCCCCAACCATTCCAAGAATGGCTATCACCCTTGCGTTGGCGCCCGCGGCAAGCACAAACGCCCCCGCCGTAATCACCGACATCAGGATAAAGGTCAGGGTGCCGCCAAAGTAATGATAGATGGAATTTGCCGCGAAAGTGGATGCATAGAGGATGACGATGCCGGTGGCGCACAGCGTCTGGGATGTAACTTCGTAGGTCTTTCTTTTGAGGTGAAGCCCGCCGCCGATCAGCCCGCCGCCGCAAATAAATCCCAGGGCCACCCGCACCGCGGGGGAAATCAGGTTGTGATCGAAAGAATATTTCAGCAGAAATACAAATGCGATAAATAAAGAAAATCCTCCGATCCAGGCAAACAGCTTCGCACCCAGGAAGTTTTCCCAGTTGAAGCTGTGAACCGGACTCGCGCTCGCAGGGGGGGATTTCTTCTCCGTCGTCTCCGGCGCCGGCGCCGGTATTTCGTGCGGCTTTTCGGGTTCGATACTAACGCGCGCCCCGGCATGGAATTCCAGTCGCTCTTTTGATTCTTCAGCGGCCGCGCGGCCCGTAACCGATGCCGTTTCAGGAGCAGGAATTGCCTGCGGCTGCGGTTCCGGCTGCGGCTCCGGCTCCTGAACCGTCTGGCTGCGGGGAGGCATCTTCCCGAGTTCGGCCAGCTTATCCTTCAGAGTTTTAATTTCTTTTTCGAGCCGGCCGAGAAACCGCTTGATCTCCCTGATTCGGGCTGCCTGTATGATTACAATACAGAACAACCATATGATGAGTGCACTCAGGAATATACTGTACATTGTGCCTCCATTTCCGTGTCGTGTGTCTTCCCAATTTCACCGGTCCTGCAAATGCATAGAAACGATCCCCGTCGAATCCTTTTAAACTCAAAATGAAGATACATCGATAAACTCGGTTGCCGTATTTTGACACATTGTATTCAAAACACCCTCAATGAATCGACGTATTATTTTTTGTCCGGATGGTAGCAATGCAAAGGCCGTGCCGGGAAACAGAAACGAGATAAACGTCCGATAATGAATGGGTTCCGGATACCGCGCTTCCCTGCTTGAAATTTGAGGATCTCTGAAAATGACATATTTTGCATTGTAACAGTACAATTCCTGATCGTATTCAATCCCGGGCCTTCAATTCAGGATTAATGAACGCCGCCCTTTATCATTGGATCTTATTTGCAATAAACGCTTTTTTAAGGAACAATATCGGCCGGTTTAAACCAGCCCTCTTCGAAAGTTTGTTGGAACGGATGGATGAATGAATAGAACGCGATCCTGCCTGTTGTTTTCAATACTGTCTCTGTGCATAACAAATATCGGCGCTCAGGATTCGAAACAGCCGCCAAAATCCGGGGAAGAAAGCCGCAGCGCTACATTTAAGGTCAGCTCCCGGCTTGTAGAAATCCGGGCCGTCGTTACGGACAAAAAAGACCGTATCATAGAGAACCTGGGAAGCGAAGATTTTGAGCTGCTGGAAAACGATCGGCTGCGGACAACGGATTTTTTCTCCGTCACCCGGGCGGCTAATGAAATAAATCCGCCCGACAAATCAAAGACGGATCCGGAAAAAACGCCGCCCGTCCCCATAAGCACCCGGGAACAGCTTAAAAAACCGTCTCCCCGAACAGCGGCATTATTCGTGGACAACCTTCATCTCCACTTCGGCACGCTCAACTGGGTCAAAACCAACATGCACCGGTTTATCGACGAGAGTCTCAACCCGCAGGATATGGTCGCCGTTGTCACCAGCGATACCGATCTCGGCATCGCGCAGCAGTTCACCCGGAACCGTCAAATCCTGCGCTACGCCATCGACAACATTGCTCGGGGATACATTCCACGCACAAGCGGGTTCACTCCCTACCTGGCCGCCCTGGTCGAAAGAAGCGGCAATTACTCGAATGACAACCCGGGCGACGTTCTCATCGAGGCAAGGGCGATATTCGAAGCCGAAGAACACATCGAAGACAGATGGTATACCCTGACCCGGGCCCGGGCCCGGGAGGTCCTGTTTGAGACCGCCTGGAGACGGAAAACCACTCTCACCGCACTCAAGGATCTCATCGAACAGATGATCGAAGTCCCCGGCCAGCGAATGATCGTCATTTTTTCCGAAGGTTTCAGCCAGTTCGGAAAAGACGCCGAGTACAAGGATATGGAAGTAAAAGAGGTCGTGGACCGGGCCTTGCAGTCCGGGGTCGTCATCTATTCCATTGACGCCAAGGGAGTAGATGCCGACATATCCGAGATATTCAATACTTCCCACTATCATTTCGCCGCCCAGCAGGAAATCCTGGATGGATTGAGCGACCTGGCCAATGATACCGGGGGAGAATTTTTCCAGTTTACCAACAATTTCAGCAAATCGATTGCCGCAGCCTTCGATGCCAACCGCTATTACTACAATCTCGGGTATTACCTGGATCCGGAAGAGGAAGCTCCCGATACCCGCGATATTCAGGTCCGCATCCGGAATCATCCCGAATACAGGGTCCGGATACAAAGGGGCCGGATGCCGCCCGATATCAAAGAAGGCCGTGATGAAGAGGAGGAAAGCCTGACGCCGCAGCAGCGCCTGTTGAAGGCGATCAATTCTCCCGTTCCTAAATCGGACCTGAGTGTTTCGGCACAGTTGTACTTCATCCGGGACAAATCCGACGACAAGCAGGTATCTCTGACGGTTTTCCTTGAAGGCGACGATCTTCAGTACAAAAAACAGGATCAGCGCCATGCCTTCGACATTGAAATCGTCTACGTAATCTATGATTCCAAAGGTAAAAAGGTAGAGGCGCTCTCTAACGACATTCACGGCGAACTGACGCCGGAACGCCTGGCCCAGGCCTTGAATTACGGGTACTGGCATTCGAAACGGCTGGCGCTTGAGCCTGGAGTGTACCAGGCCCGCGTCGGTGTGCGGGAAAAGGACACCG
>CAZPHK010000330.1:0-3496 GCA_964586015.1 uncultured Acidobacteriota bacterium | reverse complement strand
GGGCTAGCAGAGAAACAGATCACGGCCCTGGAATCGGCTTCCAAGGAATCCTGTCCAATATTCTAATTATGGAATTTCTTCCGGAATGGGAACTCTTTTATTCCGGGCTTCCGCTTTCCGGCTGGTGAGAAAATACCCGACTAATGACGCCAGAATACAGGCCCCGACCCAGAGATTTAAAATTCCCGAAGTTTTGAATCCGAAATACAGCATGACTCCGGAAAGAATCAGGTAGAAAAACCCGGCGATTAAGGCAATCCGACTCAACTTAACCGGCTTCCGTTTTCTAAAGTACATCCAGAACAATCCGAAGACGGTCAATGCGGAAAACAGCGTAAGTATTGCCCCCACATTGCTGAGAACCTCGCCCAGCTGATAGGCAAAAACCAGGAACAACGCAATCGCACCCTGGAGCATAACCGCGCCGACCGGCGCCTTTCCGTCCCTGCCCTGCAATACTCGAGGCAGAAAACCGTCTTTGGCCATTTCCGCATACACCCGGGGACCGAGGAAAATCATGGCGCTCATTGCCGAGATGAAGGCGATGATCACCAGAACCGACATGCAGGCGGCCCCTGTTTCTCCAATCAGGTTTTTCATGATCAGGTGTCCCAGCGTAATGCGCCCCGTTTCGTCGTTGGTGACGATCGCGCACTGTTCCGGAGTAAGATTGGCGATAAAAACCCAGTTGACGATCAAATAGAGTATCCCGACCAGGGCGCAGCCCAGAATTATCGCCCGGGACACATCCCGCCCGGGGTTTTTGAATTCCGATGCTGCATACACGGCCGCGTTCCATCCGCTGAAGGCAAATGTGATAAACAGAAGGTTCTGCATGAACGATCCGAAAGGAAAACCGTCGGACGGGTTTGGCGGCCGCCAATCCGGCCAGGCATTGTGTCCCCCGATCAGGCCGATACCGATAAAACCGATCACCAGGGCTATTTTAATCAGCACCAGGATGTTCTGTGTCGTCACGGAAAACCGCAGGCCGACGGCATGGACTCCGGTCAGAAAAATTATTATAAAAGCCGCGAATATTTTAGGATCCACCCAGGATGCCAGCGTATTTGCATACGCTCCGGCGGCAATGGCGTCAATGGCGATAGGCGCCGAAAATCCAAGCAGCAGTGAAGCCCACCCCGCGAGATACCCCAGGGCCGGATGCACCAATGCAGAAAGGTACTTGTACTCCCCGCCGGATTCGGGAACGATCCGGGCAATCCCCGCGTACGCACGGGCTCCGGCCAGCGCAAGGAACGCACCGACAACCCATGCCAGGAGTATCTCCTTGGGAGTCAAGGTCTGAGCCATATAGCCGGTACTGAGGAAAACTCCGGCACCGATCATATTGGCAATGACCATGCCCATTCCCGAAAATACTCCCATTCGACGATCTTTCATGAATTCAAATCTCTCCTAAAACATCCGCCGTTACCGATGATGTGCCCGGCCTCCTGCCGCAAATCTGGACAAGAGTACTCTCAAAGGGGTCTTTATAAAACAAAAATGAAGGTTTCTTTGAATTTCATACATGGAATTTCACTACGAACAAAGATGGGGCATGTTTCAGAATTCATGGAATAACGCGAATCCCGGCAAAGACTTGACCGCCGCCAAACTATCGGTCAGGAACCTTACCCATCCGCACCCAGGTTGGGAAAATGCTTCCGCTGCTCCTCCCGCTGTAGCGAAGCCGCTTTGTCTCCAATAACAGTTGGATGATCCATCAAGCCGCTTTTCTCATAAAATATAGATTATGATTGACATGGCTCGACAGGCCTAAGTACTATAACCGTGTGAAGCTACCAGGTGATGGCCGCCACCGGAAGAAGGCGGCTTTTTCATTCCGGGTACAGGTCCGATTTTCTCATAGGGATTCGCAGCGAGGTTGTTGGTACGAGTTAGGTACAAGTATGGATGCCGGCCCGCAGGCATGCCTGACAGGCATCAGCGTAGTCGACGGCAGACAACAAAAAGCGCCACACCTGCAACCGCCGCGGAAGACCCTTGAAAATACGGGCTGGAACGTGGTTATGGTACAAAGAGGAGTGTAAATTCCCATGGAAAAAGAAATTGGGAAAGTAAAATGGTTTAACAATGCCAAAGGGTATGGCTTTATCGAAAGAACCTCCGGCGGAGATGTTTTCGTACATCATTCCGCTATCCAAATGAATGGTTTTCGCACCTTAGCGGAAGGGGAATCCGTATCCTTTAATGTAACGGAAGGGCCGAAGGGTCTGCAGGCGGAGAACGTTACAAAAGTCGAAGAGCCGTCCTAGAGCGATCTCCGACTCTCCAGGCACCGCCACCGGAACAGAAGCGCGCTTTATTCCCAATATTCAGCAGGGCTGTTCTACAGGTTTCTGCGGATATACCGGCACATCGTATAGCCCAGGTAGATGTTGAAGGGAAACACTCCGGAAGTGTAGTGCCCGCACATCAGAGTACGAATGGAGTGCGGGATGCCGAGCTCCCTGTAATCCTGCAGCACCTCCCGCGACAGCCGCGGGAGAAATGAATAATCGTATAATGCATGAACCAGCAGGGATTGCTGCCCCGTCCCCTTCAATTTCCTGAAGTACGCCTTCGGGCTGATCGGCATCCAGATATCGCGAAGCTCCTCCAGCGTGACATTCCCCTCCAGCCCTCTGCGTACGTGCTGCGTGGAAATCCCTTCCCACACGACATCCGCAAAATAGGGTGACACATGGTTCTGGATACTGAGCTTAATGCGGGGGTCGTGCGCTATGGTAATCAGCGCCACACAGGATCCCAGGCTGGTTCCCAGTATGGCGAATTTCGTATACCCCTGTGTTTCCAGCCAGTCCAGCGCCGCACGGGAATCGACAACCGCCTGCCGGACCGCCTGCAGGGTTCGTCCCAGGTTCGGAGACAGCATGTAGTCCGCACGCTCCAGTTCGTCCGGCATTCTCAGGTCGTGGTAGGGCAGGCTCAATCGCAGCGCCGAAAGACCGAAATAATTCAACATGCGGCAAAGCGACTGATGACCCTGCAAATCCGAATTCCATTGGGGCAGGACAAGCACGGCGCGCCCGTTGGATTGCACGGGAAAATACAGGGCATGCACCGTATTGTTTTTCGGATAGACGCCCGGAATGGGTGAGGTGAATGTTAAGTACCGGTCCTGGATATGCGCGTCCTTTACGCGTGAATACGCATGATAGCGATCGCTGTCGGCGAGAACTTTCCTGGAATGATCCAACAAAAATTTTTTAGGATCCTCCGCTCCCGCACCATCCTGAACAAACTCAAGACCCCACTCAAAATTCCGGACCTTTCGGTTCGTATCCCGCTGCGACAGCCATTTTTCCCAATGATAAAAAACCCTAGACAGCAATCCCATCCCCCCGGCTTGAGAAACCGATACTGTAACAAACTATCTTCCCCTCCAGCAATTTCTATCTCTTGCGAAAAATATAGAGACACCTGGACACCCATTGTTTATTTTAGAGACACCTGGACACCCATTGTT
>CAZPHK010000329.1:0-3567 GCA_964586015.1 uncultured Acidobacteriota bacterium | reverse complement strand
TTTGGAGTGCGCAAGCTTGCTTGCGCCTTTATCGGTAAGCTCCTAAATGCATTCACCTTACTGCGGCAGCTTGCTGCCGCCGGCTCTGTGGCAACCATTCTTCCCTTAGTTATTTCCGTTAATTAATGCGAATTTAAGGCGCAAGCAAGCTTGCGCACTTCCATGAGAAGGTCGGTGAAGTCAAGGCATAACGTCAGTAATTTTGAAGACAGCCCGACTTGGCGGGCTCACCTTGCTTTTGTAATACCCATCTTCACACCTCTCGCCTCTCCGTTTTTAAAGAGTGAAGAAAAAGCCCCCCATTAACAAATGGGGCTTTTTCGAAACGATTCAAAATGCAGGCGATGTGGTCCTCGCGAGTACTGTGCCAAACGTTTTTTGTTTGGCGCTGTGCTCGCAGCCACCAGCCTGCAACTTTCCTTCCGGCACAATGGTTGATTCAGCCATCACTGTAAGGTTTTAACGGCTTATATCCGTCAACCTCCCGAGCCCGATTTTGCCCACGCTTCCATCCGCATTCTTTTATGAGCTGCTCTGAGCTCGATGTCGTTAGGGGGTCCGTCAAAACTGGCGCTGCTATCTCCAAGTCGGTCTCAGGTTTCCCTGCCTGTGCGCAAGTCGCAGTCGCCAAATAATCGGTTTCGTCGGTCGGCTGTGGTCTGTCGTTACCTCCGCTCAATGTTTTGGCCAATTCACCCATGTCCCTTTCTTAGGCTGCTTTCTCCTTGGGTTCGCTGTTGCGCAACGGCTCGTATACTTCTCCCGTAATCCACAAGCTGTGCAGCAGCACCGCCAGCTTCCGTGCCACTGCCACTGTAGCCCTTTTCTTTGCATTCTTCCCGCCTCGGGCCGCAATCTTCAACCCGTGGCGCCTCAGGTCCGAGTCTTTGCCAAAAGGACCGATGATGTATTGTGCGCTTTGTGTCAGCAACTGCCGCATCATCCGGTCGCCTGTTTTTGTTATCCGCATTTGCGGACGACTGTCTCCCGAATCATATTGCCTCGGGATCAAACCCATATAAGCCCCAACGTTCCGACTCTTGGCAAAACGCCCAGGGTTATCAACCGTCAGCACAAAAGCCAGGGATACAAGTTCTCCAACCCCATTGACCTGCTGTAAGAGCTCAGTCTCGGGGTAGCTTTCCCGGCACATGCGTTTCACTTCCTTGTCGTACTTTTTAATCTGCTCCGTCAGCAATCCAATCTGCTGGAATAACGGTTCTAATGCGTCTCGTAAGGCTTCGGGAACGTAGCCCCGTTCCATTTTATGGAACGTCATCGTCGAACACTTCGGAAGTCGCCGCCCGTCGGATTTCACCAGGCCCCGAACCGTGCAGATCAGTTTTGTCCGGGCACAAACCAATGCATGACGGGTTCTCAACAAAACCAAAGCCTGCCGTGCTTTCTCACCCCGGTGCTGAATGGGATACAGCATCCTTGGATCGGATTTCACCTGTCGTGCCATAGCCTCCGCATCCAGCTTGTCGTTCTTTCGTCGTCGTCTCTTTTTCCCGCCTCCTATCTTCCGTGGATTGGCAACATAAACTACATGCCCTAACTCCTCTAACAACGGGCTGATCCAGGGTGAATGGGTTCCAACTTCCAGGGCAATTCGAGATTTGGGAATCGCTTTAAAGTACTGTTCGAACTCCTGTACTGTCGTAGCTAAATTGCCGTCTGCCGCTATGTTTGTGTTCTTATCCAAAATGCAGTAGTAGCTTCGTTTATCTCCCAGGTCGATCCCGATGTAATATTCCACGTCTTCTTCAGGCCTGGCTGCCTTTGGCGCCTTCTTTGCCGTTTCGAGTTTATGCAGCAGGTTCCGTATCTCTATCTTCTGCTTCGGTTTCACTCTCGACTTTGTGGTTTTCTTTGTTGAATCCAGTTTCTTTCCGTTCGTTCTATTGATATTCTTACTCATGGGTCGGTTTCCTCCTCTTTTGCACCTTTGAGTGCGTTAATGGATGTCGAAAGCTTACCAGCTTTACGACTGAGAAACCGACCTTCTCATCCCATCTCCATATTATCGATACCTGCCGTACTCCTTCGTATAGTCGATCATGGTCTTGAGATTTTCCGGTTTCACCTCGTCGAGCGCCGAGGCCGGCGCCATGATGTATCCGCCGTCTTTGCCGGCTGTATCAACGAGCTCCTTCACTTTCTTCTTCACGTCCTCCGGCGTTCCCACCTGCAGAAGCGATACCGGCATATTCCCCGCAATACAGATCTTGCCTCCCAATATCTCCTTCGCCTTCTTCATGTCGATCTGATCGAACCGGGCAATTACCTTGCCGTGGGGCATTTCCGTAAGGTATTCCAGGCGGGAATTGTAGTCCCCTTCGAAGAAAATATCGGGCGTGTACCCGGCATCCACAACGGCCTTAATGACTTTCAGCAGATACGGCCAATAATAGGTCTCGAACTGCTTCAGGGACATGAAACCATGCGCCCCCCGGTGCAGAGCCATGAACGCCGGGGTGAATTCTGTCGGCCTGGGAGCCCTTGCGAGCCATTCCAGCTGGATGCGGCACATCGTTTCGCACGCCGCCTTCACCTTTTCGGGCCGCCTATACATGTCCAGCATTGTGCCCCGCATGCCGCGCAGGAAATCGGAAATCGCATCGAATGGCGCGCCAACCATAAAAAACGGCTGGCGGACAAAAAATCCGAGCGCAACAAGTTCCTGCATCAGGGTCGCCGTTTCCTTCTGCCACTCGACGGCCTCCCAGGATATCTGGATCAGATTTTCCAACATGCCGGAAAATTCGGGAGTGGCAATATTATTAAATGGAAGCCTCATCATCATGGTATTCAACGGGGGCAGCTCCGACGCGGGTTCCATGATCCCGTACACCCGGGGCAGGTACCGGCGGACTATAAAATCGGAGGTGTCGTTCAGAAAGAGATCGTATTCGTCCTCCTTCATGTACTCCCCTTCGACAAACTGGTGGGTGCTGGCGCGCGGGACTCCGCACCCGGGCCAAGCCAGCTGTTTGGCACCCAGGGCTTCCAGGATACTGCCCTTCTGGTTTGGAACAACCAGAAGGCGGTCCGGCTGGTAATGCTTCGCCGCATCAATATAGGCCTTTTTCCACTTGGGAAAATCGTAGTAGGCATCCCATGCAGCGGTTCCGGCCAGTTTCGCCGGGTGGTAATTCAAGCCGATAGAGACGGGCACCCGATCCGGTTCTCTAAGCTGCACTGCATCGATCAGTCTCTGCTCTCTCTCCCGAAACGCTTTCTCCGCCGCCTGGTCCATATTCCATCTCCTGTTGTAATGCCCGATATTCCGGTTCTTTCAACCGTTTCACCCATGCAATCCATGTCCTGAATTGCGGCGATTATAGCAGATCCCTCCGTTTTGGAGCTCTAGAGTAATTCGGGATGACATTCTTACAGAGAAAGGCTAAACTTCTAGCGCTCTCATTTTTTCAGAGTCTTGTATTGCAGCGATCCAGGCGGGTTTCGGGTATGCCGCTGAAGCAGAAAGCCGATTAGAAATGAGAGTTCCAGTCTTTTGTGCCGGGGTGGCGGAACTGGCAGACGCACAGGACTTAAAATCCTGGG
>CAZPHK010000328.1:0-3573 GCA_964586015.1 uncultured Acidobacteriota bacterium | reverse complement strand
TATGCCCGGCCAGCAAGCCTTGAAACATCACCTGCTGTATCTGTGCAGCAGCGGCGTTTTCAAGAAACCAGCCGATAAATGCAATCCACAGCCCGCCGCCAAAGTCACCCGAGAACATGCGCCATACTCCTATGAAGATGAACAGGTAACCCCAAAAACGGCCAACCTTCGCGGCCATGAGCGTGGCGCGGCGCATGTTTTTCGTGACAGCCCAAACAATGGCTCGGAACACGCGGCCGCCGTCAAGCGGATAACCGGGGATCAGATTGAAGAGCACGAGCGCCAAGTTGATGTAAGCCAGATATTTCAACAGACCCAGCAGGGGTTCGATTCCTGCAGTCAGGGGCTTCAGCACGAAAAAGAGAATTGCGAGGGAGAGACTGACAAGGGGCCCCGCGACCGCAATCCAGAACTCGGCAACGGCACTGGGTGGTTCCGCTCCAATCCTGGCAACCCCGCCGAAAATAAACAGTGTAATGCTGCGCACCGGAATTTTGTATCGTATCGCTACCACCGAGTGACCCAATTCATGCAGCAACACGCTCGCAAAGAGCATGATGGCTGTCACGGCGCCCATAAACCAGTACAGCAGCGGCGGCCAGTCCTTGAACTCTGCGGGATAGTAACTGCTGCCCAGCAACCAGGTAAGCAACACGAAGATTAAAAACCAGGAATAATCCAAACCGATGGGAATGCCCAGAATCCTGCCTAGCGGAACGTTTTGTTGAGTCATGAGTTCTTTCCTTTCTTCCTGCGGGGCCCCACCAATTCGGTAGGCAGCGGCCAACTTTGACCCTTCGCAAGCAATCCCTGAGTGTCCTCCGGTCCCCATGTGCCGGCGGCGTAATTTGGAAAATCACCGGGCGGGGCCACTGCCCACACATCGAGCACCGGCGTCAACAACCGCCACGCCGCCTCGACCTGGTCGGCGCGCATGAACAATGTAGCGTCGTTTTTCATGACGTCCCAGAGCAGCGTTTCATACGCCTCGGGCGACCGGACGGCGAATGCTTCCTGGTAATTAAACTTCATCTCCACTGTCTGCAAGTGCATCTTGGACCCGGGGTGTTTGGCCTGGAAGCGCAGCACAATGCCTTCGTCGGGGTGGATCGATATGATGAGACGGGACGGCTGCCAGTCGAGGCTGGCCTCGGGTGGAAACGACTGATGCGGCACGCCGCGGAATTGGATGGCAATCTCCGAAGCTTGCCGGGCGAGCCGCTTTCCGGTCCTGAGGTAGAAAGGTACATCCTGCCAGCGCCAATTGTCGAGGAACAGCCTTAACGCCACAAATGTCTCTGTCTGGGAATCGGGGGATACGCCGTCTTCTTCGCGGTAACCGGGCGCCTTTTGGCCGCCGATCCAACCCCGGCCGTACTGCCCGCGCACCACGTGTTGATGAACCGCGTCATGGTGAATCGGACGAACGGCGTGGAGTACGTCCGCTTTTTTGTTGCGAATCTCGTCGGCGTCAAAAGAGACCATTGGTTCCATCGCGACGAGACAGAGCAGTTGCACCAGGTGATTCTGTACCATGTCGCGCAAGGCGCCCGCCCGGTCATAATAGCCGCCGCGATGCTCGACACCCACATCTTCGGCCGCGGTAATGGTCACATAATCCACATAACGCCTGTTCCATAGCGGCTCGAAGAGCGGGTTTGCAAAGCGGAACGCCAGAATGTTCTGTACCGTTTCTTTGCCCAGATAATGGTCGATACGGAAGATCTGGGATTCCTCGAAATTGGCGGCCAGGATGGCATTCAGGGCCCGGGCGGATTCCAGGTCATAGCCGATCGGTTTTTCAACCACAATCCGCGCCCATTCACGGTCACGCGCCAACCCCGCCTTGCCGAGATACTTCGGGATCACACCGAACATGCTTGGCGGTGTGGCCATGTAAAAGATGCGGTGGACAGGTGCGCCCCATTCCTTTTCCAGCTTCGCGCATTGTTCGCCTAATGCCGTATAAGTCCGGGGCTTCTTGAAATCGCCCTGCTGGTAGTGGATATGGCTCGCGAACCCGCTCCATTCGCCGGCTTTCACGTCCCCTCTGCGAGAGAACCTTTTGACCCCATTGTGGAGACGCCTGCGCAGTTTTTCATCATTGACTTCGGCTCGGTCTACGGCGATGATCGAAAAATCGGCAGGCAGGCTGCGGTCCTGAGAGAGGTCGAACAAAGCCGGCACCAGTTTCCTCCAGGTCAGGTCTCCCATCCCTCCGAAGATGGCAAACACGGTTGGTTCGAGCCGGTCATTCGTCATCATGGTTCTCACTCCTTATCCCATTCTGTATGAAATCCAGCGCCAATGCACTCTGAGATGCGCGCTATAAAAAAGTCGTGTCGGGTTTGAACGACCGCTCCGATGGCAATCGGGATGCGGCTTCCGCATCAAGCATCCACGTGAGCGTTCCCGAATCAGGGCACACCAGGGTTGCGGGAAGGGACCCGCAAGCCTGGGTGCTCGCAAATATTTTTCCGACGATGGCGGCCTTTTGCCCGCCGGTCACAAGAAATGCAACAGCTCGCGCGCGGTTGATGACCGGCAGCGTAAGGGTCACCCGCCAGCTCCCCAGGTGCGGCACGAAGACCGCCCGTACTTTATGTCGCTGTTCGTGCAGAACTTCGTTTCCGGGAAACAACGATGCGGTATGTCCATCCTCTCCAACTCCCAGCACTATCAGGTCGCATCGGCCGGCAAAGAGCGGAAATACCGTTTGCAGTTCCCGTTCATAGTCACGAGCGGCGCTATCCGCTTTCTCCTCGCCCTTGATGCGATAGACGCGGGAAGGAAGCATTGGAACGCGGGAAATGAACTCGCGCCGGATCATCCCGTAGTTGCTGTCGGGATCATCCGGAGGCACCATCCGCTCATCGACGAAGATGAGATATACGCGGCTCATATCCATCGATTGGATTACGAGCAAATCGGCCAAACGGCGATAGACGCCGCGGGGAGTGCGGCCGCCGGAAAGCGCAATCAGGCATTCACCCCGTTCATGAACAGCCTTCGTGATTACTTCCAATGCCTCGCGTGCCGCGGCGATTTCGAAATCGTCCCCTGTGGGCGATATATTAACGCGAGGAGTTTGCACAATTCCGCTCATGATTTCTCCCATTTTGTGTGAAAGGTCCCTTTGGCATCGATCCGCTCATAAGTGTGAGCGCCGAAATAGTTGCGCTGGGCCTGGATCAAATTCATCGGCAACCACGCGCTGCGGCGGCCGTCTAGGTAGCCCAGAGCCGTCATGAACCCGGGTACGGGAACGCCCAGTTCGGCAGCGGTGCAAACAATATGTCGCAGTTTCTCTTCGTTATCCAGGACCTTTCTCCGGATTTCCGGATCAAGCGGAAGATTTTGCAGCTCGTCGTTGTCCAAACCGAGGCTGCGTTTCATCAGGTCGTAGGTTTCGGCGATCAGTTGCATGACGCCGTATTCGATGCCATTGTGCGCCATCTTCACAAAATGCCCGGCCGATCCCGGGCCGAGCCGGCTCACGCACGGATCCCCGCTCACCTTGGCAGCGGCGGCTTCAAACACCGGGCGGACGCGCTCGTAGGCTTCTTTGGGGCC
>CAZPHK010000327.1:0-3631 GCA_964586015.1 uncultured Acidobacteriota bacterium | reverse complement strand
AGTGGGCGCATGAGGCTGATCCGGAAGCCCAACTGTACTACAACGACTACAACATTGAGCAGGGCGCCGTGGAAAGCAAAGGCAAGCATGCCAGTTCGCTGCTGCTGCTCAAGCGTCTCATCGCGGAGGGCGCGCCGATCACCGGCGTGGGCATCCAGGGACATTGGCATCTGGACACGAACCTCGCCGATGTGGAAAAGGCGATAGAGAACTATGCGGCTCTCGGGCTGCGGGTTGCCGTCACCGAGCTGGACGTGACCGCCACGGGAACCAACAGCGGCGCCTTCGGTGTGCGCGGCGGCGGCGGAACCATCCCGCCGGAGAACTATCGGAAGCAGGCCGGGGTATACGCCGGGCTGTTCGAAATCTTCAAGCGCCACGCGGATGTCATCGACCGTGTGACGTTCTGGGGCATCAGTGACACCCGGTCGTGGCGTCGCGGTCAGGATGCGCTTGTGTTTGACGGCCAGTTGAACCCCAAGCCTGCGTACAAGGCCATTATGGACATCGCCCCCAACAAGGACTAAACCGACTCAGCCGCAGGGCCGGTCGCATTTCAAACCAAGATTGAAAGAGCATATCGGGAAGGCATGATTCTACGAAGCACTCGCTGCTTGCAGACAATAAGAGCAAAGGGGGCAGCCTGATCTTCCGGGCATGCAATTTATACGAAGGGTGAATATGTTAAAGCCAACCGGAATACCGTTCTTTTTAATAACAAAACAGGCAAGCTGATTCGCCGGAAGTGAACAAGAATATTATTTTCCAGACCCGTTAAACGGAGAGCGATAAAATGACAATCAAGAAACTGTCGGCAGTGATGTTTTTTGGTTTTTTATCCGGAGGGATTATCCTGTCGGGCTGCACAAAACAGGAAAAGAAAGTTGAAAAATCTGTTGGGCCCGGGCCTCTCATCGATCCGGTTAAAATAGATGCCGGATACATATCGGGAACTTTGATTGGAGATGTCGACAGCCCGGTAAGGGCATATCGAGGCATACCTTACGCGGCGCCGCCTGTCGGCGATCTCAGGTGGAAACCGCCGCAGCCGGTATCCCCGTGGGACGAAATACGTCCATGCACTGAATTCTCCAAAGTATGTCCGCAGCTGCCCATGTCCGGCTTTCCGCCGCCGCCCATGAGCGAAGACTGCCTTTACCTTAACGTGATGACCCCGTTAAAAAACAAAGGAGAGTCCCTGCCTGTAATGGTATGGCTGCATGGAGGGGGGTATTCTTCCGGATCCGGAAATGATGCCATGACCAACCTGCACCGCCTGCCCCAGCAGGGTGTGGTGCTTGTCAATGTAACCATGAGGATCAATACCTTCGGGCTTCTCGCCCACCCCCTTTTAACCGCGGAATCACCCGATAATTCATCAGGGAACTACATGTTTCTGGATATGATAGCAGCCCTCAAATGGGTCCGGAGAAACATATCCCAATTCGGCGGAGATCCCGGGAATGTCACTATCTTTGGTGAATCCGGAGGCGGGGCAAAGGTCAGCACCCTGATGGCATCCCCCCTGGCGAAAGGCCTGTTCCACAGGGCCATCTGCGAGAGCGGTACAGCCATAGGCGGTTTTTCAATGGGACAGGAACTCGCTGAGCTTGAGGAAACGGGAGTTAAATTTTTTGCCAGACTGGGAGTTGATAAAGCGGATGATCCCCTGAAGGCTGTCCGCGGGCTTCCATTTGAAAAGATCCTGGAGGCGAGGGAAGCGATGATGAAGGACTCAAGCGGCGGAATGAGAATGAACATGGATAATTCCGCTGTGGACGGATGGTTCCTGCCGAAGACTCCCACGGAGATTTTTAAATCGGGAGAATATAACGCCGTTCCGCTGATCACAATGGCCACCATGGGTGAAATAACAGGCCCTGGAGGTCTATTGCTGCCCCGGCTTATTCCCGCCTATACAAGCATGCTGGAATATCACAGCAGAGCCGGCGGAAAGGGATATGCCGCCATATTCGACCATGTCCCTGCCAGGTGGAGAGCTGAAGGCGCGGTGGCCGCTCATTCCATGGAAGCTTTGTATCTGTTTGGAGATTATGACAACAGGAGCGGAGTGTGGCCCATATTGTACAGCCTTATGACGGGAGCCGGCGTAAAAGACACGAAAGATCCCGGCCTTACGGAAACCGACAGAAAGGTTTCCGAAGTGATGATGAAAATGTGGACACAGTTTGCCCGAACAGGAAATCCCAATGCCGAAGGATTAATAGAATGGCCGGCCTACAATAAGGAGGATGATAAATACATGTATATTGCCGATCCTCTTGAGATAAAAACCGGATTTTCGAAAATAAAACCCGCGTTGCCGCCACAACCGAACCAGGCGGAAGAGTAGTTGATTATTACCCTGTTAAATGAGAGTTGAAGACCTTAAGAGCGCAGTCCGCAAGTAGAAAGCCTTTTAAAAACTACAACATCTATCTTCAAAATCTTAACTTCCTGGAACCATTTCATGTGCTCTCCGTATCAGGCTATATTAGTCTTGATGGTATTGCCGTACTTCGCTGATTTGTTTATTCCTCCACAAGCAATGCCATATTACCTGCCTCATAAAAAATGCTTTTCGAGAGGAGTAACTTATGCTGAAACAAATTTCTTGTTTTACAATAATCTGTATTGCTTTTACTTGTATTTCAGGATTTAGTGCATCAAGTATGACGTCTCAAGAATCGGTTGAAGCTCCCGATGAAACCCTTTACGAAACTGGTTTGAATTATCTTAAAAATGGCCAATATGAAAAGGCTCGATTAGCATTTCAAAGCTTGCTCAACCGTTACCCCGACAGTGACCTGGCTGCCGCATCCTACTTTGCGATCGGGGCTACTTTTTACGAAGAAGGAGGAACGGAAAACATGCAGCAGGCCGTAGAACGCTATAAGGATTTCATAGATTCTTTTTTTAGAGATCCGAAAGTTTCGGAAGCCCAGATGAAAATCATTTCAGCAAACATGAAATTATTAGGGGCAACCGATCGCGATTGGATATTTACCCTTAGAGCCAGACAGGAGGCCAAGCGATTCCTCGAAAAATACCCAGCAACTGGTACTCAAAACGACCAGAACAATCCAAAATAGATCCAACATCCTTAAAACAAAACTGCCAAAGCCAAATCTTTTAGATAAAGACCTTTTGGAAGCTTGTTCCACTGTATGAAATTGATACGTTACAATCCGGTATTTCGGAGGGCCGAAAAAGGCCGATTGTCACCAAATTGTCACTATAGAGGGACAAAAAAGGGGCAAAATGAGGCAAATTGGGGCAAGTGAGAAACGGTGCTAAATTGCGGCCAGTAAAGGGATTTAGTTGATTTATAAGGGTTTACGGTTTCCCCGATTTTTTGCGTTTCAAGACCGCCGCCTTCAACCACTCGGCCATTCCTCCGCGGTCTCAGTAGCAAAATGATACGTGTTTTGTCGGAATTTGCAACTCCCTAACACTGATATCCCCCAACTCGGGAAATTGAGATAACTGTTATGGGTGCATGCATATCTTTATTTCTCAGATTATCCCCGAATATTTGCTTAGACGCAAAAAAAGGGGCCTCTTTTTGCGTGTAATGCGTATTTTTAAGGATAAAATCGGAGATATCTTTATATTATTCAGTAATTTCGTG
>CAZPHK010000326.1:0-3682 GCA_964586015.1 uncultured Acidobacteriota bacterium | reverse complement strand
TGCATCGCGCCCGGAATGGCTTGGGTCCTTCCTTCATTGAATGTCAAACTTATCGGTTGCGCGGTCATGCCGGAGTCCCGTCCCAAGAAGCCCGGGGATATCGGACTTGTGAGGAAGTGGGAAAATGGGAAGCCCGTTGTCCCATCAAGTCACTGCAAAAAAAGCTTCTCGAGACTGGGGTAATCACTCCTTCCGAAATTGCAGTCATGAAGAAAAGGATTGAGGATGAACTGGATGATGCCTTTTCCGCCGCCATGAAAGACCGGCTTCCCCAGAAGGAAGACCTTCATCAATATCTCTTCTGCGAGTAAAAATAGTGCCTTGGTCCAAGGTAAAATTCGAAATTGGCGAACCTGACCAATTCAGTGGATGTCAAGAAGAGCGTCGGGTTCTCAGTTATGTTGAAGCCGTGCGGGAGGGGTTACATCAGGCCCTGAGTAATGACCCCAACGTGTTTGTCATGGGGCAAGATGTCGATGCTCCCGGTGGTATGTTCGGCATTACCCGCGGTCTCCAAGAAGATTTTGGCGGTGATCGGGTATTCGACACGCCATTAGCGGAGAATGCCTTAACCGGGGTAGCAATAGGTGCTGCGATTGCTGATCTAAGGCCGGTCTATTTACACAACCGGCCGGATTTTCTCTTGCTGGGAATGGACCAACTGGTCAACCACGCGGCAAAATGGTACTATATGTTCGGGGGCGCGGTGAATGTCCCGCTGGTGATCTGGACCTGCATAGGTCAGGGATGGGGCTCTGCGGCTCAGCATTCACAGGCTTTGCAAGGATTGTTCATGCATGTTCCGGGACTGAAGTTGATCATGCCCAGCACCTGTTATGACGCCAAGGGCCTGCTCCTTGCGGCCATCGCCGATCCCAATCCAGTTATCATCATGGAGCACCGGCTGAATTTTAGACAAAAGGGGAAAGTCCCCCAAGAAATCTACCAGGTGCCCATAGGCAAGGGAGTAGTGAGGAAGAGCGGCCGGGATGTCACAGTCGTGGCCACCTCCCATCAAGTTTTGGAGGTGTTTCACATAGCCCAGGAACTGGCAGAGCAGGGAATTGAGGTGGAAGTAATCGACCCACTGACGCTTCGCCCGCTCGACAAGGAAATCATCCTCAAGTCTGTGGCGAAAACCGGGCGCTTAGTCATAGTTGACACTGGCTGGAAGACTGCAGGAGTTGGTGCCGAGATCGGGGCCATGGTTGCTGAAGAAGGTTTCCCTTATCTCAAGGCGCCCATTAAGCGGGTTGCGTCCCCTGATTTGCCTACCCCGGCGGGATTTACCCTCGAGGAAGCTTTCTATACCACCCCGGAAGATATCAAGAAAGCCATCTGGGCGGTCGTTGATTATCACCCAGGTGGTTCGACCTCAAAGGATCGCTCCATGGAGGACAATTCGGCTGTATTGCCCCGTGTTTCCGACCAGTCAAGGAATACTGTTCATGGCCAAGAAGATTAAAGTTCCTTTCGGCACTATCTCGATACCAGAAAAGTCCAAAGATCTGATTCTCCAAGCATTGGGATGCAAGCGCATTTCCAGCGGCAGATATGTCCGGGAATTCGAGGAGAAATTTGCCGAGCTCCTGGGGGTTAAAGAGGCGGTGGCGGTGAGCAGCGGGACCGATGCCGATACCCTGGCATTGGCTGCGCTCCATGACTTCGGGGCGCAAACGGATGATGAGGTCATTGTCCCGGCACTCAGCTTTGTCGCCACCGGCAATGCGGTGTTGCATGCGAGATTCAAACCCATGTTCGTAGATATTTGCCGGGACACTTTAAATATTGATCCAGATTTAATTGAAGCCGCCATTACTGAAAAGACCAGGGCGATAATGCCTGTACATCTCATGGGCAAACCGGCAGATATGGATAAAATCAACGCCATTGCCAAGAAGCATGGGCTTTTCGTTATTGAGGATGCAGCAGAAGCGCACGGAGCTTTCTATAAGGGAAAACCCGTGGGAACGCTTTCTGACATGGCGGCATTCAGTACTTACATAGCCCACATTATCACGACTGGAGAAGGGGGGGTGGTCGTTTCAAATCGGGAAGATTTTGCTGAAATTCTGCGGTCTCTTCGTTCCCACGGCCGTGCCTGTAAATGTAAAGAATGTACGATCAATCTTGCCTCAAAGTACTGTGCTAAACGCTTCAAAGGAAGTGGTGGTGAAGATATTCGTTTTATTTTTGAGAGAATCGGTTACTCATGTAAGATGAATGAACTTGAGGCGGCCATTGGTATCGGTAACGTTGACCTTTATCACGAAATCTTAGAGAAGCGTCGGCAAAATCTTCTCTATGTACTCAGTAGATTTGAACAGTTTAGCCCATATCTCTCTACAATCAGAGAGGAACCCCACGAACAAATAGGACCGCATGCTATTCCAATTATCATACAGAAAGAAGCGTCATTTACCCGGGCGCAGTTAACTGATTATCTCGAAAAGAATGGTATCGAAACTAGGACACTATTTGCTTCGATGCCCACCCAATGTCCGGGATTCAATTATTTGGGCTATCAATTGGGACAATTCCCAACTGCCGAATATATGGGTAAAAATGGAATACACATCGGAGTTCACCAAGATTTAGGCCTGAAAGAAATGGATTATGTTTTAGAGAAAATAAGTTTATTTTTAGAAAATCATTAAAAATTATCTTTTTAGGGTAGCTTATTGGAGGATCATCCATAGTGTTCTCTATGTTTGTGAATAAAGGAGACAAAAAAAATTCTGGGGCTTGGTTTCCCACCGTTTTTCAAAGGATGATCTTCCCAAAGCGCTTTCTTTTGGCCCTCCTTCTTTGTTTATTAATAATAATCGCCTTTATTCTGAACCGTCAGGGTATATTTACTCCCGAGAACATCCTGCGTTTTTTTCAATTCCATCCGGTTGTGACACCTGTTTTTTTCCTGGCCCTTTTTGTTCTGATGTCGCTCCTGCTCTTGCCAACCTTACCGCTTAATCTCCTGTCGGGCTTTCTCTGGGGGCCTTACTGGGGAACCTTCCTTTCCGTCACCGGCGCCACTACTGGCGCTATGTGTGCGTTCCTGTTTTCCCGATATCTTGCACAAGATTATTGCAGACGCAAATTTCAAAATCCGGCCTGGTCTTGGCTACAGAGTGAAATAGGACGCAAGGGATGGAAAGCAGTCGCTTTTGTGAGGGTTAACTCGGTTTTTCCCTCGGGACCACTCAACTACTATTTCGGTATTACTCCGGTTCCCTTCCATACCGTCGCTTGGGCAACGGCCCTGTTCTTTATACCGCCGGCATTTCTGGTCGCCTCAATTGGCCATTGGATGGGGTGGAGTGCCCTCACCGGGGGCGCGGCAAACCTTATTCATGCCATCGTCATGATATCTGCCATCATTACCCTTACGCTGGTTGTCATGGTGATTCTCAAAAAGTGGTTACAGAAAAAATCCTAAGATAAAGTTCTCAAAGAGTATGAATAATATAAAAACTTATTTTCAAGAAAGTAGCCTGTTGGTATGGATATTTTTATTTTCAATGACGTTATTTATTTTTTACGTCATCGGTTTTTTTACGTCGTTGTGTTCTCTGGTGTCCGATTATTCGTGGGGAGATATCGTTTATCATCACCAAATATTTTATAATTTTATACATGGGCGGCTCTTTCAAACATCAGTATATTGGGATGCCTTGGTCAACTC
>CAZPHK010000325.1:0-3701 GCA_964586015.1 uncultured Acidobacteriota bacterium | reverse complement strand
GACTTTCCACCGTAAAGATTGCAGAGCAATTGGGCAAACGCCCGGGCACCATCAGAGTCCGGCTGCACCGGGCTTATAAATTACTACGCAAGGACCTTGCTCCACTTTTAGAGGAGGTCGAATCATGATGACCTGTGAAAAATACAAGAATTTTATCCTAACTTATATCGATGGGACAATCACTGACGGACAGCTCGCTGAGCTAAAGACTCATACGGAAACATGCGAATCATGCCGTGATGAATTCGAGCGATGTGTCCTGCTGCAGGATGTCGTCAGGCAAACCTTTTCGTCGCCGATGGCTGCCGAGAAGGCCGGAGCGTCGCTGGTAGCCAGACTTTCTGAAGAGCCGAATCTGCGGCTGCGTCCTGCCCGCTTCGGCACAGCTTTGTTCGCCGGCAAACAAGCCGCCATCGCCGCGGGTATCTTATTAGCTATCGGTTTGCTCCTTGGATTTACCTTAGGCAGGGCAGGTAAATCCGCGCGGACACCATTAACGGCTCGGGTACCCATAAGCGTCGGCAAGATTGAGGGGACCGTGCTGGTCAGGCATGAAGGTTCCGATGTTTGGCAGGCTTTGGATGCCAGCTCAAACATATATCTTGGCGATACGTTTCACTCTGCAGCCAGGTCGGCTTTTGTTTTTAAACTGGATGATGTATCTACGCTTGAATTGAACCAGAACAGCATGCTGGTTTTGGAATCGTATAACGGCGAAATGCAGTTCTTTCTTGAGCATGGCGAGTGCACCGCCAGCCTGGAAAGTCTTCATGGGCCGTTCTTCATCAGCACTCCAAACGGCCGTATGGAGGCGGTGGGGACCGAATTCACCGTGACAGTCACCGACGAATAACTCAAATAATTTACTTATTACTCTGCCCTGCAAGGCAGAAAAGGAGAAACCTAATGAAAGCGAAAACAGTTATTCTCTGCGTGGTGGTTCTTCTGGTTGTTCAGACAATCACATCCGCACGGAAAACGGAAGTAAGCGTTCGTAAAGGAGAAGTCATTGCCGAGACGCAGACAGCAAGTGTCAATATCGAAGCCGGTCGAAAGGCTATCCTTTCACCGGACAAGAATCCAATTGTCGCGGCTGACAATCCCCTGGTGGACGACATGATGGAAATCTACAAATGGATTGAAGCGGAAAAACAGGCGCAAAGAGATCAGATTGACAGTACCAGCGTCCTGATTTTAAGAGTCGAAAATGAGCAGCTTTTTACCCTTGCTGTGCTACAGGAGAGGTCCAACTCTAAGTCTGAGCCAAGCAACGTCTGTCAAATAATGACTGCCGGAGAGGTTCACGAAGGAGCCATGTTCTATGACCTGCAGGGCAACCTGCTGCCGTATGACCGGGAACAGATAAATGCTTCGAACTATGATTTCTTCGTGCGTTTTCGCAGAGCTGTTGAACCGGGTGAGAAGTTTAGATACATCGCGGTAGCAGAAATGGGCGAGAGCGGTCAGTTGTGGAAGGAAGGCCCACTGTGGCATCTCATAGGCGGAGGCTCTGCAGCAAATTGCCTTAACTATTATCGCGTTGTCTTGCCCGCCTCGGCGATTTTTGTCGATTCTTCCCGGCCGGTGACAACGACGGATACTATTGACGGAAAGCTCGCCGTGACATGCAGAGTCCTTGGGGGCCCGGCTGACAACTCTTTTCATATTGCCTTCCTTTGGCCGGACAAGGACCATACAACCCTTGCTGATCTTCCTCCGCAGTATCGTGGCCTGCGTGATCTATCTGAAGAAGAAGTTATTCAGGAAGGCCGACGGCGGACCGCAGAGATATTAATAGGCGGAACGTACACAGGCCAGAAGACACCGCTGGAAACCTTGCTCAGTCTGTACAGTGCCGCCGTACACAAGGATGGCACACAATTTCTCGAACTCATTGCCCCGGGCCTTCGGGAAATCGCAACCGGCCAGATGGATCAGATGCTGGCAATGGCGAGTCTGATCGCAGACTACGAATTCCTCGGCACACCGAAATGGCCGGATGAACTTGAGAACGGATATGAGCATCCGGTTTATCTTTGCAGAAAGGGGTCACTAATTTGCGAGGCAACCATAGTCATGGTCTATCAGGACAGCAAATGGTATCTGGAAGGTTTGGAGCCCGGCCGCAAAACAACAGATAGCGCAGACAATACAAAGACTCAAGTATCAGGCGGCGTGACGATATCGAAAACCAAGCCGGACTTGAATGTAACGACATACGAGGATCTCAAGCCGGGCCAGTTCATACGAAAATGGCTGTTCTTAGGGCCCATCGACGTGCCATGGGACGGGGAGGGCTACTTTCCGGATGAAGAAACTTCGAACAAGTTCTTCGATACCAAGTCACTCGATCTTGCGCGGTTTGAGCTACAGGTCAGAATCGCCGGAAATGATTACGAATGGGCCTCTCTATACTCTGAGTACGGCGTTGTGGATCTAACGGCGGTGTTTGATAAGTGGTTCGCTATCGCCTACACCTGGGCGCAAATCGACATGCCCGAGGAAACGGCTAGTGTTCTGGGCATCGGCTCCGACGACTGCGTCAAGGTATGGCTCAACGGCAAACTCGTCCATGAACACCGGGGAGGCCGGGGCGTCATAGCGGATAGCGACCGCGTCCCCGTGACCTTCAGAAAAGGTAAAAATCAGCTCGTATTGAAAATCATGAACTACGGCGGCCCCTGGGGTTTCGCCTGCAGGTTGCTGGAATCCAGGTGAGAACCGGCCGAAGTAGCAATACAACAACTCAGCGTATGTTTTCAAAGATTCCGTTATCGTGATATCGGAATCTTTGATATTTTCACACGAAACGAACATTTTAAGCGCATCGAAAAGGGCATGTCAGGTAAAGAGAATATCGTCTCAAGCAACAATTAATCGTTGAGATATTCGTCTGCGGCTCGTTTAGAATTGCAATCTCTTCCGGCAACAACGTGGAGGCCCGGTTTGTTCACGGGCATCGGAAGATCTGTGGCCAGGGACTTGATAACGATCATGTCCCCTGAATTAGTTTGCACCCGGGAAAGCCGGAATAAAGGTGACATCCATCATTTAATTCGTGAAAGGTACGTAGTCAGATGACTATGCCGAACAGCGACTTATGTTTGGCTGGCAGAGCCGATATCACCCATCTTAGCCGTGACATGCGCGTAGTCAGATGACTACGCCGAACGGCGGCGTTCACTTGACTGTCTTTGATACATTCCGATCCGGCAGTAGGTCAAACCGCAAATGCCAGCGGGTGGCTAGCTCACTTACAAGCGAGGCAAAAGCCGGGTTCGTAGCCGAGGGCCAAATCACGATTATGTCACGAAAACACATTTACGCACCCACGAGCCTTACGCAGAGCCAACATCGACCATCCTAGCCGTGACAGTTACGTAGTCAGATGACTACGACGTATGGTGATCATGTTACGGGGTTTGCGTTTACACATCTAAAAGCCTTTGCAAGCACGCCATCCAGCACATGGGCAGTGACAGTCACGTAGTCAGATGACTACGACGTATGGTGATCATGTTACGGGGTTTGCGTTTACACATCTAAAAGCCTTTGCAAGCACGCCATCCAGCATATGGGCCGTGACAGGCGCGTAGTCAGATGACTACGACGAACGGTGATCATGTCACGGGGGTTGTGTTTATACATCTAAAAGTCTTTGCAAGCACGCCATCCAGCATCTGATCTATGACAGGCGCGTA
>CAZPHK010000324.1:0-3730 GCA_964586015.1 uncultured Acidobacteriota bacterium | reverse complement strand
CCGCCGCTGTTACCAGAGACGCGGTGCGCTCTTACCGCACCTTTTCACCCTTACCCCGCTCATTGCGGGGCGGTATATTTTCTGTGGCACTTTCCGTAGGGTCGCCCCTCCCTCGCGTTACGAGGCACACCGCCCTGTGGAGTTCGGACTTTCCTCGGCCTGAAATTCAGAGCCGCGACTGCCTGGCCGACTCCGGCAAAATCAATTTTAAGCTATTAAGGCTTGTATTGGCAAAATATGTTAGTGAGGTCTTTTAAAAAAGGAATCTAACCTTCTCGTCGACCAAGGCTTGTAACATTTCTCTGTAATCTTCGTTCAGCATCGTGATGTTCGCTCAGAGAAGTGATTTCACAGGTAAGCGGCCAGACTAAGCCGATTCGTTCCGCAGGCGTCCCAGGGACGACGTCGGCAGGTCTGGTGTCCGACATCCGGCGTACAACTGTATAGTTCCTATTCATAATCATAAGAGTATCAATTCCTTCCATACGCCGCAATAAAGGACTATTTCCTCGAATGTTAAGGTTTATATCCGGATAATTCGGTCATAAGCCGAATTCTGTTTCCTGGACCGGCATGGACGGCAGTCATTCATTTAACCCCTATCGCTCTGTGGTCCGGCAATCATTTCCGGAGATTTAATGTTTCATTTCATCCCAGAGCCTCAGTCCCGCAATTTGCTTGAAATGCGAATCATAGGGGACCAGTTTTGACCCGGTTTCAACGGCATGCGCGGCCATCCAGATATCGTTTAAAGGAATCATTTTTCCGCTGTGGCGCAGGGAAGCCCTGATTTCGCCGAAAATTTCCGACGTCTCCATTGTTAGTGAAGCGACGAAAGCCCTTTAGAAATGCACGCCCGGCATTGTATTGTGGCTAAAAAACTTGTATTATTTGCGCTTCCGGTTTCTGCCGCGAAGAGGTTTTGAGTTGACAGTGAAGTCCTTGGAGTGCGGCAGCTTGCTGCCGCCTTTATTTCGAGTTCCTATAATGTTGCGAAGGCGGCAGCGAGCTGCCGCACTCCAAGGACGCTCCGTTTTCCGAAATAATGATGCAAGTAGCTCGCGACAGGGGCCGTTCCGGGGGGCCTGTAATGGGTCCGGTCTGCAGGATTGGTTTTTGCTTGCTGTGAAAACCACTTCCAGTATACAAAATTCATTCGCTCTAAGAATTTGGCTGAGCGCTGCCGGGATGTAAACAGGGACACTCCGGCTTAAAACGTGGTTGGGACGTAGCCGGCTTTATAGACAACGCGCCATAGTCCATAGACATAAAAATATGGCGCCGACGGATTCCGCCGGACACGGTTGTTAAGGGCGGGTTGATTTCCACAGGAGGAACACGGTGTATAAAATTGCAGTTATGCCCGGTGACGGGACAGGCCCTGAGGTAACGGCTGAAGCTGTGAAGGTTCTCAAGGCCGCGGCAGGAAAATTTGATTTCAAGGTTGATCTTACGGAATTCGATTTCGGCGGCGAGCGGTATAAACGGACGGGAGAAACGCTGCCCGACAGCGCGATTGACGAATTGCGCAAATTCGACGCAATCCTTCTGGGCGCGATCGGACATCCCGATGTCGCCCCCGGAATCCTCGAAAAGGGCATTTTGCTCAAGGCCCGCTTTGCGCTGGACCAGTACATCAATCTGCGGCCGGTCAAGCTGTACCCGGGCGTCGAAACTCCCCTGAAGGACAAAGGCCCGGAAGATATAGATTTCACTGTCGTCAGGGAAAATACGGGCGACCTCTATACCGGTACGGGCGGGTTCACGATGAAGGGAACGCCCCAGGAAATTGCGGTCCAGTCGGCGGTGTACAGCCGCTTCCAGGTCGATCGCTGCCTACGGTACGCGTTTAACTACGCCCGCAAATACGGCAAAAAGGCGCGGGGTAAGGGCGACAAGAATACCCTGGCGCTGTGCGGCAAGACAAACGTGCTGACCTACGTGTACGATCTCTGGGAACGGGCGTTTCACGAGATCGGAAAAAGCGAATTCCCCGATATCGAACGTGAATACTACCATGTGGATGCGACCTGCATGTGGTTCGTCAAGAATCCGGAATGGTTCGATGTGATTGTGACCGGCAACATGTTCGGCGACATCATTACCGACCTGGGCGCCATGATCCAGGGAGGCATGGGAGTCGCGGCCGGAGGCAACATCAATCCCGAGGGCGTGAGCATGTTCGAGCCGATCGGCGGAAGCGCGCCGAAGTATACCGGCATGGGAATCATCAATCCGCTGGCCGCTGTCTGCTCCATGCAGATGATGCTGGCGTCGCTGGGAGAGGATGAAGCGGCCGAGGCGGTCGAAAAAGCCGCCATGTACGTCACCAGCAGGAAGCTCAAATCGCTGGCGGCCGGACGCATGGGATACTCGACCTCTGAAGTCGGGGACCTGATCGCCGAAAAGGTTGTGGAATAAAAGTATAAGCCTCTATGGAGTGCGCAAGCTTGCTTGCGCCTTTGTTACAAAATTGCATGATGAATCAAAGGCGGGAGCAAGCTCCCGCACTCCAAAACTACTTTTTTAACCCCTGCATTTCCAATGCATCAATAATAATCGCCATTGTGCGATGAGCCGGAGCCGGAATCCCTTTCCGTTCGGCATATTCGGCGACGCGGCGGACGATAAATTCGTTTTCGGTCTTCCGGCCTTTTTCCAGGTCCACCAGCATGGACGGCCGGTGAGGGCCGGCTTTTTCATTGAATTTCATCACCGTGTCAAAGAAATCGGATCCGAAATCGAATCCGTATGCGGCGGCTGTCCGTATGGATTCGCGGAGAAGGTCTCCAATCAATACGCGCGTCGGGGCGAATTCGTACTGTTCCTGCATGTTCAAACCGGTCACGGCCGCAATGGCCATGGTGCAGGTGTTCAGGATCGTTTTTCTCCACACATGCTTCAGGATCTCGGCGGTCGGCTCCATAGTAAGGCCGGCCTCTGTGACGATCCCGGCTATTTCCCGGCAGGGGGCCTCCCCTTCCGGTTTCAGCCAGCCGATATAACTGGGCGGGATATTGAACGTTTCCTGAATGACTCCCGGTCCGGTCGGAAAACCGGCGAAGGTGATAACCGCCCGCAGAACATGCCCGGCCCCGATGTTGTCCACAATGACATGCTCGGTGTCGATGCCGTTCTGGGCCGAAATGAATACCGCGCTGGAGTGCTTGATCCTGCTGCTCATGCTTCCAAGCACACTTTCCAGATAGCAGGCTTTTGTGCAGATGAATATGAATTCAGGATCGGGATCGCCCAGTTCGGATGCGGAAGAAAGCAGGCGGGCGGGGCGAACCGTTCTCTCCTCGTTGCCCTTTATTTTCAGGCCGTCGGCCCCGATCTTCCGGATATGCTCTTCCCAGGTATCCACCAGGTGTATGGAATGCCCCGCGCTGCACAAGTGGGCCGTCAGGATGCCCCCGACCGGGCCCGCGCCGATAATTGCGATCGTTCTCGGTTTCATTTCTTGCTCCCGTTCTGAGACCCTGTGAGATATACGGGTTCATTGCCTCTTTTAAACTGCACTTCTAAAACAATATATGAAGAATGCCGCTTAATGCCAGAATAATCAGGAAGCCCGAGACGGACAGAACCGTTGTCATGACGGTCCACGAGCAAAGGGTCTGTTTTTCGCTCAGGCCGAGGTATTTGCCTACCAGCCAGAATCCGCTGTCGTTAACGTGGGACAGGATGGTGGAGCCTGCCGCGACGGAGAGAACGACAAGGGCTTTAT
>CAZPHK010000323.1:0-3761 GCA_964586015.1 uncultured Acidobacteriota bacterium | reverse complement strand
TAATATATCTTATATCCAACTACGCCCTCGGATGCACTTGGATTCCAGGCCAGCGAAACATCTCCGGCGAATGCACCTAAACAGCTGCAGAGAAAAATAAATATCCCTAAAACCATGGGGCGATGAAATCGTATGTATTGCGGCATAAGTCCATTCCTCGCTATTTATGCCTATTAATATCGATCAAAATGGGATCGAAACCCGTGACGGGAATCACCAATAGCGAGATTTCATTCCGGTTGAGAATTTGAAGATTTAAGCAAGTGCAGAAAAAGCAATTCATCGGATATTTGAATCGACACGAACGGAGGGATATATGAGTAAAAAATGGAGGTGCAGACCAGTGGGACTCCGATAAAGGCAATTCGTAATATGCTTCTATAGCCTGGAGGAATAAATTACTGATTTAGAGAATTTCTGGTCTTAGGAGCACAAACCTGCCCAAACTGAAGCACCAGCTGGAAGAAAGCGTACCGCCCCTTCCAGCCTTCATTTATAACGGGGAATTGCGTAGGCAAAGCGACAGGGCAAGGCAGAGGGCAAGGCTGCAATGAGTGCGGCCGAAAGCTCGGGAGATGTGCTTGCTGTATATTGAAAAGCGAAGGAGCGCGCCTCAATGATGCACAGCATATATTGTGGAGCGCGTGCCAAAGCCTTGCATCCACAACGCCTGTGTCGCACCGTATTGCAGCCGTTCCCGCGGCACCCGGGACGATACCCGTTGCACTCTCACAACAGGCTGTTAAGCTTTCCAGACCTGGTCGGGGTTGGTTTCGATCCCTTCCATGGCATTGCGCGTATCCACTATACATGCCGCGTATTTCGCCAGTTCACCGTAATCCACGGCAGCGTGTTTGGTGGATATAAGAACAAGATCGAACTCCTGCAGGACTTCGCCTCTCCATTCAATAGACTTTGTCCCGGCCCAATGGCTGTATTCCCTGCTGGGTCGAATAACGGGAATGTGCGGATCGTAGTAGCTTATCTCCGCTCCGCGTTTTTTCAACAGGTCCATAAGGACATAGCTGGGCGATTCCCGGTCATCGTCCACATCGGGCTTATACGCCAGGCCTAAAACCAACACCCTGGAGCCGTTCAGCGACTTGCGCCTCTTGTTGAGCGCCTCCATGACCCGTCCAACGACGTATTTCGGCATGGACGTATTGATCTCTCCGGCGAGTTCGATGAAGCGTGTGTGCTGCTCGAACTCCCTGGCTTTCCAGGTCAGATAAAAAGGATCGATCGGGATGCAGTGGCCGCCCAGTCCGGGTCCTGGATAGAAAGGCATAAACCCGAACGGCTTTGTCTTCGCCGCGCCGATGACTTCCCAGACATCGATATCCATCGCTTCGTAGACTATCTTCAATTCATTAACCAGTGCGATGTTGATTGCCCGGAACGTATTTTCCAGCAATTTCGTAGCTTCCGCGGCTCGGCAGGAAGAAACCGGAACGATGGTCTGAATCGCTTTCGCGTACAGATCCGTAGCTCTTTTGAGACATTCGGGAGTAAATCCACCCACGACCTTGGGAATCAGGGCAACCTTGCTGTCCGGATTTCCCGGATCCTCCCTTTCAGGGGAAAAGGCAAGATGAAAATCCTTGCCCGCCTTCATTCCGGACCCCGACTCCAGCACCTCGCGCAGATCTTCATCCGTCGTCCCGGGATAGGTGGTCGATTCCAGTACGACGAGACAGCCCTTTGCCATATGCGGGGCAATGGATTTGCCGGTTTCCACAATGTAGCTGATATCGGGTTCGCGATTTTTATTCAGGGGCGTAGGAACGCAAATGATAACGGCTTCCGCTTCACTTACCTTCGAAAAATCCACCGAGGCTTTGAAAATGCCTTTCTTTACAGCTTCGGCAATATCCGAAGCTTCTATGTGTTCTATATAGCTTTCTCCGGCATTGAGCGCACCCGCCTTTTTCCGATCCACGTCCAATCCGATCACTTCCACACCAACGCGGGCAAACTGCAGAGACAGCGGCAGCCCTACATAACCAAGCCCCACGACAGCTATCTTCATCTGTGTATCCTTTCTTGCTCCCGAAATTATTAGCAATCAGCAACAGGTATTGTGTGCAGAACCCGATTTTTCTGCGACATACGGTGCCATTATACAGTTTTATAAGGAATTCACCTCTAAAGCATTGAATGTTAGCCGATTGCATTCCCTTCGGAACGGTAAAATCCGACCCCAAGACTCTATCGGCAGGATAAGCCGTTCAGGTTCGAAAAAACACAAGGAACCCGCTTGCTGCCGAGAACCCCCGGTTCGGGATTTTTACGGCGGAGTGCCGTTTCTTTTTATGGAACATACGCTATAATTCAACGTCCCTATTGTGGATATACCGGAAAGCTGTGATATTCTTTTTCGGGATGAAATCAGGATTTATGTTCATAATTGTTGCGCCCCGCTCGTTTTATATCACCCATTTGATAAACATTATTATCGGCGGGCAATGAAACAACCGCGGCCGGAATTCACTAAAATAATATTCTCCCGTTTCATTTTATGTCGAATAAAATCCGTTGGTCTTTATTAATCTTCTATCTGGCCGTCGTCGGCAGCTATTGCGGACTAGAAATTGACACCTTTATCCAGGACCTTCCCTTTTTCCAGACAGCCACATTATTGTTAGCCATAAACGTTCTTTTCATCCTTCTTCTGCCTGTTTTCACCTACACGCTCCTGCCTTTGTTCCGGCCCCCATGGGTCAATCGAACCGTGCGTATATCCGTTCTTCTCCTGAACTCCCTGTTCATTCACTTCATGATCCTGTTGGCTTTATACAAGTCCATACGAAAAGTCGACTTCGATTTTTATCTTTTCTGGTACAACACCGCGGTTGCACTGCCCGTTCTCTGGAAACTTTTTGCGCCATGGATAATCGGAGTTATTCTGTCCGTCGCCGCATTTATCATCCTGCAACGGCAGGCCTTCTCTCTGATAGCTGAAAAATTGAAAAACCCGCGGAAGCCGGCCGTAATTCTCGCCGCGATTATAGTTGCCGGCGTTGCCTGCCAGCTTGCAACGATTCGTTCCATTCGCGGCTCTTTGGCCGGTTTCGTTTACGCGAATTTCATAAGCAACCGTCAGCTCAAGAACGATTATCGCCGGCTCTACCGGGCTCATATCGAGGCGCTTCAAGCCGGTACAATGGCCGATAACCACCCGGGCACTCCGTCGAAACTGGGAGATGTCATATTCTTCGTGAAACAGGAAAGCCTGAACGACCTCCTTGTCGGGCCGCGGGTCACCCCCCAACTCCTGAAAGCTTCCCGTGACGGAATTCTCATGAGGCATCTGTACGGCAATTCCATACAGAGCATACGGGGGTATGAAAGCATCCTCTGCGGAGTCCCCCCTAATATTGAAAGAGCGCTGGTGGACAATTATACCGCTGAAGAAATCAATAAACTGGGCAGCCTCCCGAGAATATTCAAAGCCATGGGCTACCGCACGCTCTATTTTTTCGGCGGAAGCCGCAATCCCAGAATCGTTAAATTTGCCCGGGCCATCGGTTTTGATAAAGTCCTGGCCGACGATATCGTGCGTCCCGAAGACATAAAATTCGACTGGGGCTACAGGGAGGACATTTTTTATACCAGGATTGACGAATACATCCAGGGTCACTGCGCGAACGACAAGCTTTTTGTTTTCATTGATACCGGCGCAACAAACCACACTCCTTTCGAGGTGCTGGATGACGCCCTTCTGGATCGCATTCCCTATCCGGAACCGGAAAAATTCACGG
>CAZPHK010000322.1:0-3767 GCA_964586015.1 uncultured Acidobacteriota bacterium | reverse complement strand
CATTTCGTCTCGAATCGATAACTGATAAAACAAAAACGGTCGTATCTGATATTCTATAAATCACTCGCCAGGGGGCGATAATTATTTCTCGATATGTGTGTATTCCCTGTTCCTTTAGTTCAGGTACTATGCGACCGCGATCCGGCATTTTATAGAGAGCTGATACCTTTTGTTTGAATTTATGAAGGATTCGTGAAGCATTGCCTGGACTATCAATGGCAATATAGTCAATAATTTGTTTTAAATCATACTGCGCTATTTCTGCCCATGAAACTTGATATTTCTTTTTCATTCAGGATTTGCCTTCAATCCATTCTCAATATCGATAAAAACATCATCCTGTGTTTTAACGCGTCCCTCTCTGACATTGGCCTCACCTTCAGAAATGAGCTTTAAGATACCGATAGCGTTGCGCATATTTTCATAGCTTTTAGGATCTTGTAATATTGCCCTGGGTTCGCCGTTTTGGGTTATTATAACCGGTCGTTGAGTTTTATTAATTTGATTAAGTAAGTCGGCCGCCCGTGACTTTAAATAAGTTACCGGTTTGATATCATTTGTAATATTCATATCAGTTGTCCTCCAGTCCGTATATGGTACCATAATCGGACCGAATGTAAAGCTTTGATGCCAACAGTTTGACAACCGGAAGCACCTTTTAACGATTGCCGCCAGCAAACAGGTGGATACGGAAATCCCCATTTATAGTTTTAAGGCATTCTCGCCTGTTCCGTAAAATGATTTCATTTCAGCAGCCGGGGTGGGACTTGATAGTGAAGCAGATCCGGAAGAACGCGGCTTATTCCGCCTATCGACCACAAAAAATTATCTCTAAAATCTGGATAACGAAATCCAGTAACAGGCGACCCTGCTTATTTCTAATCCAAAGTCAGATCATGCAACAGGCGCAAGCCGGTTGAAAAAGTAAACGTGCGCAAATTCTTCGCTTTTTCCTTCCTAACCTGCAGTAAAATGCCTTTGAAAATCGACATGAATCCCTGAAAGTTTACATAGAGGACCTTATCGGAAATCCGGAGAATCCAGGATGGAAAGGCCTTTCTAAAAGAGGGCATTTATTCCACCTATCCGCCCGCGACGAGCGGAGAGCCGCGGCACCGATCGGCATGATCCGGTCGTCGTCGCCATGAACGATCAGCGTCGGCATGTCGAACCTCTTGAGATCTTCGATGAAATCCGTCTCAGAGAAAGCTTTGATGCAGTCGAAAGTGTTCTTGTGACCGGCCTGCATCCCCTGGAGCCAGAACGAGTCGATCATACCCTGTGAGACTTTAGCGCCAGGCGGATTGGCCCCGAAAAACGGGCCGCTGGCGAGATCCTTGTAAAACTGCGAGCGGTCGGCGATGCAGCCGAGGCGGATCTCATCGAACACTTCAATCGGCAACCCGTCGGGATCGGCCGCCGTTTTCAGCATCAGCGGCGGGACGGCGGCGATCAGCGCGGCTTTGGCCACCCGTTTCGTGTCGTGTCAACCGATATAGCGGGTAACTTCGCCGCCGCCCGCGGAGAAGCCGATTAAGATCGCCTCCTTCAGTTCGAGTATTTCGATGAGTTCCGAGAGGTTGTCTGCATAGGTGTCCATCTCGTTACCAACAGCTCCAGAGAGGTATCGAGTTTGAGAAATTTGATTTGGTCCGTTATAGAGAAGATAGCGAAACTACAGTTTCACTACCTCAGTGGCTTGGAGGCCTTTGGGGCCTTTTGTAATGGAGAATTCAACTGAATCTCCTTCATTAAGCGATTTAAAACCAGTCGCTTGTATTGCAGAATGATGCACGAATACATCATCGCCGGAAGCAGGACTGATGAATCCATAACCCTTGTCATTATTGAACCACTTCACTGTGCCTTGTTCTTTCACGTTTTCACCTATCTAATCGGATTATTATTGGAGTTTCTCCGGGACCAGCTGAAGAGCACCGGTCATTCAAAGTCTGGGCAAGAATAACAGGAGTAGTTCCGGATAGCTGTTCGCTTTTGCTCACCTGACATCCCAATTTTGCCCATGTTTATTCCAACTCCTAAAGTGTTTATCAATGCAGCTCGCTTACTGTTTTAGGAATTCAAATTCTGAGCACGATTTCGCCTGCACCATCGCCTCCGCAGCGCAAGTAAATCAGCTTGTCTTCTGTTCAAGCCAAATCGGCTCTCCATTCCCGCTATGAGGGTGTCCCGTCCGCCAGGAAGGTACAAGCTTCATGTGTCTATATGTGCGCTCGATGGATTCCCGCGTGCCCCAATCACTCCAGTGTATATCCGGCGCTTCAAGGACGATGAGATCTTCCGCAATGCGAGCAAGGATGTGGGTTGAGAAATTCCACGGATAAAGGTCTCGATATATCGCAGGGGCCTCGGCGAGGCAGTCCTGCATATCGAAAAGCTTCTGGGAATCCTTTGGTGCCATGTCTCTTAACAGTCCCAGCATGCGTTTCAGATGGAAAACCATTACGAAGGTGTTCCAAAGCCCTCCCTGAGATACAAATTCCTTTGCCATTACCTTGCTGGGTTTTTCATTAAAGGCTTTTACGTGGCAAACCCTCCAGGGCGCCTCGGTCGTGTGCAAAGACCGACCGGGCATGATGTATCCATACCCTGTTTCGGGATGACTGGGTGTAACCCCAAGGATCGCTATTTTTTGTGGAAACTGCTGAACCAGGCACGCCGCTCTGAGTACATGGACAATAAAGGCCCTTTCATTGTCAACGAAATGGTCCGTGGGAAACACGGCGACAGTGGCATCGGGACTGGTTCGGGCGATTTGCATGAGCGCGAAGATCATTCCCGGGCCGGTGTCCCGGTTTTCCGGCTGGACAAAAGTGCTGCCCTCCGGCAATGCCTTCAGTTGATCTCCGGCCAATCCAAGATGGTTTTGATTGATAATCACCCTTGTGTTTTCGATCGGGGCAAAGTGATGCGTACGCGAAAGGGTTAGCTCCAGCAATGAACGCCCGCGAATCAGGGGACAATATTGCTTGGGAATCGGGGTTCCCGTCAATTGCGCCGTAAATTCCTGCAGTCGTGCTCCATCGCCTCCGGCAAGCAACAACGCTACGCGCTGCTTTGGCGCCACCGCCGCCAGACTTTCGATATTACCATCCTGCCTGGAAATGTGCTGCATCAAGTCAAACATGCCAAACAAACCCCTATCTCATGAGTAAGAAAGCACTTCGAGCCACAGCCGGCGCAACCCGGATCAATGGACCCGGTTCAATATGCGCAATGTTCACGTTTCCCCTCAATTTCTTAACACGTTTATTTCGAGCAACTATATTCGCGGGGAAACAGATACCACTCTCTTCGAAATCTTAACTCGACTTCATTGGCAAGATTGTTCCATTTCGCTCATCCGTGAGTCCTAAATTGCACAAAGGGCACGGAGGCGCTGCAGTATAATTCTCATTATAAGCTTATGGGGACCTGGACGTGTAGCATTGGAGAGGGAATGAACACTGAGGGATAGTCCCCACCCTCCTTTACTTCGCTGGAACGAAAACTTTAAGTTTTCAGCAGTTTATATTATATTATATTTATTCAAACCGCCTTGACCCTGTGCAAACGAGTGGCCGCTCGAGTGGGATGGATATTTATACTCCTCTTGGTTCCAGCAGAGCTTGATTGATCCAGATTAAACTTGTTGGTAAGCCGCGCCATACATTGATGTCAAAAGGAGGTAATATGACTATCCCGAAAGTGCAACCTGTCGATTGGGAGGCTCTGCTGAATGGCATCTTCCGCGGGATGACCGTAAT
>CAZPHK010000321.1:0-3777 GCA_964586015.1 uncultured Acidobacteriota bacterium | reverse complement strand
TGGAAAACCGGGACAAATCAATGCGATCCTGGCCCTCGAATGCCTGTGCACCGAAAATTCCCTGCCGGCCATCCGGAAGGAAGTCGCGGCCATTCTGCCCGGGACACAGGTGATCGAAAGAGAGTCCCGCGCCGTAGCGCGGGCGGAAGCCAGGAACCAGGTCTCCAGTGAAGCGCAGACAACCCTTGAAAAAGAGCAGCATGGCCGGGAAATCCTTCGAAACGAGAGGGAGCGCATGGCATCGACGCTGGTGCCGGTCGTTTTCCTGGCGTGCGCCCTGTGGATCGCACTGATGGGATTCAGCAACGTCCGCTCCCGCCGGGAGGAGATCGGCATCCTGAGAGCCATGGGAGTTTCGTCAAAGAGCATATTTCTGCTCTTTATCTGGAAGCATGTTTCCATCGGAGTTCTGGGCGGAATTTTCGGTCTTGTTGCCGGCAGCGCCGTCGGGCTCCTTATCCCGGGCCGGGAGGCGAATAGCTCTATCGATTACTTCAGCCCTGTTACATTCTGGCTGATAATGGCCGTGCTGGCCGTAGCCGGAGCCTCGCTGCTCGCCGTAATCGCCGGGTGGATCCCCGCAATGATTGCGGCCGCACAGGATCCGGCGGAAGTGCTGCGGGAGGAGTAACCGGATGATCGCCGGATCATCCGGCAGAACTGGTGTAAATATTGATGGAAGGATTTTGGATGATCAGGTTGGATCATCCGGACAGAATCAGCAGATGTGTTGAGAAAGGGATTAGCGGATGATCCAGCTGAAAAACCTCACCAAAAAGTTCGACGGCCCCAACGGCAAAGTGACGGCGCTGGATAATATCTCCCTCACCCTTTCCGCAGGGGAACTGCTTGTTGTAAACGGCCACAGCGGATGCGGCAAATCCACACTGCTTCTGACCGCGGCCGGCATGCTGCGTCCGGACAGCGGCAATGTCCGGTTGCTGGAAAAACACGATCCCTACAAACTTACAGCCGACCAGAGGAGCAGGCTGCGGGCCGGATCCATCGGATTTGTTTTCCAGCAGTTTCATCTCATCCCCTATTTGACCGTCCGTGAAAATATTCTGACTCCCCTGCTGTCCCGGCAGGGCGAGAACGCGGAACAGCGGGCGCAGGCGCTTATAAAGCAGTTCGGCCTTCGTGAGCGCGCGGATCACGTCCCCTCGCAGCTCAGCACCGGAGAGCGGCAGCGGACCGCCCTGGCCAGGGCGGTCTTCAATCAGCCCAGGATTATCCTTGCGGACGAACCCACGGGAAATCTGGATGACGAGAATGCCGAAATCGTACTCGAACACCTTCGCGATTACGTTTCCGCCGGGGGAAGTGTTCTGCTCGTGACGCACCACGCCAAAGCGGCGGAGTATGCAACCCGGGTCCTAAAAATGAAGAACGGGCAGCTCGAAAATAATTGAAGATTATGGAATTTCATATCGAAAAGCACAGTTCCACACCGGTCTCCAAACAGATTGAGGAACAGATAAAGCTCGGCGTCATGATGGGAGTTTTTCGCAACGGGGATACCCTGCCCTCCATCAGGGACATCGAAAAGCAGACGGGCGTCAATCGCAGCCAGATTCATAAAGCATACCTGGACCTGAGAAAATCCGGGCTGCTCGTACTCACCCGCGGCAAGGGATCCGTCATCACGACTGCCACGGATTACCCTCAATCGGTGAACGAGAATTGCTACAAATTAAGCGAAACGATCATCTCCCGGGCGAGGCGGATGGGGGTCTCTCCCACGGCTTTTGCCAGGTACTTAAGCCGGCATGCCCAGGACAGCGAACGCAGCGAGCCTTTTATTGTCTATATCGACATCCAGGAAGAAATCGCGGTTGAGCAGGCGGCTGAAATTTCAAAATTATGGCGGGTGCCGGTATCCGGGATGGGATTCAACGCTCTGAAAATCCTGAAGGAACAGGACGCCGTTCGGCACAAAATCCTGGTGAACCACGTTATGTGCGATTATGCCCGTTCGCTTCTGCCGGGGAAAGAATCCCTCTTTATCCCCATCGAGGTGCACTATCCTCCGGGGACGATCCGCAAACTGGCAAAGATCAAACCCGATTCTTCCGTCAAGCTTCTCCTGCTGCCCCATCCGTCGCACAGGGTCCGGTTCATGACGGCGCTAACGCAGAAATTAATAAAATCACGCGGGGTAAAAATCACACCGGTCACGATACGCTCCACGAAATCCATGACAAAGCAGCTGCAGAACAAGAACTATGATTACTGCATCGTAGGTCCGGCTCTGAGGGGCAACGTCCCCGCCGGGATGCGCAACAATCCGGATATCATCCTGATGGATCCGCAACTCGATCCGGTATCCCTCGAAATCGCCCGGATCCGCGCCGGAGTAATAATATAACGTGCTGACGTGCTGACGTGCTAACGTACTGACGTGCTAACGTGCTAACGTGCTGACGTGCTGACGTGCTAGGGAAAGCATCATGGAACAACTCGGCAAATTCTGGCAGGTGGTTGTGCAGGTGTGGGAAGAGGGGCTTTGGGGCATCGATATAGGCCGCATCCTCGTCGCCCTGCTGATTTTTTTCATTTTCATTTTCCTGCGCCAGCTTCTCGCCAGATTCATTATCAACCGGATGACGGCGATCGCCAAAAAAACACGTTTTCAATTCGACGACGAAATCGTCGAAGCCCTGCAAAAGCCTTTTACCTTTATTCCAGTCATCCTGGGATTCTTCTTTGCCACGGAATATCTGTTTTATCACGGCACCCTGGGAATTATCCCGGATCAGACCGCTGAAGCCCTTAAGACCATCACCGGCAAAACCGAATCTCTCGAATCCCTGTCGAACAATATTCTCCGATCCCTCATCGTTTACGTCATTTTCTGGAGCCTGGTGAGGCTGGTTCAACCGTTATCCTTTCTTTTCAAACAGCTTGAAGCGGCATTCTCGGCCACCATGGTGGAGTGGATGCTCAAAGGCATCCGTATAAGCTTTATACTGCTCGGTGCCGCCACCGTCCTCCAGATCTGGGGCATCCAGGTCCTTCCGCTGCTTGCAGGATTGGGCGTAGTCAGCGTCGCCGTCGCCCTCGGCGCTCAGGACCTGTTTAAAAATCTGATTTCCGGACTGCTGATCATCGGAGAGCACCGTTTCAATCCGGGAGACTGGATCAAGGTGGATAACGAGGTGGAGGGAACCGTCGAATCGATAGGATTCCGTTCCACGGTCGTGCGGCGGTTCGACAAAGCCCCGGTATACGTTCCCAACTCGAAGCTTTCGGACAATTCGGCCATTAACTTTTCGGCGATGACGCATCGCCGTATATACTGGATGATCACGGTTCAATACTGCACGACCATTGAGCAGCTCCGGCAGATTCGGGACAGTATTGAAAAATACATTTACGATTCCGAGGATTTCGCCAAGCCGCCGGATGTGCCGACATTCGTTCGCATTGACCGCTTCAGCGACTCTTCCATCGACATCATGGTCTACTGTTTCACCAAAACGATCAACTGGGGCGAATGGCTGGCCATAAAGGAAAAACTGGCGTACAGCATCAAAGAGATTGTCGAAGGAGCAGGCGCCGGATTCGCATTCCCGAGCCGCTCGATTTATATTGAAACGACTCCTTCGGAAACGGCCGAAACGTTTATCCCCCCATCGAAAGAAAAACCGCATTCCCTGTAGGGGCGAACCTTGTGTTCGCCCTTGTACCGTCCTTGCCAGTAATGTATGGGTTATTATTTGGGTCCGACCCCAAATTAAATCGAATAAGCAGGAATTTAAGGAGAAGGGAAAAGGG
>CAZPHK010000320.1:0-3852 GCA_964586015.1 uncultured Acidobacteriota bacterium | reverse complement strand
AATACAATTCAGCAAGGACCGTAACGTCTTCCTGCAGGGGGACCCTGCGGATTCCTTGTTTTACATTCGGCGGGGCAAGGTGAAGCTCACGGTCATATCAAAAGAAGGCAAAGAAGCGATCATCGCCATTCTGGACCCAGGCGAGTTCTTCGGCGAGGGCTGTCTCACCGGGCAGACTTTGCGCATGGCAACGGCTGTTTCGATGACCGACTGCACTCTGGACAAAATTGATAAGCCGCTTATGGTGCGGATGCTTCACGAGCATCACGATATTTCAGAATTGTTTATCCAGCATCTGCTGACACGCAACATCAGATATGAAGAGGATCTCGTAGACCAGCTTTTCAATAGTAGCGAGAAGCGTCTGGCGCGGATTCTCCTGCTGCTTTCGCATTTTGGCAAGGAAAGCAAGGCTGAAAAAGTAATCCCTCTCGTAAATCAGGATACCCTGGCACAGATGGTCGGCACGACACGGTCGCGGGTCAGTCATTTCATGAACAGGTTCAGGGAGAATGGCTTCATCGATTACAATGACGACGCGTTGACTGTCCATAGCGGCCTCCTGAGCGTGGTCCTTCATGACTAACTCCGACTAATCCCCATATCTCAGCGGTTTCATTGCGAAGCGGTGCAGATGGCCGCAGGCACAAGGCGCTCGAGTGTGAACCCCGCAAGCGTACTCGTCGGTGCGTAGATCATTGGTAGCCGAACGGCGATCAGTGATCAAGACGATTTTCTCGTCTCATCTATCCGTAAGAAACGAATTCGATGCCGTGCTCTCTGCGAGTGAAGCCACCATGAGCAATTTCAAACAGATGCTGGAGCAATATTGAACTGACCTTTACTTGCCCAAGGATTTAAATGAAATCTACCGACACTGGAGGACCGTCAATTATGATTCAATGCCCAAAGTGCTACTCATATCACATTAACCGTTCTCATCGGCGCCGACTCGACTGGCTGCTGAGGGCTATCGGCCTACTTCCGTTTCGTTGCGCTCAATGCTCCCAACGCTTCCATAGGTTTCGTTTCGCCTGATCAGTAAAGATTACGCATCGGATTATCGAGATCGGATTCCCGAATAGGATCTTAGTGTGACAGCCACAGCAAGGACCGCAACGTCTTCCTGCAATGGAACCCTGCGGATTACGTGTTCTACATTTGGCGGGGCAAGGTGAAGCTCACGGTCGTATCCCCGGAAGGCAAAGAAGAATCACTGCCGGGCACCTGTTGCGTTGCACTATATTGATGCTGCACACCGATATCGCGCTGCTCGACGAGTGTTTCTTCTGCCCGCAACCAATCATAGGGTTAACAATCGGCTATGATTGTTAGACTGCCCGCCGCAACCTGATCCTGCAGCTTGGTAATCCGGTTTAGCGTGCACGAGGGCGAGGAGCGCGCGGGAGGAGTTGAGTCCCGATCAAACAGCGGAACCATAAGGAGGTTGGGGGGCAACAAACGATTTCTTGGTTTCTTCTGATCGCCTTTTAACATCTTCACCGGGCTTGATGATGATGGTCGTATATCCGTTCTCAACCCTGATGTTGTACATCTTCCCGACCCCCGGCCAGACGCCTTGATAAATAATTTCTTGCTGTTTCTTTTTCATCGTTTCCCAGAATATCGAGAGAATAAATGTCGCTCACGAAGGCTTACGGACCGGCTGCCCCTCACCAAGTCCTGGCAGGCAGCTTCTGATATACCTTTATATATCTCGGCAGCTCGCATGTCTGTTCGTTACGGATCACAATACTGTTCAAAATTGCTCATGAGCAGGAGGAGGCCGTAACCTGCGACAACCCTGAGGCCTGGCTTGTGAACCGCTCAGAATGGCTTTTTGCCTTGTCTCGCCCCCACGGTTTGATACTTCCCGGGAAAAACAGTAGAACGCTCCAAGGACCTGGATCTATAACATCTTTTTGGTGCTGAGTTTGGTGTTTCTGCTCAGCGGGTTGCATGACGAATTAATTTTCGTGAGCAGGACTGAGGATTTCCGGTTCGGGGTTGATCAATACGCGTCGGCAATTTCATTAACCACACTTTTACTAATGATATGAAGGATCCCTGGCGGTATGATCGTTAATGGAAACACTCAATGACTCTGAAAACGTTGACGGGAAATGAGTGCCATGGCTGATTCTAAATCTTCGGATAAAGGATCCATTGGTTTGTGGAGTGCCGTATCCATCGGGGTGGGCGGAATGGTCGGCGGCGGTATTTTTGCCGTGCTTGGTCTATCGGTATAGGTTACCAAAGCGGGGGCGCCTCTCTCTTTTTTATTGGCCGGATGTATTGCCCTTGTCACCTCCTATTCGTACACAAAATTGTCGGTTGCCCTGCCGAGTCAGAGAGGAACGGTGGCGTATCTGGATAAGGCATTTGGTTCGGGCTTCGGGTCAGGTTCGCTGAACATTCTGCTTTGGATCAGCTATATCGTCATGCTCTCGCTTTACGCCTATGCCTTCGGTAGTTACGGCGCTGAACTTTTCCCATCGTCCTGGCACGCTGTTGCCAAACACGGCCTTATCAGCGGCATTGTTCTTTTGATTACAGGGCTGAATATATTGAGCGCCAAGCTGATCGGGGAGGCAGAGGAGTGGATTGTCGCCATCAAGGTGTTCATACTGCTGGTGTTTGTCGGGATCGGATTTTTTGGAATTGACCCGTCACGGCTGGCGGCTTCTCACTGGGCGACGCCCGTTCCCTTGATTGCCGGTGGAATGGTGATTTTCCTGGCCTATGAGGGTTTCGAGCTTATCGCCAATACGGCAGGCGATATCAAAAAACCCTCAAAAAACCTGCCGCGTGCCTTTTTCATATCGACGATATTTGTCGTCGTCCTGTATGTCCTTGTGGCATTGGTTACGTTGGGAAATCTGCCTGTTCCCGATATCGTCCAGGCCAAAGATTACGCACTGGCCGAAGCCGCCCGCCCATTTTGGGGTCAAATGGGATACGACACCATCACGGTGGCTGCTCTGCTTTCCACTGCATCGGCTATTAATGCTACGATGTACGGCGCGGCACGCCTGTCGTTTATCATTGCTAAAGATGGTGAACTGCCTGTTTTTCTGGAGGACAAGATCTGGAATAAGCCCATCGAGGGCCTGCTGATCACCGCGGCGGCTACTATTTTTATGGCCAACTTTTTTAACCCGGATAGTATTTCCATGATGGGAAGCGCCGGTTTTCTGCTGATCTTCGCAGCAGTCAACAGTGCCTCTTATCGACTATCCGGAAAAATCGGCAGCAATAAGGGGGTTTCGATTATCGGGGCGGTTCTTTGTCTTGCCGCTTTAGGAAGCCTGATCTGGCTCACCATGCGCGATAATCCTGCGCATATCTTCTTCCTGGCGGGAATGGTTGCTTTCTCAATTGTGATCGAATATGCCTATCGCATTTTGGGAAAACGGAAGAGAGACGTGACCTAAAACGAACGATCTTGATCAGGCAGTCACCGGTTTCGTCTCCACTCTTGCCCCCAATCTGAATATCATCAGATAATAAAGAAAGGTCCGCCCCGCCTGCTTTCAGGGAGTGAGGTGCGTGGGCAATGCCTTTCCAGGGGCGCAGGTTATTGCTTTACCTGTCGTATTATACTTTGTGGCTTTTCCAATTTTCATATTCCCTATATCTCGCTGCAGAAATTTCTTTTCCGGACACTCGCTCCTGGATAAGGCAATCCTAAGAGTGTGTCATTCATCCAAAAGCTGTCGCCTTGGTAGTCCGCGTCCACGTAAAAACAAACGCCATTACGAGGTTCGTTTTCACTGCCTCGGTCTCCGTTGTCCTCCGGACTGACGGTTTCCGGTAACCCGGAAGGATGTGATTTTGTCGTTCCAGTTGCCC
>CAZPHK010000319.1:0-3901 GCA_964586015.1 uncultured Acidobacteriota bacterium | reverse complement strand
CAACGTTCGGGTGAGTGAAACCCGCGGCAACCCGGGCCTCCCGCTTGAACCGTGTCGCCGCCTCAGAGCTGTCCGTAAGTGCGGGGTGAATCAGTTTTATCGCAACGTGTCTTTCAAGTTCCATATCGAAAGACTTGTAGACAATTCCCATTCCCCCTTTGCCGAGCCTCTGTTCGAAACGGTATCGATATCCCAGCACGCGGGGATAAGGAATCGGCGTCAATGTAGCACTTCCATTCCTGCAGCTGTGCGAATCGCTGTCATAGCACATGTCGCACTCGGGGCATTCCTTAAATCCCCTGCTACCGACAGCTACATCCGGACACTGTTCCAGCAGCAGAGCCAGGCTGCCGGCAATCCCCTGCAGGAGTTCCTGATCTTCCCGGGAATATGGGGACGCGGAACGCTTCGGCCCGACAGCGAGCAAAGCCTCGGTCTTTCCTTCCGTAAGACAGATTGGGAAAAGCCATTCCAGGTTTGATCTTCTCAAGAAATCGCTCTCCTCTTCCGGCAGGTGCGTCCATGGCCAGCCGTCAGGATCACGCGAAATTTCAACGGGCTTGTCCAGCACGCGGAGCATCGCCAGCAGCCAGCTGTCGGCGGCGATGGGCTTCAGCGCCTCCTCTTCCCCGGTCGGGTCTTTAAATGAAGTTTCCCCGGGCTGGCGTACCAGGATTGCAACAAACCGTGGGTGCAGGGCCGATTCGATCTGCAGCACAACACGCGGCACTACTTTCTCGAAGCTCCGGGATTTTCGAATATCTTCGATTACAGTGCGCAGAACCTGCTGCGCTTCGTAGTGCTCCCGGAAAAAGCGCCGGTCGAGGGCATTGAGCCAGATTCGCCTGTAGAAATGCAGCAGCAATGCCGCACCCACCATCATGGCGTAATACAAGCCCCGCTGGGCCATTATCTTTTCCAGTGTCTGGCTGCGATGCACGGCCAGATCCGCCGCCAGCACAAATAAAACAATCGGCACTAATGAAAGTATGACGCCCCGGGCGGCGGCATACCGCACCCCCTGACGGATTATCACACGAATATCGAACAACCGGTGCCGCAGGATGGCGTAGGCCATAGTGACCGGCAGAAGACAACCAAGACAGCTGAGTACCGTCAACAAATGAAAGGGCTGCGTATTCAGCTGCGAGAAAAATTCCCATTCGGGGAGATGTTTTGCCGCTGCAATTGGTGCGTAGGCCATCAGAGTCATCACGGCTCCTGCCACAACGACACGCAATCGTCTGCGTTCATTGAAATCGCTGAGATTTCGGTAATTGAGTATTAAAATAACTGCCATCACAGGCCAGCATGTCAGACACAGCGCTTTTCCCATCTGGAGGTACCATTCCGGCCACCATCGGGGAAAGGAATGGAGCGGCGGATGACTGGAAAACAACACGATTGGTATAAGCGTGGCGGCAGGCAGCCAGGCTAAAGTCCAGATCCATCGCTTATTGTAGAAATTTCGCGGAAAAAGGAGGGTAAAGGTAACGCCGACAGAAGCAAAAACAGCTTCACAGATCCGAGGCAGAAGCACGATCAGCCAGCCGATCACGAGCGGCAGGCTCAGAATGGTGCTGTACCAACCGAAAACCAGGTTGAACCCATAAATGATAAGCACTCCCAGCATCGCGACAAACAAAGCCCCCCATCTGGCTGTAAGATCATACGGCCGGCGGAAGGCGATTATCGCAGCCAGCAGGAATTCCAGAAGAGATATAAGAATCGATGCCAGGGCCGGTTTGTAATTAGGAAGTGTCCACCAATTGCGCAGCGGTGTTCGATTCTCAAGGGTCAAGTGAATGAATTGCGTTTCTCCATTACGCCTGATCTCCATATGATAAGTGCGCCCTATCTTCCAGTAGTGTGGACCATCGATGGGTGGGTCCACTAATGTCTGGAAGAATCCGCCAGAATTGGACGGGATCAGTATATCGCCGGGCTGCGCTCCGGCTTTGGCCGCCGCTGATCCGGGCTCCACGGCTTTTACCAATATCTCCCGCAATCCCTCTTCATTTTTAACGCTTTCCATCGTCCAGCCAAGATTGTCATCCGGACGGAATATGCAGGCGTAATAGCGAACGGCAGCGCAAATGAGAAAAACCACGGCAATAAGGTACATCCACCACGGGGCGTGTTTTGGTTTATCGATTCCGTTGCTGGAATCAGGCGCGCCATGCTTTTTCTCCGCAGTTGGCAGGTCTTTGACCACCTCACTCTGTGCTTCGTTTACCCGAACTTGACTGGATACGTTCTCGTTTTCATCGAAAAGAGCTCTGGCAGCTACCTCTACAGCCGGGGACTTGATGAAGTCTCCAGCTTCCTCCCGGGCTTTTAGTAGAGCTTCGATTTCCTCGCGCAGAGATGCATCCTCAGCGCAGGCACGATCAAGGAATGTCTTACGTCCAGCCGGTTCGATCTCGAGGGCGTCATTGAAGATCCGCTCGATCCGACTCCAGAGTTCCGGTTTCATCTTATCCACGATTCCTGAGTTCTCGGAAGAGCCATGTCCTTGCCAGTTCCCAGTCCCGATCCACTGTGCTTGTGGATACTTCAAGCACCTCGGCCGTTTCCCGGACACTCAGCCCCCCGAAGAAGCGCAATTCCACAACTTTGGCTTTCCTGGCATCAAAACCGCCAAGAGTGTTCAGTGCGTCATCGATCCTGGTAAGGTCGGGGTCATGTTCCGAGAAAACCGGCAATGCCGAATCAATAGATATCTTTTTCACTTTGCCGCCGCGCTTCCGATACCCGCGGGAGCGAGCGAGATCCACAAGAATACGCCGCATCAGGTTGGCGGAAATGGCATAAAAGTGATTCCGGTCTTTCCATTCGATCTGCCGGGCCCTGACAAGCTGCAGGAAAGCCTCGTTGACCAAAGCTGTAGTTTGGAGAGTCTGATTGCCGCGTTCCTGCCGCATGTAGCTGTGGGCCAGGCGGTGGAGCTCTTCATAAACCAGGGGCATGAGCTTGTCGAGCGCCGTCCGGTCGCCCCCGCACCAGGCATGCAGCAAAGAGGATATCTCTTCCGCAGAAGATTGCATCCGGGCACCTCCTGCCATCCGAGAAAGCTTTTATTTAGAATTTTAAATATTATATACCAAAAGAGTATTAAACCTAATTCCTAGATTATTAATGTTTTATAAATAAACCTTATCCAAGGACTCCAGGAATTAAGAATTTTTTTCCTCCCCGATGAGGTTTTTCCGTCCCAGTTCCCGCATTAACAGTTAAGCGCATAAGAATTCTATGAACGGAGGAGATTATGAGAAAAGTAGCAATTTGGGCTTTTATCGCCGCCATGCTGACAGGAATTGCTTTAGCTGGAGACAACGGCAACGGTGTCCAGAATTTCAAGATGGATGGGACGTTTATTTCGCGCAGTCTGTATTATGGGGATGTGTCTACCTACACCGTCACTTCCAACAGCGACGCTTCTAATAGATCCTATAGCTATGTATTGAGCTCAGTTTTAGCGGATTTCACAATTGGGGGACTCTATCCTAATGCCGCGGCTGTACAACCCCCGATTATGGGCCAAGGGCACAAAACCGGGCGCGACACCTATGAAAGCAGCGCTCTCTATTATGTCAGAAACAATGACGGAACCCTTGCCTACATGATGATTATCAAAGTCAAGGGACGCACCTTGGACGCAAATACTGCGATGAGCAACGAGTTGATGTATATGTACGATGGGGCGGATTTGGGTTCAGATGGCATGCCTATCGAAGGAGCGCCACTGGTTTTTGGAGGACCGATCCCGAATCTTTCTTTAGCTCAACGCATTGAGGCCGTTATTCCGCCACTCGATCCGCCGGCTGAATATCCCCCGGCACCATAGCACATAAAGAAAAAGGCGGAACTCATTCCTATAACTTTGGCTTTTCATACAAAA
>CAZPHK010000318.1:0-3902 GCA_964586015.1 uncultured Acidobacteriota bacterium | reverse complement strand
ATTTATCCTTGGAACAAAAACCGGGCTCGGTCCTGATTTCCGAGCCCGGTTTTTATTCGTGCGGCAGCGAAAAAGTGAAAACCTTTCATTTTTTATTCAGTGCATCCCATAGGAAACCCTGAGCTGGAAACGGCATTAATATACCCAGCCGAAACGGAAAACAATACCGCCGGAAAAGTCGACATTCTTCAGAAATTCTTCATTGTGACGTGTCAAGTAATAGTCCACCTGGCCCAGACGAAGAGCCACCGTGCTTCCAAGATTCACATCAAACCCGCCGCCGACGGCTATGCCTATGCCGTCGCTGTCTTCTTCTCCGGATTCCGTACTGGTACCGGTCAGTTCATAGGTGACCTTACCGCGATCCATCCCGAACAACGCATGCACGAACGGCGTTACGCTCTCGCTGCGAAATGCAAAACGCGGTCCGCCCATAACCGAAAGGTCCGTGTATTTAATCGTTGCGTTGACGTCTATATCGTCATTGTTGGTAACTCTGCCGGTCACGATATCGTCGAATCCGTATCGGACATCGACCACAAAACCGAAGTAACTGTTTACATTGACGGCAAAAGCACCTTCAAAGCCCTTTTTCAGAAACCTGTTGCTGGAAATGGAGCTTTCACAGCCACTACATATGTCTCCTAAATCATCTTGCATGCCGGACGTAATCCCATTCAGTGTTTCATCGCTTATTCCCAATCTTTGAGCCGAATACCCTCCGTATATTTCAACTCTCGGGAAATCCTGAGCGACCGCGACGCCGGAAATGGTAACTGCAAGGACCAACACAAAAAAAAGCCGTTTCATAATTCGTTTTACCCCCCTTTTCGCAAACCGTTTATCTGCCCGTGCAACTGAGTCCTATCGCAACATCATACAATACGCGCTAATGATCTTATCGAGATTAAGCCGGGCGACATAAGAAAATATTGAATTTCGTCGCAAGAACGGGAAACGATTTTTTGAGATTATATTCAAGCAGAAAAAAGCGGCTGTTTTAACAGCCCTAAGTTGTCGGGAAAAGGCTCTTATCCTGTTCCCCGACACTTGCAGACTGAGCCGCTGTACGGCCGAAATCCGAGGGTCTTACGGCACGGAACCGGGAATGACCGACAACATTGATAAATCATATGTGCCGAATATCGAGTATGCCGCTACGGGAACATTCGATGAAAGCCGGATATATCCGGTTGTCAGATCCACACCTTGAACTGAGGGTAAAATTTCCGTCAAGGGCCGGCATTTACGCCGCCCTGCAGGGATGGACAGCGTTGTACCTGTCACAAGATTGCCTTCCGCCGTATAGAGATTCAGGGTTACGGTTGCCGCAGTGCTGCCCGGATTGATGATCGCAATATTTGTAAAATATTGATCGTCGGATGCGACATGGTCGAATATCAGCGACTGGTCAAGACCTGCCGCAAGAGGAAGCACTGAAGCAAAAGTTGCACGATTACGGTCTCGAAGTGTCACACTGCCCGCAAGACGAATTCCATCGCTCGCGATTTTGACATATCCATCCGTCAAAGAAGTTGATGTTGCGGAAGAGTATTCCCGCTCTTCACTGTTCCCAAACAGTATGCCGGCGATTTGATTTGCGCCGTCTCTCACGACGTTTGCAACCTGCTCTTCAATTAGAGCGGGAGTCAGGAAGAATTCCGGATCATCGATATAGAGTTTCCCGTTCGCTTCCAGAAGCATTTCTTCCGTTTCACCGATCTGTTCCCCGTCCTCGTTGAAAAGCTGAAACCGGATGCTTCCCGCCGTGGAATCGAGGTTTACGACGGAAAGATTGGTTCGGTAGGTTCTGCTGAACAGATACTGCGGTGAGTACACGACTGCAGCCCCTTCGCGCGTACTCTGCGCCGGGACAAAAGAAATATCCCCCGTCCCCTGCTGCAGCATTTGGAAAGGCTCGACACCGTGAGTAGCGGAAATCCGGACATAATCCGTGGAGTCGGGAGTAATTCCATCGAACAGATCCCCATATATATTCGACGTCATTGATCCGTAACCGCCGATGGTTTCCGTGGCGGAATCCCTGGTAGCGCCGTTCGCCCGAACCAGGTCGATTGTAACGCCTGCACTCTCGGAATTATTGTTGATAAGGATGATCCTATTCCCACCATTGGCTTCAATATCCGTAAAGATAAACTCGCTCAAAGGTTCGGTAACAAAACCGGCTCCGTCCATCCGGCGAGTCTGGCTGTCAAAGGCCAGGAATAAACCGCGCACCCGGTCGGTTGTCGATTCCATTCGTACCCATCCGTTTGAATGGTACTGGGAGAGGTTGTTCCCGAATATCTGAATGTCGGCCAGTGAAAGCTGCGCGCCGGGATTCAGCTGGTACTCCGCGGGATTTGAAATCCCCTCACCGTTTATCCGGTTTCCTTCGTGGTCGAATGCCGTAAATATTACTGTTGCCGCAACCGCATCCATATTGGTAATCGCCGTTCCGACATACAGCTGGCTGGTTCCGGAAATCTGTCCGGTTGTAAACAGAGGCAGAGTCATTGTCGATGCCGGGGGCATAGCCGTAAATGTGTAGTCCTCGGATACGGCCAGGTTCTCCGCATCATCGCTGGACAGAACCCTGAAGTGGTAGAGTTGGCCCATGGTCAATCCGCTCAGGACCTGAACATGCGATAACTGCATCGAAGTATCGAGAACCGTTGTGTTGCCGTATTGTGAGGTCGTTCCAAACTCAATCTGAGTGTCGGAAAGTTCGTTCGTAATCCACGTTATGGTCGCTTCCGCACCGGTCTGTCCGGAAACGATTATCGATCCGATCGTCGGCGGCGTGGTATCAGGCTGTGTTCGGAAGGTGAAATCGTCTGAAACGGCCAGATTCCCCGCAGCATCTCTGGATCTGACCCGGTAGTGATATAGCGTATCCATTGATAATCCGTTCAATGCCTGGGCATGCGATGTCTGCATGGAGGTATTGAGGATTGTCGTGCTGCCATATGCCGTGGTCGTTCCGTATTCCACCTGGCTTGTGGATGCCTCGTTCGTCGTCCAACTTATCGTGACTCCGCTTAACGTGATGCCCGAAGCGCCAACCGAGCTGATCTCCGGCGGAGTGGTATCGACGGGTTGGGTAGTTGTAAAGGTATGATCCCCGGATACCGCCAGATTGCCTTCTTCATCCATGGATAACGCTCTGTAATGATACAACGTACCCGCGGCCAATCCGCTCAATTCCCGGACGTGAGATGTCTGCATGGAGGTATTGAGGGTTGTCGTGCTGCCGTATCCCGAAGTCGTGCCGTATTCCACCCGGCTCGTGGATGCCTCGTTCGTCGTCCAGCTTATCGTCGCCCCACTCGTCGTGATGCCCGACGCGGCAACCGAACTGATCACCGGCGGCGTCGTGTCAAGTACTTCAGAAGTCGTGAAGATATAATCCCCGGAAACAGCCGCATTCCCGGCTTCGTCCTGGGATATCACCCGGTAGTGATAAACCGTACCGGCGGTTAACCCGCTCAATATCTGGGCATGCGATGTCTGCATGGAGGTATTGAGGGTTGTCGTGCTGCCGTATCCCGAAGTCGTGCCGTATTCCACCCGGCTCGTGGATGCCTCGTTCGTCGTCCAGCTTATCGTCGCCCCACTCGTCGTGATGCCCGACGCGGCAACCGAACTGATCACCGGCGGCGTCGTATCAGTTGGCGTTGTTGCTCCAACGGCAGTTGAGACTTCGTTGGAGAATCCACTCTCGTTTCCCGATGAGTCAAAAGCCGTCACAGCAAAATAATAGATTCCATCGGCCAGGCCGGCAACAGTATATGCGGTTTGATTCGCAATTGTTTGGGAAGAATTGTAAGACCGTGAAGAGTTGCCGTAATATATCTTATATCCAACTACGCCCTCGGATGCACTTGGATTCCAGGCCAGCG
>CAZPHK010000317.1:0-3947 GCA_964586015.1 uncultured Acidobacteriota bacterium | reverse complement strand
TGCCTCGCAAGCCCTATGCGCGCGACCCACTGTACTTTTACCACGGGCTGATAGGTGAGCAGGCTATGTTATCAATTTTCTAGTCTCGAGTTTGGCAATTATCTGAACGATCGGGTTAACCGGCCCTGGTTTCCGATAATTTGTTTTCCGTATACTATTCCTTGTCTTTCCTGAGGGGATTTTACTACGAGTTCGGTTCCGTTGGTCAACCCCTACCAAGAATTACCAATCCTTAACAACCCAAATGGGACGCTATTTCAGACCATTGGCTATGGACTCCCGGCATAATCCAGCTAAATTAAACTCAATTCCTTTTGCAGGATTGTTTGATACTTTAGCAAAAAGGTCTGACGGAAGACTCAAAGCCAGCCCCACTGCGCAAATAATGCTAAGAAGCGTAATAATTCTTTTACCTGCCCCCTGATGGGATTGGTTTGAGGCTGGCGAGCACAGGAAACGATTAGAACCTTTTTCTTCTTTAGCTTCAGATCCTTACGGCACGTTAGCAAACGGCGAGTCATCAGAAGACTGTTCGGGGTCGTCGTAGCTATTTTTCACTAGTTCATAGATATGTAAGTGCTGGACGAATTGCGAAAACACGATAAACAGCGTATCGGGGCGCTTGCGCAGCGCCGTGATGAGAACGCTCCAAAAGGCGCGTCGTCTGGCGGAATTGGAAGTGAAGGTAAAGAAGGCCAGAATTTTGAATATGATTTTGACATCCCCCCATTTTAGTAAGCCGGTCATGCGTTCGTAACCACTTGCGCCCATGGTGAGAATTAGATTTTTTAGGCGAAGTGCAAAGTTGGGATATTTATAGAAGCTTTTTAACATCCACTGATAGCCCATGAGCAACTCTTCCTGGGTCATTTGCATGGGTACGAAATTTGTGAAAGTACCATTGTTAACTAACGCGCTCTCATCGCTTACCAGGATCTCTTCTGGTAAAAGTAGGCGATTTTCCTCGGCAAGCCGTTTATATAAGGGTGTCTTGGGCAGGGCCACCAGCGGCCCAAGCGATGAAATGGTAATGTTGCTCAGATTTAAGAAATCGTGCTGGGATTGAAAGATCTGGGTGGTATCGTTATCAAAACCGACGATTATGCCAGCCCATACAATTATGCCTTTGTTTTGCACCTTGCGGACCTGATCAAGCAAGGAGTGTTTGGTGTTCTGCAGCTTGCGTGTTTCGAGCAGGCTTGCAACATTGGGCGATTCGATGCCAATGTAGAGCAAAGTGAAATTGGCTGCCTGTAACAGATCCAAGAGTTCATCATCTTGCGCTACATTGATAGACACTTCTGTGGAAAAATTGACTCGAAAGCAGATACTCCGGTTATAGTCGGCCAGGGCTCGCAACAGCTCTTTTGCACGATGAATTTTGCCGATGAAGTTGGCATCTGTAAAAAAGATGCTTTTCACCCCTAAATTAACCAGCGCCTTGACTTCTTCGATGACTGTGTCGATGTCCTTGATGCGCATTCGCTGGCCATCCAGGACAATAACGTCACAGAATTCGCAGTTGAACGGGCAGCCCCTGCTGGTTTGTATGCAGCCGCTGCCATACAGCTCGGCCTTCAACATATGAAAGAGAGGTACCGGACTTTCACGCATGTCGATTTTCTCATCAGCCGTATAACGCGCGACATAATCACCAGCCTCAAACGAGCGGCAGAATGCAGGCCACGTCCGCTCCGCTTCCCCGACAAAGACAATGTCGACATGCTGTTGGCACACATCAGGCTCGCTGGAAGCAAACGGGCCACCCATCACAACGAGCTTGCCGCGCCGCTTAAATTCGGCTGCAATTTCAAAGGCTCGGGTCTTCTGAATATTGAAGGCTGTGAGACCAATCAAGTTACAGGATGTGTCGAAATCAATCGGCTCGATGTTTTCATCGACGACTTGAATACTCCAAGCCTGTGGTGTCAGGGCCGCGATAGTAGGCAAAGCGAGCGGCATAAATCCGTACCGAACCCCGACCAGGCGCTCTAGGCTGCTAAATCCCCACAGTGATTCGGAGAATTTCGGATTGACCAATAACAATTTGGTTGCATGCATATTGGTAGTTTCCCCATAACATGTAAAACCCCTTTCAAACGACGGAAAATCTGGCGTAGGGGATAAGGACTATGAACTGCATTTCCTCCTGGCTCGGCATGCGATTGGGCCGACAGGAAAAATGAAAGCGTTCTTTCAGAAAGTTGTTCCCTGTCGATCCTGTCCTGGTTCTGTTAAAACTTTATATCTGTAGATTATTCTTTGTTTTCCTGGAGGGATTTTACTACAACCGGGAATAGGTTTAGGCCTATAAATTGAAAATTTGCACAAATACATTTTCCCTTAAGACTGCTGGACTGGAATAAGATTGAATCGTGGCGGAGGCACAAGGGCGGCCAGTTTCGCTATCAGATCCGGCGGTTCGAAAATAGCATGCATTGCCCTGTTGCGCCATTTGTGCCGGAGTTGATACGTCGCACGTCCGTCCGGGTCGACGTTAGTTTTTCAACTTAATTCCACGGTCATAAACCAAAGACGAGGCGGAGCCGCTTCTTGTCCAACAAGGGTATTATGGGATAGTTTTCAATAAAGCCGGCAGACAGCAGTATCCATGGATATAGCCCGCGTCAATCCCGGCGATGCAATGCCGACGGAATTCAGTGCGGCAACCTCTCTTCAAAACTTGAAGCGATTCCTCTGAATGGAATCACTGTGAGCCGGAAATAAAGCAAAAAGCCATTCTGAGCGATTCACAAGCCAGGCCTCAGGGTTGTCGCAGGTTACGGCCGCCTCCTGCTCATGAGCAATTTTGAACAGTATTGTGATCCGGAAGGAACAGACACGCGAGTTGCCGAGATATATAAAGGTGTATCAGAAGCTGCCTGCCAGGACCTGGTGAGGGGCAGCCGGTCCGTAAGCCTTCGTGAGCGACATTTATTCTCTCGATATTCTGGGAAACGATGAAAAAGAAACAGCAAGAAATTATTTATCAAGGCGTCTGGCCGGGGGTCGGGAAGATGTACAACATCAGGGTTGAGAACGGATATACGACCATCATCATCAAGCCCGGTGAAGATGTTAAAAGGCGATCAGAAGAAACCAAGAAATCGTTTGTTGCCCCCCAACCTCCTTATGGCTCCGCTGTTTGATCGGGACTCAACCCCTCCCGCGCGCTCCTCGCCCTCGTACACGCCAAACCGGATTAACAAGCTGCAGGATCAGGCTGCAGCGGGCAGTCTAACAATCATAGCCGATTGTTAACCCTAAGGTTGGTTGCGGGCAGAAGAAACATTCATCGAGCAGCGTGATATCGGTGTTCAGCATCAAAATAGGGCAACGCAACAGATGCCCGGCAGTGATTCTTCTTTGCCTTCACTCGCCCAATCGTGACCATTACTGCGCTGGTTCTTGAAGTCCCAGCATGCCTCAATCCACCCAGCGCAGCCGGCGGCTGCAACCAAATTGATGTGAACTGATAGGTAAAATGAACGCCGGTTTATAAGAGCCGGCTCCCTATCGAAACCCGCCTTTGGTTTCTGATAAGATGCATGTTATTTTCGTTGAATTTTCATTTTTAATCTTACTACGATTTGCAGCAGGATCGGCAGTAACCTTATGCCGTGAGGCGCCATATCGATGCAGCAGAATCCGGGCGTGTGCGGATGAGTGCGATCGCTCCTATTAAAAACAGCGGCGACTGCTACTGCCGCCCGTCCCGCGAACGGGGGCGATTCAGAATTGCCAATATCAAGCCAGGGAATGCGAGTTAGTCGTGAAGGACCACGCTCAAGAGGGCGCTATAGACGGTCAATTCGTCTTCATTATAATCGATAAAGCCATTGTCTCTGAACCTGTTCATGAAATGACTGACCCGCGACCGGGTCGTGCCGATCATCTGTGCCAGGGTATCCTGATTTACGAGAGGGATTACTTTTTCAGCCTTGCTT
>CAZPHK010000316.1:0-3953 GCA_964586015.1 uncultured Acidobacteriota bacterium | reverse complement strand
AAACTGCGACAGGGATGATTAGAGCGACTATTCCTTTGCGGTCAAAAAAACGGCCAAAAATCAAGGCGGCAATCGCGTCGACTCCCATAGCCACCGCATAGAATACAGGAATCCATTCGCTCGGTATGGATTTGATCTTTTGAAAGTGGAAGGCTATCAGGGGGAAATCCGCATAACCGGCGGCAACCAGGGCCATTGCGGCCAGATAGATCCCATATGTTTTTGATAGCCCTTCCGCATGCAGCACCGGCACGGACAATTCCATGCCGCGCGGACGAGGATACAGCCGCGCCGCAACCGTCAATACGCCGGCCGCAAAAACAGCAGGCACCAGAAGAACGGCGAAACCGGTCCGGTAATTCCCCCTGAAGTACAGAATCGCTGCCACGATTAAGGGCCCCAGCATAGCGCCGATCTGATCAAGGGCTTCATGCAATGCAAAACCCCACCCTCTTCCCATTTTCGAAGCGGCATGGGACAGAATTAAGTCCCGTACGGGGGTTCGAACTCCCTTACCCGTGCGTTCGGCGATCATCAGGAAGGCGGCCATTTGCCATGTGCCGGCCAAAGCAAGGAGCGGCACGGCAATCAGGTTTATGGCGTATCCAAATACGGTAATCCCCCAATACCTTCCCGTCCGGTCCGCGAAATAGCCCGAAGCCAGGCGTATGCAATAGCCGATCAGTTCGCCAAAACCGGAAACGAAACCTACGATAAGGGCGTTTGCTCCCAGTAACGCAAGAAAAGGCCCCGTAATGCTGCGCGCACCTTCATAAGTCACATCCGCGAAAAGACTCACGACACCAAGCAGAATTACCAGCCTTATTGCCGGTCGACCGTTGGTTTTCCCGTTTTTCCTGGATTCATGCACGTGTCGCATCAATGCTCCCGAAAACTGCATCCCGACAGGTGTTGTTATTCGATTGACTCCGACTCTCTCAAAATTTCAGCGCAGTCCCTCTGAATATTTTTCGGGGGTAATCCACGTCAGATTGGAGATTTAAATACGGACGCATTCCCGAGTTCCGCTTCAATTTCCAGGAGCCGGTTGTACTTGGCCATCCGTTCGCTGCGGCATGCGGAGCCGCTCTTTATCTGCCCCCCGCCCATTGCAACCGCAAAATCCGCCATAAAGGCGTCTTCGGTTTCTCCGGAACGGTGGGAAATCACAAAGCCCAAACCGGCCTTCCGGCAGAGCTGAATCGCCTCGATGGTTTCCGTTACGCTTCCGATCTGATTCAGCTTGATGAGCACGGCGTTGGTTGATTTTTCCGCAATCCCGCGAGCGATGAATTTTGTGTTCGTTACATAGATATCGTCCCCTACGATCTGAATGCTCGATCCCAATGTCGCAGTGTGCTCCCGGAATCCGTCCCAGTCGTTCTCCGCCAGACCGTCTTCAATTGAAATGATGGGATATTTGTCGATCCATGCTTTGTATAGAGCTGTCATCTCTTTGCTGGTTTTCTTTCCCTGGCCGGATTTAGAGAGGTTGTAAACGCCGTTTTCGAAGAACGAGGTGGCGGCCGGATCCAGAGCGATTCCGATATCCCCGCCCGGTTTATACCCCGCACTTTGAATCGCTTCCAGGATTACCTCGCAGGCTTCGTCATTGCTCTTCAGATTCGGAGCGAACCCGCCTTCATCCCCCACCGCCGTGGCATACCCCTTCTTCTTTAAAATTGTCTTCAAGACGTGAAAGACCTCCGCGCAGTATCGAAGCCCTTCCGCGAATTTGTGCGCTCCCACCGGCATAATCATGAATTCCTGGAAGTCGACGCTGTTGTCGGCATGTTTCCCGCCGTTGAGGATATTCATCATGGGAACGGGAATCTGCACGGCGCCGGGTCCTCCAAGGTACGCGTACAGCGGAAGATTTGCCGAAGTCGACGCGGCGCGCGCCACCGCCATCGAAACCCCGAGAATGGCGTTCGCGCCCAGCCGGGTCTTGTTGGGAGTCCCGTCCAGTTCGATCATTGCACGGTCGATTTCAACCTGGCGGCGGGGATCCATCCCGACGATCGCGGGAGCGATAATCTCATTTACATTGGAAACCGCCTTCAGGACGCCTTTGCCTCCGTAGCGCTTTTTATCGTCATCGCGCAGCTCACAGGCTTCATTTTCCCCGGTGGATGCTCCGGAAGGCACGGATGCGCAAGCGGTCAATCCGTCGTCCAGGGTTACGAAGGCACGCAGAGTAGGATTACCCCGCGAATCCAAAACTTCCAGGGCTCTGATTGAACTAACCTTATGTTTCATGATCTCTCCTTTCCAATCGAAGCGAACCTCTATCGCGTTTTTTCGGATTCACCACATTAAAGACAAAAGAATCCGCTGACATGAGCATCATTCTGAAAGAAAAATCCCGCCTCAGGAATCCCCCGGGCCCGTGTTTTCAATCCTTAACCCGGATTATTCATGCCCGGTGTTTGTGAGGATCGGATAGGAGTTATCAGCCCTGAGAACTTCAGGCGGTTCCTCACCTTCCGGTGAGCGGGCAAACTCCATTGCCGGCATTCAATAATGTATACACGACCGGCTTGACTGTTCAAGCGGCATTCAGGCCCTTCGGGAGTTAAGAAAAATCCGCAAGGGCTCTTCCGCCGCACCGGGTCCCGATCGACATCAATTGAGGGCTTCGATAATCTATTTCTCAGAGGCTGTTGATAGGATTCCAAACCAGGGCCGATAAATATGCGCAATAAAAAAGCTTCATGCGGAAGTTTCATTTTCATATCCTCCTCAAACCATTCGACCCAGCGCCGCTCCGATGAAGAGGGCAACAAATCCAATCAAAATTTGGACGGCAACATTCGCAAGTGCAGATGCCCACTCCGCGGATCGTATCAATTCCCCGGATTCCAGGATCAACGCCGAGAAGGTGGTGAATGCCCCCATGAAACCGACCAGCACAATTGTTCTCGTCTCTCCGGATACGGGCCACCGGTTTTCAAACAACGTCCAGAGCATTCCCGCCAGAAAGCACCCCGCCAAGTTGACGGTGACGGTTCCCCAGGGAAATGACGTACCGTCGACTCGCTGAAGGAATCCTGCCATCCCATATCTCGCCAGAGTCCCGAGAGCTCCGGCTATCGCCAATAAGATCAGTTTATGTATCATCGACGGAGTCCTCTTTTGAAATGAGCGTCCAGATTAGTCTGCAGGCATAAAAAAACCTGCAGTGAAGCAGGCTTGGGTCACAAGGCAACGACTCCTCCTGCTGCAACATTCCCGGCAGTAGGAGTCATTAGCCTGAATCAGGCGTATTATCAGGGGGACTCCATCCCCGATTCAGGAGGAATATTAACAGTGATGCCGAAGGAAATCAAATCCGAGAAACGAACAGACTCGAATTCGCTCTTGTGCTCTGCTTCCTCCAATTCCTGCAGCGGAAAACCTTGTTGTCCCTGAAAAGTCATTCCATCGATCTTGACAAATCAAACAGCCGGCATGTACGGTCGCCTGTTTCGATAGAATCGATACATCTGCAGCAAATATCAGATCAAATCGAGAATCGGACGCGGGCGGGCTGGAGCCCGGAAATCAACCAGCCGGGGAACTGCAGCAGAGTTCGAAATTTCAGTGAACGTCCGTCTATAATAGTGCTAATCTTTTCTTTGCAAATAAGCGTTTCGTGGTTGGTTGGTTGATACAAGGCTTTTTTAGGAGAATACATGCATAAGACACATAGTAAGATCTTCTTTCTGATACTTCTGCTGGCTGCAAGCATCCCTCACCTTTCCTGCCGGTCGGAGCAGGCATTAAAAACAGGGAAAGAAACCGATGAACAAAAACGGCATATTAAGCTTGATGGGCAACCGAACTTTCGTGACCTGGGAGGATACATCACACAAGACGGACGTCAGGTAAAGTGGGGCATGGTCTTTCGTTCAGGCCAGCTCAACAACCTCACCGACGCGGATCTTGCCGTGCTGGATAAACTCAATATTCGC
>CAZPHK010000315.1:0-3963 GCA_964586015.1 uncultured Acidobacteriota bacterium | reverse complement strand
CTCGCAAACAGCAGGAGTTTGTTATCCGCCTTATCGATACCGTTCTCGAACAGGCGGGCAAAGCCTGATTATTTCTAGCAACAAATCAAAAATATATAAACGAGCTTCCTTTTTTTTAGCGGCAGATTCAGGGGCCTTTTTCTGCCTGTAACAGCGGTTTTGAGAGGTAAAATCGGGGATATCTATATATTATTTAGTAATTTGCCCTGGTCCATCCCCCAACCCACGTCCCCCAACCCACAGGGGGTTATGGAGTTTATAGAGAAACTGCAGATGCGAGCCGGGCAAGACAGGACGGGGTGATTTAAAAGATCTGCTTGAATAATAAATACGTTTGGGCTTCCCTTGCCCACTGCTCAGAATATTCAAATTTGTTAAAGAGGGCAGGAAAACCTACAGTTTCGCCAAGGGTTGATTGACGGACAAAGATAGAAATATTGCCGAAGAGATACTCGCCGACAATTTCGCATTCCTCGTCCAACTGGAATGCAACGTGCCCTCACCCTCGGTAATCAGGAAGATGCAGGAAATACTCAAGCAGAGTAGGGTTGCAGATCAGGCAGTCGTATCCGCCGGGTCTGCATATTATAACGATACCCTACCAGAAACTGGACGAAGTCGTTGCTGCCCTGAATGAAATGGAGCGTGTGCCGCTGGATCTGCTTACGGATGAAGAGAGCAGGATAGAATGCGGGAAGCTGCACGATCGCCTGGATGCATTGGCCGCGGATATCAATGTGGCCAATAAGCTATAAGCATTGATCGGAAGTTCTTAGTACCTAACAATGCTGGTTTAAAAAAAGGTTGGAATAAATCTAAAATCAGCCTCAAGTTCGGTATGATTCTTACAGAATTCAATCTAAGCCTAAATCCGCGCTTCTTAATACAACCATGGTGGTCATAAAAATAAAAGGCCGCCCCGAAGGACGGCCCTTAACAGTATGTTGCCGAGATTGGACTGTGTTTTCTACGATACCAGTGGTGGCTCCCATCAAGGCAAAGGCAGACCTGGAATGCCCACATCAAGTTTCATTAAACTGGGGCCTGGAGCCTCCGGGATGATTCCCCAGAGTGCCATCCAACCCATGTTGACAATGAATATGCTTGTTCGCCCGCCCTTGCCCGTGCCGAAAGCTATGCTGACCGGAATGTCAAGGGGCGCAAGAGGCCAATATGCGATGGTTTCTTGAGACATATCCCGGGCATTGATTCGCACAATCGCCCCTGAACCATCAGAAACATAAGCATTACCGTGCACATCAAAAGCGAAGTATACAAAGGATCCCGGAAATGGTGTTTCGCTCACCGGTTGAAGAGTTGCCCACACCGTCGGTTCGCCCGGATCGCCATTTGGTTGTATCGGGATTTCAACGATTGTGCCCTTATCACAGTTGAGCGCATACAGGCTGCCGTTATAAAACTGGACGTCATTGGCGCCCCAGGGGAAACCAAACATTGACGACGGGGGGCAGTTTCCCGTAAGAAGCTCGTGGTGTAACCACGGTTCAGCCTCAGTTCCGCCTTTCGGGAAACGATAGATGCCCCCCAGCCCAAACACGCCCACACAGGAACCCGGACCGCTATCAAGCGAAGTTAGAGCGGCTATATACAGGTTTCCCCGCTTGTCAAATGCCAGCCCATTTGCAAAATAAATTTCCTCAGTACCCGGCAACAGCACGGCAACTCCATCTTTGTCCACTACGTATACTCCCTGATCCTCTATATTCCCAGCCATATTCCTGGTTACGTAAACATTGCCCATGGCATCCACCTCGAGTTGCGGGCTGAGCGCCTCATGCGGAATGTCGAATTGAACCAAGAGCGTCTTTTCTCCAGTTGGTGAAAACTTCCAGATCTCGACATGCTTAGGATCAAGATTACTGGCTTCGACGCTGACATAAACATTGCCGACTTTGTCCACCGCGACGCCGGTAGGGCTTTCATATGGAGCGAAAAACAGCTGCTCCGGAAACTCAGCAACCGGCGGTCCCTCAGCGGCAATCCAGTCGGCGGAACATAAAATCACCAGCGCTATTGTTGGCAATAAAGCTAATCTTATGATCTTCATGGTTTCCTCCTTGAATTGAACGCCTTCTATTTCCTTAATGCGCAAAAACGGGATCAAAATCTTAACGCTGTTTCAAGAAAGCCGTCGGAGGCTGTTATGAGGATTTGGAAGTTGCTCTGAAGACAAGTTCACCGAAGCCCGCATAGTCAACGCGGAAAATAACGGCAGCCCAATTTGCAGATCCGGGAATTTCAATCTTCACCTGACCGACATCCGCCGCTTCAGTTCTTCAAACCAGTTTGCGACGATGATGATCCTCGGTCGTGGGGCTTCGGCAGCGGTATCCGTCGACGGCAGCGGTTTAATCATCAGGAACCTCTTGCCGTCCGGGTGGATGTCCCATGGAGGGCCTGATGCGATCGCCAGGCCGAGATTCGTATTTTTGAAAAGCTTTCTGGGTGTTCCGAAGCTCAGTGAGGGCTCTGTTTCCACATCAACTGCCATCGCGAAATTATCCGAACTCAGATAAAACAATTCCCGCCCATCCGGCGACCATAGCGGGCTGTTTCCGCCGCCTGAGGGAACTTGCCACTTGCCTGCATTCACATCAGGAAATGGACAAACGCAAATTTCAAAAGACCCTGCTTCTGCCTGTTCCAGGCTCTCAGCAGAGGTGTAGGCAATCCATTTCCCGTCAGGTGAAATGCTGGGCTGCATCTCTAAATGCTCCGTATGGAGCAGCGCTGTTTTTGTGTGGTCTCCTTCCACTGAAAGCGTGCAGATATCAGTAGTCATGGGTAATACAATTATTTCGTGTATCAGCAGGTTCTTTCCGTCACCTGACCACGAGCATGGAAGCAGATTTCGGCCCTCTTCCGGTTGAATGAGTTTCTCCGCCTCTCCGGCGCCATCGGCTGACATCAAGTACAAGCCGTTGGGGTGCCCCGTACCCAAAAATTGCGCCCAATAAGCAATCTTTTTGCCGTCCGGGCTCCAAACGGGCGCCATTTCTCGGGTAGTATCTTCAGAGGTCAGTTTTGACAGGGTTTTACGTATAGTGTCCCAAATATATAGATCTGAACTCCAAAATCCAGCGCCCAGCGCCACACGCGTGCCGTCGGGGGAAATCTTGGGATATCCATAAGCATTAGGCGGGGCTCCGAGCGGTTCTTCCTTTCCCTCCCGGTCCACCCATACAAGAGTAAACCTTGCCCATTTTTCAAATAAACTTCCAGGAGGGGTATACACAAGCGTCCCGGAGTTTGAAATGGCAAGATTGCCTGCATTATCAATCACTTGAACCGGTTCCCCGGTAACCTTAAGTTTGTTGAGGTCAAACGGAACGGCAAAAACGGAGCTAAGCAAGCTGGGCCGATAAATGATATGCCCGGTCGGGAAGTATCCGTAAAGGTAACCAGGCAATAATTCCCTTGGCTCTCCTGATTTGAGCGGCTGCACCATAATTTTCGGATCTGCGGAAGTAAGGCCGACGCTAAACAGAAGCGATTTCCCATCCGGCAGAATTTGAGGCAGACCTATGTCATCCTTTTTGACAAGAGATTCCGGAAACCCGCCGCCGGCATAAATTCGACGGATGTTATCCGGGCGATCGCCAAATACAATCATGTCATTTTCGCCCCAACTTGCGCCACTGATTCCCACTCCCAGAGAATCGCATAGTTCTTTGGGCTTGCCACCATTGCTTGGGATCTTTTTCAGCTTCCCGTCAACGACAGAAAAGTATCCAATCCATTTGCCCTCAGGCGAGAAGAATGGTTGCTCGTTATCTCCTTCAGTTCCGGGTATTAGTGTGGTTGTCAGTTCGTCCAGGGAGCGTAAATAAAGCCCTTTAGACGTGCTAAAGACCAATTTCTTGCCGTCGGGAGAAATAGCCAAAGGCGAATCCCCGTTGAATTGCTGACCTACGCGCCGCCGAGCTATCAGCCGACTGAGCA
>CAZPHK010000314.1:0-4018 GCA_964586015.1 uncultured Acidobacteriota bacterium | reverse complement strand
TTCCTGATCTATCAGAATATCCATTTCTCTCATTTCAATTCAATTCCTGCAAAATTTGTGGCAACTGAAAAAGCGAGTCGATAACGTACTCCGGTTTTTCATGACACGGTTCGTTCAGGCCTTCCCCGTCTGAAACCGAAGGACGGGTTTGTGCGCATTTCATACCTGCCCTGTGAGATCCCATACAATCCTTGGTAAGGTCATCACCGATAAAAAGTGCGTTTTCGGCGTTCGTTTCCAGAGACCGGAGCATCAAGGAAAAGGAATGTGGGTGCGGTTTCTGCTTATCCACCCCGAATTTCCAGGTATAAATAATATTGTCCATCAGTCCTTCCAGCCGAAGAGCCCGGACTTTCCTCTCCTGAACTTCAGGCATGCCGTCCGTAATGATTCCCAGGCTGTAACTGCCGGATAATTCCTTTAAAAAGGCGTAGTAACCCGGATACATCCGGATCTTGGGATTGTGGCCTCTATATACCGCGACCAGATCCTCGATGGCGATGGGATCAACGGGATATCTTGCCTTCACGGCATCCATGACACTGTGACGTCCTATGGAATGCAGCGTGTCGAGCATCATGGCGTACAATGAATTAAAATCGCATCCAATGCTTCCGGAAAGGTGGCGGGCGACTGCCTTGTATCCGCTCTCAACAAAGTCCTTTTCACAATAGAGAGTGTCGTCCAGATCGAATATCAGGGCTTTGATCATCCGACATCCTCCATTATCGATCCGCCGGAACGGGCTCCTATCGTATCCCTGAGGATATGCAACACGCGTTCAAGGCCGCAGCCGTCTACAATCTGCTTTCCTTTCAGTGAAAACGAGTGTCTCTTTATCTGATCGGATTCGAAGCGGGTTAAAATTCCAGGCAATTCCGAAGCGCTGAGATCTCCCCCTGCGCCCAGGTCTATACAGACATCCTTATCCGCAAGCGCGCGAATCGCAGTCTGCTGGTAGCTGTCGTAAGAAAGAGCCATGAGAGGCGTTCCGGTACAAAGAGCCTCATAGGCGGCTATTCCCCCGGCCGTAATCGCAATGTCGGCCCGGTAACAGCGGGTGCCGACGTGATCCGAAATCCACTTGATATGCAGGGGGGGCCAATTCTTTCCGGAAAAATCTTCCTGTCCCCAATGAGAGAAACCGGAAACGGCGAAGACCTCGATTTCACGATTCCATAATTTCAGACCGTCCAGAATCTTCTTGAAAAAAACGCCTGAATTTCCTCCTCCCAGATTGATGAAAACCGTTCGGACATGTTCGCCGATACGTTTGTCCTGCTGGTGAAGAAGTTGATAGACAGGGTCGAGAACCATATAGGCAGTACCGGTATAAAAGGTTGTTCGATATCCTGTAAAATTAGACAAATCCGGCGCTATGCTGCCATCGATTGCTATATCGGAGGGAAGTGGATCAAGGCCCAGGTCATGAATGCTGACTGTAGTCAAATGTCTTTTTTTTGCTTGATCCATGAATCCGGCAAGACCTTCCGTCTGCCGTGTGTCGACAAGAATGGCCTTCGGTTCCGGCAAGCGCGACCAGACTGAATCCAGCGGTTCGTATACAAAAGCCATACCCTGATCGGCGAGCTGTTCCCGGCTCCATCTATCATCGGGATCGATAAGAAACAGCGGCAGACAGCAATTTTGGAGGGATCTGGCCAAAACCATAGTACGTCTCAGGTGTCCGAAACCTGTTTGAGGAGCGGAAGCGGTTCGTATCCAAAGGCAGAATTTATTCATTGCAGACAAAATACCGGACGAGACTGTCAGAGTTTTGGCACTTTTCGGCATGTTTTGACAATCCCCCGGTCGAAGTTACCGCGTTGCTACGCCTCTATCGGCAATCATCTGAAACATTTCCTTCCATAGAGGAACCATCGGCGCAATTTCATATTCGAGAAGATCGGAAATCAGTACCATGTCCCCCTTCGCCTGCGAATCCATCAACTGCTTCAGAATCGAAATAAATTTCCTGTGATGTTCGCCCACAGGCACACCCTGCAGAACGACATCATCCAAAGGGATCTCAAAATTGTCGGAAAGCTTGCTTAAAAGAAGGCTTAGCCAGTAAAAACCTTCGTATAATTGACGAAGCCCCCGGAACGACTCCGGCCCCGGATCCGCCTGGAAGTTCTGGGCCAGGGCGGGTATTCCCTCCTCGGCACGCTCAAGATAAGCGAACGCTTCCGAGAGAGAATCGTGGACGATTTCCTCCACTGTCCCGGTTATAATTTCAACCTTCTCCCCATTTTCCATCTTCTTGATTATTCCCGCAGGATCCCCGAGCAAGTCATCCCGTATTGGATTACCGTCGATATTTACCATCCTGACAACGGAATTGGGCGGCAGTTGTTTGCCGTCCACCTGTTTGAGAAAATCATCAAAAGATTTTATTCCGGGAGGTGGAATGATTTCCCTTTCATTGACATAGAACCTGGTCATAGGCACCTCGTTGTTTACGGAACGATTTATCGTCCGTGAATCGTTAAAGCAACTTGAGTGCCAATTCGAGAAATAAAATTTTAATTTTGGGGCTAAACTTGACTGCGGGTGTCGTCGATATGAATCGCGGAAGTTGTAAATGATCGGAAAACTTTAACCGGTCATTTTTTACGCCACTGAATTCCTGCAGGTGTTGGGCAAGGATGCCTGAAAGATCACCCGTAGGAACAACTCATCAACTCCCAAAGAATTCACGGAGGAATTCATCATGGGGAACTTCAGCGTCCTAAACAACATAGCAGCACTCTACGCCCAGAATAAACTGGGAATTACAAGCAACAGTCTCACAAGAACCATCACCAGGCTTTCTTCAGGCTACCGCATCAACAGCGGTGCCGACGATGCCGCGGGCCTGATGATCGCGGACACGCTGCGAGCCAACGTCCGCGCTCTCGATCAGTCCGTTCGCAACTGTAACGACTGTATCAGTGTAGGCCAGATTGCGGACAGCGCCTTATCGGAAATAACGAACATACTGACGCGGACGATCACTCTTGCGGAAGAAGCCGCAACGGAAACGGTGGACGACACCGGTCGCCAGTCGCTCAATATGGAATACACCGAGATCCAGGCGGAAATTGCCCGAATCGCGGAACAGACCAATTTCAACGGGGTTCAGTTATTCACCAGCGCGGGAATCGACGGCAGTCTCAGCGTCTATGTCGGCGACATTTTCGCCTCCAGTTCGATCGCGGTCGCAATCAGCACAATCACCACATCCGGGGAAACGGTCACGGACCTCGGAGGTCAGGACCTTTCCAGCATCGATCTTACGACCCAGGCAGGGGCCGTAGCTTCCATGTCCGTAATCAAAGACGCACTGATCGCCGTCGCTTCCATGAGGGGTGAGCTCGGCGCGGGTATGAACCGTCTCCAGTCGGCTGTTTCGGTTATGGAAAACCAATCCCTGAATACGCAGTCCGCGGAGTCGACGATCCGGGACGCGGACATGGCGGAGGAGATCTCGAGCCTGACCAAGTACCAGATCCTGACTCAGACCGGGATAGCGGCACTGTCGCAGGCCAATGCCTCAAAACAGTCGATTCTCGGTCTGATGCAGTAACACCTCACCCAAACCTGGAATTCTCCAGTGGCGGACTGAAGACGGAGCTTTCGGAAAGGGGGAGCTCCGTCTTCTCCAAATCATAATATCACTGGAGTCTGATGGGGGTATGGGGGAGAAGTATTCCCGGGAAAATTGTATCCGGATATCTGTTGTCCCGGCTGAATTCTGCCTCAAGAATCTTGTTTGTGTGTGCGAAAAATTCATAATCGGCAGGCTCCATTATAGAATACGGAGTCGGACGGACTTGTCCGTTTGTCGGCTGTACTCGAAATACCTGTTCCGGACATTTCTTTAATCGGGAATCCATACCCGGAAGTATCTTCAATACCACTTCAAAATCAGCATATGCCGGTTTTTCGCATATCCGTAAAATTGCCTTATTGCATATAAACATCTAACGTACAAATCAAGTTTTCCTCAACCGCACTTCAGGGCTTTTCTCCTTCC
>CAZPHK010000313.1:0-4037 GCA_964586015.1 uncultured Acidobacteriota bacterium | reverse complement strand
GCCTCGCAAGCCCTATGCGCGCGACCCACTGTACTTTTACCACGGGCTGATAGGGTTACGAACGCTGTAGCCGGATGTGGTCCATGTTCTCAGCCGGAATCCTAGCGGCCCCTTGCGCGATGTTTGAAAAAAACTTGACGTTGGTGTTGAGAAAGTAACATGAAATAATGCGAATCGTACTATAATAGCGACGTTTCTTAATACAAATGGAGTGCCAATTTTTTCACTTTAAGGAGGAGTGTACATCCTATGAGGATCAAGATCCTAGTAATGACTGTTTTAGCCCTGAGCGTACTGCTCGCAACGGCATGGGCTGCGGATATTTCCGGAACATGGAAAGGCAGCATGGACATGATGGGCCAGTCCATGGACCTTAGCTTTACCTTCAAGGCCGACGGCAATACATTTACCGGAACGACCATAGGTCCGCAAGGTCAGGAAAGCCCCGTTTCCGACGGTAAGATCGACGGCGACAAGATATCTTTTGTCGTTAAAACTACCGGCAAAATGGAAATGACTATCAAATACAACGGGACACTTAAGGGCGACGAAATGACGCTGAAAATGTCGTTCGATATGCCCGCCATGGGCGGCGGCGCCGGTGGCGGTCCCGGTGGCGGCGGTCCCGGCGGTGGAGGCATGCCTCCAATGCCGGATCTGGTACTGAAGAAAGTGCAGTAAAGACAGCTTTTCTTTCTGAACCGATTCACTCGAAGAAGTCCCGGTTTAACAGCAGAAGCGGCGGGGAATGCGTGCCCGCCGCCTGTTGTTAAACCATACGCCCCCGCATGCGTCTTTCATAATCCGGTGCCGGATTTTCCGCACGAAGCCTTCTTTCACCGCAATAGTGAAATGCATGCCGATATAGAAGGAATAAACGCCTCTTTGGGGAATTCACTCACCCGGAAACCCGCCTGTGGTCTCCAAGAAGGGGGCGCATGGTATCGTCGCTGAATTTCAGATCCTGATTCTTTTTAATATCAATTCTCAGCCATAATCTCAACCAGCACAACACTGTAAGGACTCATTTCAACGGCCATATCTTTACTATAAGGCAGGATTGATTCTACCGGCCTGATTTCATCCGGTTCTTCCAGAGATGCTGCATCGTTTTCACCGGCTTGTATTGTGTACTTTCGAACCGTCGCATTTTCAGGCACGGTGGATCCCTGTAAACGGACCAGCAGGGTGTTTTTTAAACTCTCATAATTGACTGCTTTGATTATAATTTCCCGGTTGTCTTCGCTTCCGGTGGCAATGGCATCCACTGTACCGGGCTTCCAGTCTTCCGGTTTGTATTGTGAGATTTCATCAAAAAAACTCATCCTCTTCTCAATATCCCTGAAGGTTCCCGAAGTGGATGCATAATGGATTTTGGCGTAATGTTCACGGAACAGTTTTTCAACTACGTAACCCGAGCCGGGAAACCAGGATACATGGTCGTGATAGATGAAGGCAGTCCAGGTGGGATCGTCGGTGGTATTTCGCATGAGCAGGGCCGGGCAGCTGAATTCCAGCTCCGGACCCAGTTTTTCGTAACTGATTAAACTTCCCGCAGCATGCAGGCCGGCACGCCAGTCATAGGTCCTGCAGAGGTTCCATTCCAGAATGCCGATTTTAATTTCCGGATGATTTGATTTTAAAATGTAGTTCCGGAGTTTTACCAGATAATTCTCGATTCTCCTGACTCCCGTTTTGAAATTATCATTTTCGTATTCGTAGTTATGGCAGCCCAGGATGTCAAAATTTTCTCCCGATATATCAATAATTTTTTCGCTCCAGTTCATATCGTTCGAGCGTTTCTGGCCGCAGGCCACTATTTTTACGCCGGGTGCAATTTCCCGCAGGCGGCTGCCGTATACGTTGACTATTTCCGCGTATTCGTCCGGAGTCAGGCCGTGATTCATCGGTTCGTTGTCGATTTGAATGTAGGGAACTTTATAGGGGGCAGGGTGTCCGTTTGCAGCGCGTAATTTCCCCCATTCTGTAGTTTCAGGGTCGAGCAGGTAATGAACCCAGTCCATCGCGTACTGCACAGCCTCAGGATCGGTGGAGGTGGCGGACAATACAACCATCGGATCTGCCTTCAGCTTGTTACACAGGTTCATGAATTCTTCTGTCCCGAATCCGTAATAATCGGCATATCCTCCCCAGATTTCATTCGGATTGTATTTCCTGGAAACATGCGGTCCGATCCCGTCTTTCCATTTGTAAACGGAAGCAAAGGATCCGCCCGGCCAGCGAATGAATGCAGGTTTCAAATCATCGAGTGCCCGGAACAAATCAGGACGAAACATCCCGTTGGAACGCACATCCGCCCGCATCAGCGATATAAAATCCACCAGCACCATACCTTCACCCGATGCTGCAATCTCAATGGAGGCCTGTTCGTCTGTTTTTGAGGCTGCAAAGGAAAACATACACTCCTGCCATTCCGAGCCCGAGATACCAAGCGGTTCTTCCGTCAGCACATTTCCTCCGGCATCCTTTACACGAAAAGTAATCCGGCTTGCTCCCTCTTCCGGTTTTAGCCATACGGATCCGTTATATTCTTTTCCCTCTTCAATATAAATGCGTCCCTGGTGAATTCCGGCAATGCCTCCGTTCGCTTCAATCCGAATGCTTTTCTCACTATTCTCGAAGGCAATGTTTTCTACCTGTATATTCCCGCCTTCTGCAAATGGTTCCCAGAAATTCTGAAAATCGTCGCCTTCGAAGCCCTGTCCGCGAACCTGCTCTGCAAAAAGCCCGTCAACAACCGAATGATTTATATGTTCCAGAAACTGGCCGTAAATATTTTCGTCAATCTCTCCCATGACCCGGTCGGTGTCTACCAGTAAAACCGCGACTCCCGGAGTTTCTTCGATCGTTTTGGCTTTTTCGGCACAGGAATTTGTTAACGGGGAAATTATTCCCAGAAAAACAACCATTAAAATCCGTTGGAAAGTGTTAACCTGAGTAAAAATATTCTTCATATTTAATGCCCTGATTGAATCATAAACATGTCAATGGGAAGCTTATTTTAATTTAAAAACCGGCTATATTTGCCACAAATTTCATACCGGCATTCATTTAATGGAATCGGTATTGCGGGTGAATAATTGTCCTGTCCTGAACAAAGAAGAAAATTGACAAGTAAAACGCTTGCAAGGAAGCGGACTGAAAATGCTAAACTGGCCCTGCCAGCTACGGCACAAAGTATCTCGTATTTTGGATGTCCAAAAGTCTAACTGGTGCTGACGACCTACGGTTTTGTGCATTTCATGTGTTTTGTGGCTATGGCGGGAAAAGACCAGGCCATTTTGGAAGGAGAAGGAGCCAACTATGTTCAGATTTTTAGCGGCGCTTTCCATCGGAATTCTCGTCGTCCTGGCGGTCCAGGGTTCGTCCCGGGCTCAAGGGACTGCGGGTTCCGAAGCCAAGGCGCAAGCCGCTCAATTTGAAGTTCTCAGCCCCTGGGCGGATGCCGATCCGATCCCGCTCCGGGGAATTTCCCCGAGAATAGACAGCCTTGCGGGAAAAAAGATCGGATTATTCGTCAATCCCAAGCGGGCGGCCCTGCCGATCGCGGAATCGATCCAACGGAAATTGGCGGACATTTACCCCGATGCCGAGATAATCATGTACCGGTCTTACGGGGCGAATGTCAATGAGATCGAGACGGAGAACAAAGAGGCATTTACGGCTTGGGCGAAAAGTCTTGATGCGGCCATTGCCGTTGTCGGTGATTGAGGGTCCTGCACAAAGTACCTCGTCTACAACGGAATAGTACTCGAGGACTTTGGCAAGCCGGTCGTGCTACTGGCTAATAACGGTTTTGTTGCCGATGCTCAATCCGCTGCATCCAGCAAGGGAATGCCCGGAATCAGAATCGTTGGGGAATCCGTTGCCTGCGAATCCACCGTCAAGTCTGAAATTGAAGTGGGCATAGCGGCAGCCATGAAGGATGTGATCGATGGTTTGACCAAGCCGCTGACGCCTGAAGAGAAATCCCCGACGCAGCAAACAGGCAAGACTCCAAGAGTCGCATTCAAAGG
>CAZPHK010000312.1:0-4104 GCA_964586015.1 uncultured Acidobacteriota bacterium | reverse complement strand
ACTCTGATATTCAGTACAGGGCTCGGCCATATGTACTCAGGCAGGGTTCCGAAGAGCATAATTCTGTTTGCCGTCGGTCAATTGCTTTCTCTGGCATCCGCAATAGCCATGACCGTAATTGCCCCCACATTACCTCTCCTTCTTTTCATCGTCTTCATCAACATCGCGTTTCTGGTCTTTCGAAACACCGAGAGACGAATACCTCCGGAACAGCACTCTTGACCGCGCGAAACAGTTTTTCGATCGACTTTTACATTTCATCGGCATAACCCGCTGGAACCGGATTTTTATGGCTGTGGAATAGACATAAAGACGGCTTCGTTCATCATTGAGAAACGTGTTGTATGCAATCCGATACAGCCATGAAGAAAACGCGGCGGTTCCCCTGTAGGTGCGTATCGACCTGTATGCCTTGAGAAACGTTTCCTGTGCGAGATCATCGGCACGCGCGGCATCATTCCCGGTCAGCCTGCGAAGGAAGTTTCTCAACTTAGACTGGTGGCGCCGCACCAACAATTCGAACGCACTGCGATCGTCATCCGCGACAACTCGAACAACAAGCGATGCATCGCTGTCTGCCACTATTTAAGCGTCACCTTCTCGTTTCCGGTTGGAATCCGATTTACCTGAAAAGAACAGGGCGTTGATATAAAAGGCTGCACTCAGAAACAGTATTATCAAACACCATACCGTATATTTCAGGTTGCCGGACCAGAGGTAGACCGCAAGCCCGATCCCCAGTCCAAGGCACAGCAGCCATGTACCCCGACGCAAATCGCGCCATTGGATGAAGGCGGCCCACTGGCCGGGAGACAAAACAGCCCCGGTTATTTTTCCCGACAACAGCTCATGCGGCACTTCCCGGCCTTTTTCGAGGTACTGTCCGATAAGTTCGTGCCGCCGTTTCTCTCTACGGGCGCGAGCAAAAAAAATCAGAGCTATGATTGCAAAGACGACCAGAACAGTTATGGCAAATGAGATAAAAGCCAATGTGTTATAGTATTTTTCATTCTTTTTCCGGGCCTCCATTCGTTGGATTTCCATATCGCTCTGTTGTTTTTCATACAGCATTTTCTGCTGCAAATCATCGTATCCTTTGGACTGCTCCACACTTTGGGCCTGCTGGCCCTGATGCGCCTTCTCCTGGGCCGGCGGTAGTTCCGGCGCAATCATTAATAGAACACCGGCCAGGAATATCCATTGCATTCTTTGGATCATTGCGTGTTCCCTCCCTCGGTTTCCTATTGTTTCAGACACGAGGATTCCCTTTTTAGATGCACCGAATTGCATCCCGGGAAAGATTTGTCGTTGGGGCATAAAAGATCTATCTAAAGGGTGTCGTCGGAAGATCCCAAAATTTGCTATGGCCTGTATTATCAAACCGATCTTAACTTCACTCAATACTTCAGGATTATTGCCGAAGCCTGTGCGACATGATCACTTCCATCATGTCCTCCGAAGTCGGAGGAGGAACCGTTTCCTCTGTTTTGTGGCGAAGCTCGATGGCACTCTCCGGACAGACATCAACGCATAGTCCGCAGCCCAGGCAGCGGGTCAAATCGACGGTTGCAGCCATCTTTTCATCGTCCAGCTTCATGGCGTCGACCTGGCACCTTTCTTCGCACTCGCCGCATCCCGTGCACGATTCCTCGTTCACCTCCGCAAAGAAATTCGTCGCCCAATGGCTGACTGGATTCGGGATCATCTTATGTATCTTCAGCAGTCCGCAACAGCACCCGCAGCAGGAGCAGACAGCCTCGGGTTCCTGAGTGTTCGAGGGCTGTAAAACCAGGCCGTCCTCCTGGTTCTTCTGCAGAATGTCGAGCGCTTCTTCTTTACTGATGGCGCGGCCCAGTTTCCCGGATTCCGCAAGGGATCCGGCTATTTCTCCCAGGGCCATGCAGGTTTCCTTGCGGGAGGTTTGTTTGCACGGTTGTCCCTGTCTCTCGGCGCCGGCTCTGCATACGCACTCGAGGATTACGATCGGGCCGCTGTTCCGCTCGATTATTTTCCGTATCTCATCGTAATTCCCGATCTGATGCTTCGGCTCTATGCTTTTCTGAATCGGGATCGTGCGCATCTGTGGAATTTTGGTGTTAACAAAATCCCTGAGGAACAGGCCGTCCTGGAAAAACCGGCCCGCAGCGGCGACCAGGGGCGGCTTCTTTTCCGGAGGCGTGGTGATTACGGCCCCCTCCAGCATTCCCACCAGCAAAGGAATGTTCCTATAATGCTTCACGCCGCCCTTCATCCCGAATCCTATAACTCCTCTTGCCGCCGTTTCATTCAGCAGGCGCTCCGTTTCTCCGGCTGATTTGCCGGCCTTTTCCGCCCTCTCCAGGATCCTGTCCAGAGGCTCACTCTTATAAGTCAACAGCATTACAATTTCAGCCTGCTCGGGTGTGAAAAGCTGCTTTAGAAGGGTGATATCCGATCCCGATTGGGTTTCAGGAAAACCGATGGTCTGTTTATCCAGATGTATCTGCAGTTCCCGATACAATTTATCGTTGCCGTCCATATTCAGCGCCCCTTTCCCGTCAATTGACAACGGATGGTGGAAAAAGCCTTTTCAGTGAGAAATCTTATTTGTGATTGATGTTATCGTTATTGATGGATTAAGTTTAGCACTTTTTATTTACGCTCCACCGGCTTATTTTGTTTTCGGTACTGTATGTCTTACCGCTTTCAGGGCTATGTACACTATGGAGAAAGCTGTTGTTATTGGGATACGGAGACATGTAGTCTGGGATGAATCACTTAAAAATGCAGGACATCAATTCCATGGATTAGCATTTAATTTTGTGAATGCCATTAAAGGAGCGAGGAGATGGGAAGAGTTCAGGATAAAGTGGCCATCGTGACCGGCGGAGCCAAAGGATTGGGCAAAGCGACAAGTATTCTGCTGGCGCGGGAGGGTGCGCGCGTTACGGTCGTCGATATCGATGATGCGCCCGGCGTCGAAGTCGAAAAAGAAATATCGGGCGCCGGCGGATCGGCGCGTTACTGTCATATGGATGTAACTTCCGAGGAAGACATCCGGAAGGTCTGCAGCGAGGTGGGCGAAACATACGGACGCATCGATATCCTTGTCAACAATGCCGGAGTCAGCGGCGCGCCCCGGCCGACCCACGAAATCAGCGTATCCGAATGGGATAAGGTCCTCGGCATCGATGCGAAGGGAGTTTTCCTGTGCACGAAACACGCGGTTCCCTATATGAAGAAAAACGGCGGCAGCATAGTCAATATCTCATCCGTGTACGGTATCGTAGCCGGAATCGACAATCCGCCTCCCTATCTTTACCATGCGGCAAAGGGCGCGGTAAGGATGATGACCAAATCCGATGCCGTCTGTTATGCAAAGGACGGAATACGCGTGAACTCCATACATCCCGGCTGGATATGGACGCCGATGCTGGATGAAGTCGGGAAAAACGCTCCGGAGGGGCAGGATGCCTTCAATCGCCGGCTGAAAGGCCATATCCCTCTCGGCCGCTATGGCGAACCTCAGGACGTTGCTTACGCCGTCCTCTATTTTGCATCGGATGAGTCGAAATTCGTCACCGGCAGCGAGCTTGTAATCGACGGCGGCTATATCGCCTGGTAAGGCCCGGATTTAGATCTACACTGCCGATTTCAGCAGTTAACCCGGGAAACCTCTGGAGATTTTATGGAAAAGAAAGTGATGACTGTTACCGGACCCGCCTCGATTGACAGTCTTGGAATGACGCTCATTCACGAGCACGTTACCTTTGCCTACCCCGGATAGTACGCCGACGACAGCATAGCTCCTTACGACCGTGATGCGGCGGAATCGATTTGCCTCGGCGTTCTGGATGATGTGAGGAAGCTGGGCGTGAAGACTGTCGTCGATGCGACCGCCGCGGACGTCGGCGGACGGGATCCGATTCTGCTGAAAAAACTTTCCGAGAAGTCCGGCGTCCATATCATCGCTTCTACGGATCTTTTTCCGGGAAGTATCGGTGCGGGCAACTACTACAAGTGGCAATCAACCATGCGGGGACGGAACCTGGAAGAAGACCTATACGAATTGTTTTACACGGAGTTAACCGCCGGGATTCAGGGCTCGGGCGTGAAGGCCGGCAT
>CAZPHK010000311.1:0-4186 GCA_964586015.1 uncultured Acidobacteriota bacterium | reverse complement strand
GGCAGTCAGGAGGTCAGGGGTTCGATCCCCCTCAGCTCCACCAATAGAATCAATAACATACGCGAATTAACAAATCCTAAATAATCCGTTTTCCTTAAAATGGTTCCACTTTGGTTCCACTGCGCACCAGTTCAGCTATAATCAGACCACTCTATTTTCTCTTGGGGTATCCGAGTTCTTCACCAATTTTTACAGCCAGTATTAGAAACTGGTGAGCCTCAAATGCAACCAGCCCCCATCTCCCAGCAGCCCCGCCCTGCTCCAGTCGCCACAGTTCTCCTTGATCTTGAAACTGGATTACATAAAGGCGAGTCATTATCCGAGGGGGTACCCGCGATCTCATGCGAGTGCGCTTGGGGTCTCCGCGCTATATAAAAATTTTTCAGGGTAGATAGTATATTTGATAATGGGGCAGATAAATCGGATAGTCTTAGGAACCTTGGCGCTTGCGAGAATCAGTCCTGTTCTGCTTGGCAAAAACAGTCCACTCAGCAGGTCGGACAGCAGACAACATCGTCACCAATTGGGTGTACCCTAAATTGGCTCAAGGTGTTCTTGAATATGATTCGCATGCTCGGAGAGCTCGTTTGTGTGTGAAATGACACATTGTTGCCTCGCGGCAACGTTTTGCACACCTTTCGGTGTGGATGATGTTGAATAAAACCGTGAATCATATTTTTCGTCAGGTTCAAAATCCCGTTCTTAATGTGGACTACTTTATCCAAGCAAAAGTGGACTGATTCTCGCAAGCGCCGAGGGTTGAGAAAATCATATTTACAGGGAATCGCAGTTGTCAAATGATTTACAGAATACTTTTGATCGCTAATGTAAAATCATTTTTGTCAATCAGCTTGTCTTAATCCGAATTTTTCATGAAGGTTTGTAGCGAGGCGGTGTAGATGGGTGTGGATGCAAGGCTTGTTACCGAGGGCATTGGAGGCGTATTTGACAGTACGTCGAGGAGCCCTAGGGAGCGAAATGCAGCAGACGCACCCAGATAAAACGCCGCAGTAGAAGCTTCATGTATAATCCGGGTTAATTATCCATATCTTGGAGGCGTCTTCCTTCCTTCAAAGGCCAGAGCACCTATAATGAGATTGGGAATATGCTTTGTAATTCGGATCTCTACACCATCCATTGCAATACCGCACATTGATGATGCATGTTGCCATCCGTCGGTTCCGGCACGGCTATTCGGCGCCGATCCACCCCCTGGACAACTCGACGGCCGCCATCGCGTCTTTGCCATAAGCATCGGCCTTGTTGGCATACTCGGCTACCTGGTCGTCCATCTGTCCGCCGCCGATCATTATCTTAACGCTTTCGCGCAGCCCCGCGTCTTTAAGAGCTTGAACGGTGTTTTTCATCGGATCATAGGCTAAGGTCATAAACCCGCTGAGGCCGACCACCTGGGGCTTGTGCTTCTTTACCGCTTCGACAAACTTGGCGGCCGAAACGTCTACTCCAAGGTCGACAACATTAAAGCCGTTGACTTCCAGCATAAACACCATAATGTCTTTGGCGATATCGTGGATGTCTCCTTCAACCGTGCCGAATACTATCGTACCGAGCTTGTTTTGAGCGGATTTTCCTCCGCTCTGGACTTCCAGCTTCGGTTTTACCAACGCGCCCACCTGTCGCAGCATCTCGCCGGCGAGAATCAGTTCCGGCACAAAGCATTCACCCGCCGCGAAGCGGGACCCGATAATGCCAAGCGCTTCACGGCAGTCATCAAGAAGGCTGAGCGGGTCCTCGCCGCCGTTCAGAAGGTTTTCCGCAATCCTTATCGCATCACCCTCGTTCATCGCGATAACGGCATCGACTAATTCTTTAGACATAAGTCCTCCTTTTAGAGCCATTCGTAAAGGACCGGGCGGGAATTCCAGAACGGGCTTGTCCGGCGGTCTCTGTTAAACGCGCCGATGATAAAATCCAAGACGACTTTCGCTCCGTCAAAGTGCGATTGGGCTGTAGAATCCAGACGGGTCCGCACTTGATTCCCGCTCTATTTATTTGCCATCCGGCATCGAGACGGGTCAATGATGAAACTCGATCATTTTTATGATTGGATTTCGTCAATCCGGAAGAGGGTTGTATTTCGTGAAAATGAATGTTAAATCAACCCGGCGTGTTCGGCTCGCCGAATGGATTCCAGGCGCGAACAAATGATATATGATAAGTTTTTGGAAGATCATGTGTCCGGCAATGGATCGAATTGACAATCCCATCTTCAAGGCTTCCGGATCGCTTTATGCGAAAATGATTCATCGATCGGAGTAATTTATTGGCTCCAAGAGGGCTTTATATCCCGAAAGGCTAAAAACTATTGGAAGCGCAGGGGCAGCCTGGCGAATCCGCTGTCGGGATAAGTTGCATGCGGAGCTGATTCGCCGGGTACGATCTCCAGGATGGCGGTATGGTAGAACAATTCCTCCAACACGACCCGCAACTCCATGCGAGCCAGAGGAGCCCCGGGGCATACGTGGATACCCGCTCCATAGAGCAAATTCAAGTCGGGATCGCGCCCCAGTCGAAAGCGGTGCGGCTCCACAAAGACTTCGCCGTCGCGATTACCCGCCATCCACATCAGGGATATCCGTTCGCCTGCGGAAATCCGGCGGCCGCCGACCTCTACGGGACATGTTGTGACGCGTCGATTCAGCACCAATGGGCCATACAGACGCAGGATTTCGTCGATCGCCTCGGGCAGTAATTCCTGGTTGCCCCGTAGTTGCGCCTGTACATCCGGATTCACAGCCAGATACTGCGCCAAGATTCCGACTGAGGCGGAGATTGTCCCGATTTCACCGGCTGTCCAGTTGCGCACGATGCTGGCAATCTCCTTGTTTCTCAGCGGTCTGCCGTTCACCTGCTCCCTCATCAGTTCGGCTGTCACGTTCTCGCTTGGCGCGGCGACGTTACAGACTTGCAGCATCTCGTCGATGATGGCGTCGAATTCACGGGCCAGCTTGACCATGGCCGGTCGATTTCGAGCTCGCGCCGCTTCCCTTTGCCGCCGTATCCATTCCAGCAGCCGACCTTGAAGTAGAGCAGGCCAGCCGAGAAAGGCGCATTGCACTCCTACCGCGAATGGCAAGGCCAGGTCCGTTATTGCCTCGATCGCGCCGTTGGAGAGGACCCCCTGTATGAGTTCCGCCGCTATCTCGTGACAGACCAGTTCGAAAGCGTCGATTCTTGATGGAGCGAAATACGGCTCGATGAGCCGCCGATAGGCCGTGTGGGCAGGAGGGTCCATACCGTTGGGAACCGCGAGATGCCGGGAGACCGCATTGCTGAAGGTGGTATGGTCGTGCACCGCGCGAAGGATGTCCCGGTGCCTGAACAATGACCAGCCGAAGGCGTCGCTGTAGGCGACGGGACAGCGGTCAAGCATCTCGTCATAGGCGGCACGTTGATCCCGGCATACGGTCTCACTTAATGGCTGCCAGTCTTGAGAGGGTTGTTCTTTCATGACTTCTCCTTGTTCGTCAGCGTAATGAGATATTCCCGCAGAGCCGCGGCATTGTTGTGCAGGCGATCAGTTGCGGCGTACAGCAGTGTTAGAATCTCGTCAACGGCAAGCGCACGCAGATGCTCGAGTGCCGCGGCAGCCTCCGGCGCCAGGAGTTCCTCGGCATAACGATGTCTGAACTCTTCCCATTTGGTCGGATCGTGGCCGAACCACCGGCGCAGCCTGTGCGACGGGGCGACCTCGCGCAACCATGCATCAAGGCGGGCATCGGCCCTAGCCAGGCCTCGCGGCCAAAGTCGGTCGACGAGTACGCGAAAGCCATCTTCGGGCAACGGAGGATCGTATACGCGCTTGATCCGTATAGTCATTACCCGCTACTCCTTTCCGGCGAATCTAACGTCCTGAAGGCTCAATGCCCGAGTGTCCACATCAATTCCACCTTCGAGAAAGAGGTATTAACTCAAATGCCTCCAGTTCCTACCATGACCCTACTACAGCGCGTAATCGCCTATGTAAATGGCATAAGATATTAATTCCGATTGGATCCTCTTTAGGTCATCAGCAATATCGGTTATAAATATTTGTGCACAAATTCCCACATATTTTACTGAACTAGAAGTGAAGCATAGTAAGTTCAAGATCTGCTATTCAACGATAACAACATAATACCTCTTATTCGAATTCTCGGCGCTCCCCAAGTGGGATTCTCCTTAA
>CAZPHK010000310.1:0-4196 GCA_964586015.1 uncultured Acidobacteriota bacterium | reverse complement strand
CAACTGCAATCCCGAAACGGTTTCCACCGATTACGACACTTCCGACAAACTCTATTTCGAACCCCTGACGGCGGAAGATGTTTTGAGCATTTACGAGAAGGAAAAACCGGAAGGCGTCATTGTCCAGTTCGGCGGGCAAACGCCTTTGAACATTTGCCGTGACCTGGAGAAAGCGGGAGTCAAAATCCTGGGAACGTCGCCGGATACCATCGATCTGGCCGAGGACCGGGACCGTTTTCGAAATATGATGCAAAAGCTCGGCATCCCCCAGCCGGCATCCGGCATGGCGCACAGCCTGGAGGAGGCGATCTCCGTCGCCGACAAAATCGGATACCCGCTTATGGTTCGTCCGTCTTATGTTCTGGGCGGCCGGGGGATGGAAATCGTTCACGACCGTGAAGATCTGACGCTGTATGTCGAAAGCGCAATGTCGGTATGGCCCGACCTTCCGATCCTGATCGACAAGTTTCTTGAAAACGCGCTCGAAGTGGAAGCCGACGCCATATCGGACGGCCGTGATGCATTCATCCCCGCAATCATGGAGCATATCGAACTGGCCGGCGTTCATTCCGGCGACTCCGCCTGCGTTCTGCCTCCCGTCAGCATCGAAGAGAAACATCGGCGGACCATAGAAGAATTCACGAAAAAAATCGCCATCGGGCTCAAAGTGCTGGGATTGATAAATATTCAATATGCTATCGCCAATGACACCGTCTACATTCTGGAGGCCAATCCGCGCGCCTCGCGCACCGTCCCTCTGGTTTCCAAAGTGTGCAACATCCAGATGGTCCGAATCGCGACCCAGCTCATGATGGGTAAAAAGCTGGCCGATCTCGACCTTAAGCGAAGCCCGGTAAAGCATTACGGCGTTAAGGAAGCCGTATTTCCTTTCAACATGTATCCGGAAGTGGACCCGGTGCTCGGCCCCGAAATGCGTTCTACGGGAGAAGTCCTGGGAATAGCGGATTCCTACGAAATGGCGTTCTATAAATCCCAGGAAGCCGCGGGACAGATGCTTCCGCAGAGAGGCACTGTGCTGATTTCCGTGACGGACCCGGATAAAAAAGATGCGCTGGAGATAGCGCGCGAATTCGCCCGGCTGGGATTCACAATTCTGGCTACGGAAGGCACTCACAGATTCCTGTCCGGGAACGGCATAGAATGTTCCATGATTCTAAAAATCAACGAGGGGCGTCCGAACATCGCCGACGCGATCAAAAACGGCGAGATAGACCTTGTCATTAATTCTCCCATCGGGAAACGCGGAATCACGGATGACTCCTATATACGCAAAACCGCCATCAAGCATAAAGTTTCCTATATTACGACAATGGCGGCCGCGCGAGCCGCCGTTAAAGGAATCGCCGCTTTCCGGAAGGGGGACCCCAGAGTCGTATCATTGCAGCAGTATCATTCGGAGGATTAATCCGCATTCGAGGCATTGGCGCACACCGGCGCCAATGCCTCATGAGGAAATTGTAGAATTTTCGGATTCCGGCAAATCAGCGCCGGTTGCGAAAACGGATTCCCCGTTGACGCGTAGCGACGTACGGCGCATAAGTCAGGCCGATCGCATCCAGGTACTTGCCGGATTTTCCCGAAAAACCGATGCCCCGATTCCCCGAAGGAACGTCTATCCTGTATTCTTTGTTACCCCCGCGCCCCCCGTAGGCCGGCGACCTGCGTTTATTGGTGTGAATAACAAGAGAATCGACATAGTTCCCGTGTCTTCCCGAAATTGCAACGATGTACTCGTCGGCATCCAGTTTGAATACCTGCAATTTGCCGCCGCTTCCGCCGTGCAGACTGCCCTCGTACTGCCTGCCGTCCTGCAGGGTGTAAATCGCCTGGATGGAATCGACATAGCTGCCGCTGTGAATGCGGACTTCAGAAATTCTGGCCCCGACCGGAATCTCCTCGTCGGCAAATTCCGTTCCCCCACGGCCGCCGGCGAATTCCGTCCGTTCGACTTGAGAGACAGTCCGCGGGACAAAAGCCAGACCGACGGCATCCAGATATTTTCCCGCGCGTCCTGTGAAGCCGACAGCCTGGTTCTCCGTACCGACATCGATACGATAAGATTGACTCCCGCCGCTGCCTCCGAGAAGAGGGAATGAGCGCTTGTTGGTATGTATCTGCATGGAATCGATGTAATTCCCGTAGCGGCCGGAAAGAGCGACAATAAACTCATCCGAATCGATTCGGAACACGTTCCGATCGCCGCCGGGGCCGCCATGCCGGGGACCCATCCACGTACTCCCGTCCGGGAGTTGGTAAAGAGCCTGGATCGCATCCACATACTTCCCGGTATAAACATGAACCTCCATAAGTCGCGATCCCCTGGGAAGATCCACATCGGCAAACTCCGTTCCCCCGTTCCCTCCATACACAATGGTTGTCGCAGGCTGTTGTGCCAATCCAACGGTTCCGGCCCCTGAAAGGCAGAGAGCCAGTGTTATCAAGACGCAATGCAGTAATCGGTTCATAGGAATCCTCCTGGGTACTGATTTGTCCGTGCGGTGGATGCCGCGGATCCCCCGCAATGGACAAACAGGTTATGTCTCCACAACCGGCTTCACCTGTGCCAATGAATGCAAAGGATTACATTGCCGGCATTTATGTTCAGAATATCCGTGAAAGCATGAATGGAACATATTATAAATAATAGAGTTATTTCGTGAAAATACAAAATATCCGTCAATGGCACAGTTTCTCCAGGCTATATAAATCATATCGTGTATTTCACATTATGGTTTACCTAATTCAGAATTCAGGGATGGCAGGATTTTCGCTCCATGCCGCGCTCGTCAGGAGAGTGCCGAAGAACCGGATTTCCGTACTCTTATGGCCTTGATTTCTCCGGTTGGGCAATACGCCTCGCAGGCGCCGCAGCCATTGCATTTCAGAGGATCCACGACCGGATAGGCGACGTATAAATCATCGTTCCAGTAAATTTGAACGGCATCGAAAGGGCAGGATCGGACACATATATCACAATCGTTGACGCCCCTTACAAGATAGCAGAGAGACGCATCCAGCAGAGCTTCGCCGATCACGTATTTGTTTTTCTGTTCCAGGTTCAAATCCTGCAGTGCTCCGCTGGGGCAGACCTGTGTACAGGCATTGCAATCTTCAAGGCAATATTCTTTTTCATAGTGCACTACAGGCGCCAGCAGGCCCGCGATTCCGGCCTGACCGGTATCCGGATGAATGATCTTTGAGGGGCAGACACGCATACAGCCGCCGCAACGCACACACAGGCCCGCAAACCCGGCCTCTTCAATCGATCCCGGCGGCCGCAACGGAGTTGTTTCCGTTATGGCGCGGCCTGTTTTTTTCGCCAGGAATCCCAGCCCGACACCTGCGGCAATTGCCAGAAACGCCCGCCGTGTTGATGGAAAAGCGGCGCCGATTCCGGATTTCTCCTGAGAATTTTTTTTCGTTGGTCTCCTGAAATTGCCGAGAAGGGATTTGATGCCCGCCAGAATGTCCTGCGTCGCGCCCAGAGGGCAGATACGGGCGCACCACAAATCACCCGATGTTATGGCGATTATAAACAGGACGGCCAGGCCAGCAGCGGATAAAACGCCGGACAGGATACCCGTTGCCGCTCGAACGGAAAAAGCGCTGCTGAAAAAAGCCATCGGATCCATCCATAAAAGCAGCGGGTACCCTGCAACGGCTCCGGCCGCCGTCAGCAGCGCAACATATCTGCCTGCCGGGGGGCATATTCTCCACCAGGTGTTTTTACGCAATCCTATATGGGAAACACCGTCAAGGAGAAAACCGACCGGGCATATGTAGCGGCAGAACCATCTTTTACGAAATATGGCGGTCACCGATAAAATAATTCCGAGCGCTGCTCCGGCACTCAATGCAGAACCCGCCAGCAGGGTGCATAATGCGACAAATGGGCTGACCTGCACCGCAACTGCAGAGGCGCCGGGCCACAATGGAAGAGGCCACAGACACAGAACGGCCGCCGCCAGGCATGCCATCCTGATCAAAGAACGCGGCGGGCGCACCCGTTTTATCATCCCAAAAAAGCTCCCTGTTTCCGAAGCTGTTCCTGCAGCCTGGTTACGTTAACCTGGCGGGGCTTGCATTTGTCTTTTACGCTTAATGCTGCCGCAATGCCCGCGGCCTGACCGGTCACCCAGCAGACCGGGATCAGGCGCAGTGTGTCGGCCACAGGA
>CAZPHK010000309.1:0-4206 GCA_964586015.1 uncultured Acidobacteriota bacterium | reverse complement strand
GCCTTCGATCCGAAACACCTGCGCACATATCCCGAATTCCGCTTCAGCAGGGCACAGCCAAAAGTGATCGCGCCGGAAGACGAAAACAGGGCGCAATCTTCAAAACTGAAACGCGGCAACGTTCCCTGTATTTACGATTCCGGGCCGCTGAGCATCGGATGCGGCGGAAGTCCCGGGTCGGCTCCCGCCGCAACAGGCACCCGGCTATCTAAAACCCAGCAAAACAAAAAGAAGCAGCATTACCAGATAATTGGAAACGATTACATGGTTGACCTTTTGGATCATCTCCCGGTTGTCTACGCTGCCGCTAATACGCCACCATCGAAAATGATTGACGACAAGTCCGGTCAAGGCCGCCAATGCAACCACAAGTTTATAGTCCGGCATTCCGGATATGTTTTGTGCAAGCCACCAAAGGCCGGACAATATCAATGCAAATCCGACCAGATGGCAGACATACAGCATGGAACGGGACGGCATATTCCCTCCCCCTTATCAACATAGTGTCGGGTCACAAAAACCGATACTACCCATTAACGTTTCAAGCGCCAGAAGAACGGCGGAAGGAGCGCAACAAGGAACGCAGCCCAGTACGCACAACAGCGCCAGTATCGAACCCTCGACGGCCATTGCTTTACACAGGCAGTCAAGATCTATGCCGATAAACGAGTGGACGTCCAACTGGAGGTCGGCCGGTTTTATCTGATGCGGAGGATTGCCGGCGGCGGAGAATACCACATTTCCGCCCCTGATTACGGGGCCGCCCCTGAAAACGATCGTTTCCGTCTCCATGGCTCTGCGTTCGAGAGCTTCCGCGACTCTCTCGTGCAGAATCCGCACTCCACCCATTTTTTTTATGGCTTTTTTCATCGACCCATAGGAATCCATGTCGAAGGAAATATGGTCTCTCAGAATATTCTCGTTTATCAGAACGCCGTGTTTCTTCCAGTATTCCGCGGTCGACCGCACGGTGCGGTCTTGATCCAGAAGATGGTAGTCGTCCTCATCCATTTTATTATCTAATTTCTTATTCGTACCTTCGGCATGAAGATGCGCGTCAAAAATCCGGACGCACCCGGCATACTGCCGGAAATGCCCGGCGCCGAACCCGTTCCGGGCGCCGTCGAAAGTTGTTTTGGCGAATTCATCCGCAAGAACATCCGTGATGGGATCCGGGATGTTGCAGCAGGCCTTCTTCTCTTTTTCTCCGGCAAACACGCCCATCAGCGGAAGAGCCAGAAAGGATGTGCCGCAAAAAATGCGGCGATTCATTTTCTCCATAAATATCTCCTTGGACCGGGGTTTTTGGAAACGGGCTTCGAAGCACCCCGGGATGACTTCTCAGCCCTTTACGCATGGTCGAAATATATGAAATTTTCTATATTCCGCTTGAATTTGCGGAGACCGGGCCCATGGCCCCGCAGTTTCGCATGTCTTCGCTCACATGGCACCCTGCCGCCAGCAGGCGCGATCGAGCGTGCGATACTGTATCGCTTCGGCAACATGCCGGGGCAGGATCCTGCCGCCGTCTTCGAGATCCGCCACCGTGCGGGAAACGCGCAGGATCCTTGCATACGCTCTTGCGGACAGGCCAAAATTCTTAATGGCCTGCTCCATCTTCTTTTCCGATTCGGAATCGAGTCTGCAGAACCGGCGGAGAGTCTTCTGGGTCATCTGGGCGTTGCAGTAGATTCCGAAATGTTCCAGCCTGCCGATCTGTCTATTCCGCGCATTAAGAACTCTCTCCCTGACGGCGGCGGATTCTTCGGGTTTTTCCCTCTGCACCAACTCCTTTAACTGGACAGCCGGTACATGTATATGGAGGTCTATTCGATCAAGCAGCGGGCCGGAAACTCTGGCCAGGTACCGCTGAATCAATGGAGGCGTGCAGGTACAATGGCGCGAGGGATCCCCGTAATACCCGCACCGGCATGGATTCATCGCCGCCGCGAGCATAAATCGGGACGGGTAGGCCAGGGACATCGACGCGCGTGAAATGGTTACCACTCCGTCCTCCAGGGGCTGGCGCAACACATCCAGCACGTGGCGATGAAACTCCGGAAGCTCATCCAGAAACAGCACGCCGTTATGCGCCAGGCTCACCTCGCCCGGACGTGGAATTATCCCTCCACCGATCAGGCCGGCGTACGAAATCGTATGGTGCGGAGCGCGGAAGGGGCGCGTGGCGACCAAGCCTTCAGGATCCGAAAGCAGTCCGGAAACGGAATGGATCTTCGTGATTTCTATCGCCTCTTCGAAGTTCAATGGAGGCAGGATGGAAGGCAGGCGACGGGCCAGCATCGTCTTCCCCGATCCGGGCGGGCCCACGAGCAGAATATTGTGACCGCCGGCGACCGCCACTTCCAGCGCGCGCCGCGCCTGATACTGCCCTTTAACGTCGCCAAGGTCCGCATCGTATTCTTTCCGTTGGGCCAGCAGCTGCCCGGGATCCACATTCACGGGATCCCACGGCAGGCTACCTTTCAACAAGTCCGCCACCTGCGGGAGCGAACGGACCGCAAATGCCTGAATGCCTTTTACAACAGCCGCTTCCCGTGCATTCGCTTCGGGTACAATCAGCCGGTGCAGTCCCTTCTCGCGCGCCATGGACGCTATGGACAGCGTCCCCCGGATCGGGCGTACGGATCCATCCAGGGAGAGTTCTCCCATAAACAGGCAGACGGACAGATCCTGGTTCGGAACCAGTCCCGAAGCGCCGAGAATCCCCACGGCCATGGGCAGATCGAAAGCCGATCCCTCTTTTTTCAGATCCGCGGGCGCCAGGTTGACTGTGATGTGCCGGGGAGGCAGGGTATAGCCGCAGTTGCGCAGCGCCGCATGGATCCTCTCGCTGCTTTCCCTTACGGCGGTATCCGGCAATCCGACCACCTTCAGGTCCAGTTTCCGCCCGGTACTGAAGTCCACCTCCACGGAGACCGGAAATGCTTTGATGCCGAATACGGCGGCTGAATATACGCGAAAGAGCATGATTCGTAAGCTTCCTCTGCTCTATCCAACAGCCGTATCCAAATTTGAGCGAAAAAATTATTGTTTTCGGGAGATAGCATTCAGAATAAGCTTACTTTGGAGTAATCCTATGACGGAATTTTAGGGTATAATTACAGCCAAATCCTATAGTCATAGCTATCCACTGGCAGGGGATGCCATGGAAAAACAACATACCCCGCAAGAGGTCACTCAATTGCTCCGCCTGTGGCGTCGGGGCGAAGCGGCGGCTCTGGACAAACTGGTTCCGCTAGTCCATGAGGAACTGCACCGACGCGCACATCGCTACATGACACACGAACGAGCCGGGCACACCCTCCAAACCACGGCATTGATCAATGAGGTTTACTTGCGTCTGATCGATTCGCCGAAGGTGGAATGGCAGGACCGCGTTCATTTCTTTGCGATCTCCGCCAAACTGATGCGGCAGATTCTGGTTCATTACGCGCGCTCCAAAATTTCCCAAAAACGAGGCGGCGGATTCCAGCGCGTGTCGCTGGATGAAGCCTCCCTGTTTGCATCGCGGCCGGATGCAAACCTGACTGAACTGGACGATGCGCTGACTGCCCTTGCCCAGGTTGATCCCAGAAAGGCGCGGGTAGTGGAACTGCGATTTTTCGGGGGATTGAGTCTGGAGGAAACCGCAGAAGCGCTGAAAATCTCCGCCGACACAGTATGGCGCGACTGGGATTTGGCCAAGGGTTGGCTGTACCGGGCAATGAAGCATCCAGCGGGGAAACTGCAATGACTTCTGATAGTTGGCAGGAGATAGAGCGGCTATATCATTTGGCCCGCCAGCAAGATCCGGAAAAGCGGGAAGCTTTTCTTAAGAAAGCCTGCGAGGGAAATGAATCCCTGCGAAAAGAGGTCGTTTCCCTTCTCACCAGCCGGTCTGAAGCGGAAGACTTCATAGAACGGCCGGCCATGGAGGTAGCCGCAAAGGCGATTGCTGAAAGTCAAGCCAAGCAGCATCAGGACCTCGCTGGTTGTACACTATTGCATTACCAAATCATGCAGAAGGTGGGGAGTGGGGGCATGGGTGAGGTATATCGGGCGAAAGATCTCAGCCTCGGCCGCGATGTAGCAATCAAGGTTATAACTCAGGATTTCGCACGCGAGCCCAATCGTGTAGCGCGATTACAGAGGGAAGCAAAACTGCTCGCTTCCTTGAATCACCCCAGCATCGCCTCTATATACGGA
>CAZPHK010000308.1:0-4211 GCA_964586015.1 uncultured Acidobacteriota bacterium | reverse complement strand
GAGAAGCGCATCTATCTGTCGGGCCACTCAATGGGTGCTGCCGGAACCATGTATCTGGGCTCTAAACACGCCGACATCTGGGCCGCGATCGCTCCGATCGATGGAGGCGCCAAGTATGGTCGGCCCGACATACTCAAGCCTCTCAAAGATGCCGGGGTTGCCGTGCTGATCGTGCAGGGCGATAAGGACGAGCTGGTTTCTGTTGAAGACGCAAAAGCTCTAGCCGCGGCGATGAAGGACATGGGGGTAGAGCACGAGTACGTCGAGATGCCCGGAATCAGCCACGGTCCGTCGATGACGGCTGGCCAGAAGCACGTCTTCGAGTTCTTCGGGAAGCACTCGAAGTAAGTATTCGCGATTTGAGCGATACGCCGCCTCAGAGCCCGCATCGGGCCATGCTATTGGCCGGAGAATCTCGATGAGGTTGTACAGCGCAGATTTTTCACCGAATTGCCTGAGGGTTCGGGTCGTCATTTTCGAGCTTGGGTGCTGATGACGAGATTGTCGAGGCCGATGTCGGCAGGGTGCATTGTCGGGCAATGTCCGCCGGAGGACAGTTTGAATCCGATCCGGTACACTATCCGCTGTCAATTTTTAACTGCAAATGGAGGAAATTGATGAGAAAAGCATTCATTATTGCACTATCGGTTGCCATGGTTTGTGCGATGGTCCTGCTGGCTGTAGCCTGTAACTCCAGGACACCAATTTCGACGCTGTTGAAAATTGACGACGGATATATTTCCGGTACGGTAAACAGCGACAAGCCGGTTCGTATCTTTCGCGGCATTCCCTACGCCGCTCCTCCCGAAGGCGATTTGCGTTGGAAGCCGCCGCAGCCGATTGCGCCGTGGTCGGGTATCCGCGAGTGCACCGTTTTTTGCGCAACCCCATCCCAGGATATAGCTAATCCCGTGGAAGGATCGCAAGCGCCGGTAGGCGAAGACTGCCTGTACCTGAACGTCCAGACGCCGGCTGAAAGCGCCTCCGATAAATTGCCGGTAATGGTCTGGTTCCATGGCGGCTGTTTCCATATGGGCAGCGGCAATACTCTGGACTCAAACTCACCGGCGTTGCCCGAACATGGCATTGTCCTGGTATCGGTTACCCATCGGCTGGGAGTGATGGGTCTTATGGCTGCATCGGAACTTTCCGGTGAGTCGCCCCATAGCGCTTCCGGAAACTACATGGCCTTGGACCTGATCGCATCGCTGAAATGGATACAAAGGAACATAGCTGCTTTTGGCGGCGATCCGGATAACATTACCATCGCCGGCTTTTCCGGAGGTGGAGGAAAAGTGATCGGCATGCTTGCATCACCTTTGGCTGAGGGGCTCTTTCACAAGGCTATTATCGAGAGCGGGTCCTTATATATGTTGTTTCCAGGAGTTCCCTTGGCGGACCAGGAGGCTGTAGGTGCCAAGTTATTCGCCAAGCTGGGAGTCGCTACACTGGCTGAAGCACGGGCACTCGACTGGAAAACCGTCGAAAAGGCCAATAGCGAGCTTGGCACGGAACTGAATGCGTTTACGCCTGCGGGTCCCGTATGGAACTACACGGTAGACGGTTATGTGTTTCCGGAATCTCATGACAAAATCATAAAAAAAAGCAATCACAATGCCGTTCCGCTGTTGGCAGTTGCCAACTACGGGGAAATATTCAATGCAGGCCCCTCCATGGGTCGACAAATTCCGGCCTATATGGATATTTTCAACGGCAACATAAAAAAAGGGGTTGTGAGCTATGCCTGTGTGTTTGGCTTGGTGCCGGCCGGATGGAGAAAGCTTGGCGGCGTAACCGGCCATGGAAATGAACTGCCCTATGTTTTCGGCTTCATCGATCTTCCTTGGGCTTGGGGTGAAATGCGTATAGGGTCTGCTTTTGGTCAAAAACGTCCTGAAGGATTGACTGCCGACGCCGGGGTAACGGACGAGGATATACAGGATGCAAATAAAGTGATGGCCATCTGGGCACAGTTCATGAAAACGGGCAATCCCAGTGTAAAGGATTTAATAGAATGGCCGGCCTGGGATGCATCCGGAAATAAATATGGGGATATTGGATATCCGTTTCAGGTCAAATCGGGGTATTCTCTGCTGGGACAATAAAAAATGAAATGTACTAAAGCATGTTTGATATGGAAGGCAAGCCGTGTCGGAACCGTATGAACGAGCAAAATGGGCCTTCGCATATTTTGTTGCTTAAGAAAAGGAATGCATTCCAAAAACGCCTGACTGGAAAGCAGGAACCAATTCGCTTACAGCGCCATACCTGGAGGAAACCATGCGTACAATAATTTTCACTCTTTTTATACTTTCTTTTCCCGGAACCATTTGGGCCGCCGACCCGATCGTGGGCGTATGGAAGACCGATCTTGAGAAATCAAGTTTTCCTGCCGATCAACAGGGGATAAAGGAAGATATCAATACCTACCGCGAAATCGAGGGAGATTTGATTGAATTGTCCATAAAAACTATTAATCCGGACGGCTCTTTATATACAGCTTTATGGAGGTGGCCGAAACAGGGAGGATTTGCCAAGTGCTTATCCAGGACTCTCGAAGAAGGAGTGATCTATGTTCAAACGTTGATTGAGCCGGGGCACTGGTGCGTGTGCATCATGAAAAATGGCGTGCAAATTGCCAGGTACCATAAAATTGTAAGCAAGGATGGCAACACAATGAGGCAGACCTTGACGGGAAGCAAAGATGGCACGCCCATCAGTATAATAAAAGTGCTTGAAAGACAATAGCAGCTTTGTCTAGCATCGATATCTTTGAATATCGAAGAATATTTCCCCTACTGAGGAGGAATACAATATGGGGATTCAAGATTCTGTTTTCAGACAAAAATTTATTGGAAATACAAGCACTTCGTTCAGTCCGGCTCCGGGACGCTAAACTCATTATGTAACTCGTTTGAGATTTTTTTCATTCTCTCAATGTGCGCTTCTTTTCCGCCGGAATACTGGGGCAGATCCCATTCCATCTCATTCAGATTTTGTGTGATCTCGGGAATGATTTGATAAGGGATGGACAAAAACAACAGGCCCTCCGGAAATAGCTGTCTCGCTATCATCCCATGATGAAGGCCCGTAATCATCATATTTAATTCTCCGGTCAGGTAGGGATATAAATATAGGTAAACACATCCCATAACCGTTGTGCCTTTTGCATTCCAGGCCGCTCCGGTCCGGTAACTCATTGCCCTGAGAATGATCTCCGCCTGATGGGGAGTGGCGGTCACAATCAATAGATCGGGACTAAACGATAGTTTATCCAACGGCGCGAACACCACATATTTGACGGTATTTTTTTCCACCTTATACATATTGGCGTAGATGTTTCTATTTGCACGCGCGTTGTCATATACCCCGAGTTTGGGACCTATCTGGCCGCTGTTAAAAATCGGATCAGGCTCTGAAAGCCCCAAAGGAATTAATGCAGCTTTACATTCATGATCCTCTTTGGCGGCGTAGAAAGAGTCGCCCTTTTGTGCGATCTTTATCATCTCACAAAATGCCGCTTTGGCCTTAATGGGAGGTAGCTGGTCAGGTTTTTTCAACGCGAACTTGACCCCAATCGGCGGGTAATCGAAATCAAATCGTTTAAAAACTGAAAGATCCGGCAGTTTCGTTGAACGATCACTTTTTATTATTTTCTCCGCAGCTGTTGCCGCCGACGCGGTGACGGCTACGAGACCTCCCAACATCATGAAATTGCGACGATTCAAACCTTTTCTTTCTGGCATATGTCACCTCGATTCTCTTAATTATCCAGTTAGTTTCTGCCGCGAAACTCCTATTGTAATCAAAGCAAATAAAAAATAATTATTGGCAATATATACGCTATGTGACATATATACAGCCATGTCCAAACAAAAAGAACTTCCAAAAGATATTTCCCATAGGTTTCAAAAGTAGGCTGCCGACCTTTGACCTGTTGCTCTTTGTTCTCTTAGCCTTCCCCGCACCAAGTGCATTCTAAAGAATTGCCAGGCACGCCTCAGGGGTGAACAGCATACCAGCCACGTTTTGAGCGGGCGAGTCAAAGGACAGCGCGTTTCTCTCTATATTCCCGATGAAATTGTACCTGAAATAGAACACCTCAAAACATAATTGCGGAAATGCTGTGTGTATGTGTGCCGGTATAACCGGCAGGAAAATACCGTTACTCTTCGAAAACTGATCTACATTGGCGAGGCAGCAAACGTCAG
>CAZPHK010000307.1:0-4223 GCA_964586015.1 uncultured Acidobacteriota bacterium | reverse complement strand
TTGCCTCGCAAGCCCTATGCGCGCGACCCACTGTACTTTTACCACGGGCTGCTAGCCAAGTTTTCCATATATTCAATCATATCCAGGTAACCTTTGTAAAAATTAGGCGGCATTATATTCTTGAACTCTTCGTCGGACAGCCCCTTTTTATAATTGAAATATTCAAGAAAGGAGACGTTGATTGCGTTAAGTAATTCGTCTTTCGAGCAACAATAGTATGAGTTTAACCACTCAAACAACTCTTTCACTTCGTTCAGCTTTCTTTTTTCGCACAGCTCTTCAGCCAAACGCCGGAGAGCTTCCATGTCCATATGCAATATGCCCTCGTCCCATTCGACTTCTTCTGTCAATTGAGGATATTTCTGTAAAAGCTCCTGATAAAACTTCGTTATCAGCTCCTTATCGTTTGATCCCTCAATCGAATTCGGTTGCTTCGTCTCGTCGATCATATTTTGCCTGGTCTTCAACGGAATAAATAATTCCGACCAATGAGCCCCTCAAATCAGCCCCGATCTTCAATCTTGAATCTGCAATCTTCAATCGATCCTAATCTTCAATTTTCAATCTGTAATTTTCAATCAACTCAAGGCTTAACTTTTTTACTCAGAATTTTCTTAAGACGATTCCGGGCGCGGAATACTTTCAGCCTTGCAGCCTGCTCCGTACACTTCAATATTGCGGCTATCTCTGAATAGGGGATTCCCTCTATGTCTCTGAGGATGATGACTTTGCGCTGGTGGTCGGAAAGCTGGGATAAAATATTATGCAGCAAGGACTGCATCTCTCTCCGGCTTTGATCGGACTGGCCGGGAGGATCGGAACTTCCGATTATTTTTTCAATGCTGGCGGAATCTTCCAGGTTAAGCTCGCTGAATGTGTAGGTTTTTCTCCGCCGGAGGTGCCTCAACTCGTCGTAGCACTGATTGATGGCAATGCGATACAGCCAGGGGAAAAAAGGCCGCCGGGTGTCGAATTTTGGAAGCGAAAAGTAGATTTTAATGAAAATTTTCTGAGCGACGTCTTCAACATCGCCCCTGTTCCCGATGTAATGATAGACAAGGTTCAATACGGACTGCCGATACTTTCTTACCAGCTCTTCAAACGCAAGAGGATCCCCTTCATGGGATCTGGCGACCAGCTCGCTGTCTTCTTCCGGAGAGTTTTCATTCCACACAAAACAGGATCCATATTTAAATTTAGCCTACATGCGCAATTAACCGTGCTTTTTATAAGCCTACACGATGCAGGCGGACAGGTCGAGAGCCCAATCCGCATTTCTCACAATCCAGATATTCACCAGGAACCTTTGTAAATATGTAATCTGTGAGGAATGCGGGGCGCAAACTTCATATGCGACTATTTGCGCCCGTCCGATAAAAGAAGGGAACGACCGAGGTCCCCTGTTACAATGCGGATAAATTGCTTGATGTTACTTTGCTTTCAATTGTTGCAGCTGAAGTTCCGGAAGTAATGCAGGTTGTCAGCTTTCGGTCCGAGATCCCGGGTAGTCGCTTCCGAGTGTGGAAGGATCGTTCTCGCCGAGTATTCGGACAATTTCGTCGTGGAAGTAATCAATTTTCTGCGAAACGACGGGTGAAACACGGTTCGTGTACATTTCACGGCTTTTATCGATATCGCGCTTTAACCTGATATATAGATCATGATTTTCCCGGCCTTCCAAAACGGAGTTTTCGTTATAAAGCTTTATTTCGGAAACCAGCAGACGGGCAAATCTTTTGGCGTCCGAGTGAAGTTTTTCTTCTTCGGCTTTGGGTACGGTTTCCCGGACTTCAACTTTCCCGGTTTCTTCCTGTTCCCGAGATTCCGGTTCCGCTTCCACGACCTGTTCGGCGGCCAGGGGCTCCGGCTCCGCCTCTTCCGCCTGCTCGGCTGCAGGGGGCTCCAAGTCCGCTTCTTCCGCCTGCTCGGCGGCGGGAGGTTCCGGCTCCGCCTCTTCGACCTGTTCTGCGGCGGAAGATTCCGGCTCCGCTTCCTCGGCCTGCTCGGCCACAACGGGTGTCTCCGGAGCTTCTTTTTCCAATTGTTCGATTGCGGCGGCTGGTTCGGGTTCCTCCGTGGATTTTCCTTCCGTTAACGCGTAAAGTATTCTAAGAGCAATGTTTTCGAGGCGCAGCTCCGTCAGGTTTATGAGGACCGAAAGGGCATTAGGCCTGGAGGTTGCGTCATCGGCGCCTTCCGCGTATAGAATGGCGACAGGTCGCTGCATGACACGCAAAGGCACCAGATAGGGTGTTCCCGTGGATTCTGCCTGAAGAAAATTCAGGGAGCTGTTGCCTGAAAGATCGGGAGCCGGCTTTATATCTTCGCTTTCAAGGATTTCCTGGAATTGGGGGCATTCGGCGCATGGGAGGGAGCAATCGGCTATATTCCGGGCTGTCTCTTCGGAATATCCCCTGGACGACCATCCTGCAAACCGGTCATTCCGAACGGTGAAAAGCGCTACCCGCGGAAAGTGACTGCCGGCATAGTCCAGCAGAAGTCCCAGGATTTCTTCCTGTGTTTCTTTAATGCGCAGATCGCGGGTGAAGAGAACGAGAGATTTTTCTTCCTGATCCTTCTGGCGAAGTACGTCCTGCAGTATTTCATCCAGCACTACTTTCGTTGTAGGCAGTTCTACCTGGTTAATGGCTTCAAGTTTTCGTTCGATTTGGTAGATGCCGGTTGAAAGGGTATTGCTGAATTCTTTCAGCTCATTTTCCAGATCGTTGATCTGAGGGGAAAGTGTTTTATAAGCTTGTTCCCGAAGACGTTCCGCGTAATCTCGTTCGGAGGGCATATCTCGCTCCTAGGATATAATTATTGATTGAAGACTACCTAAAGCTCACGAGGGGTGTCAATTCCAATCTAGCCCGCATTTCACAAAAGATTTCTGCTGCGGCGTTGTATCTGAACATGCCTGCTGCGTTTCGCTTCCTCGAGCCCCTCGACGTACCGACAAGTGCGCCTCCGGTGCTCTCGGTCGCAAGCCTTGCATCCATTCTCATATACACCGCCCCGGTCGCTTCGCTTACCATCGCTTACACGAAACCTCTCGAGAAATGCGGGCCAGAATCAATCCCTGTACGCAATTCTACCGATTGCATACGCTTCCTTTCCTTCATCGGCAATTCTTGGAATTTCGTAACAATGTGGGTGAATCTAATGGAATCACATCAATTCAGGCAAAGTGTCGAATTTCCGATTGCCGTATCTTCCCGTACACGAGAAAATCGCACACATTACCCGTTTATTATGAAGTAAGTGTTTATTTCCCTGTATTTTAGTCCGTATAAATTCAGGTTGCGGAGGGAATATAATCTAATCATTCCCTCCGCGTCATTAGAGGTAATACCCGATTTTTAGGTATGTTTGCTTTAGGATACGGATGTAGCTTGGTATAGTTACCGGTTTATTAAAAAAATTTCCGTCATTCCGGGAAAAATTTTTGGCGGATAATAAATGCCCTGTTATGCAGGTAGGATCCCACAGCTTCCCGCAGGATTACGGAAGGCTCTATTTCCCGGCCCGTAGCGATTGATGGATTTTCTCCCCGGAGGGTGTATTCGGAATGAATTTCCCCGTTTTTAGCCGGCTGTCTGCAATCTTTGCATTGATCCTGTCCGGGGTACTGGGGCCCGCCTGTTCCCGGTATGAGGACCATTCTGAAAAAAATGTAACTACAAGAGATCCGGTTCTTTCCGAAAGATTGGCCAGAGATGAAGCTTTCCGGTCAAGCCCGGATTCTCCCATCCCCCTAAAAGACCGGAACACCTTCAAAAAGCTGGAATATTATCCCGTCAATGAGGCTTTGAAGTTTTCCGTGCGGCTGAAAAGGTATTCCCGGCCCGAACCGGTCAGGCTTGCGACCAATACGGGAGAAATCCGAAGCGGACTGCGTTACGGGTATTTTGAGTTCGTCGCAGACGGTCAATCCTGCCGGCTGCAGGTATACAGGATGGATGATGCTGCGGGAAGCGGGGGAGCCAACCTGTTTATTCCTTTCCGTGATGCAACGTCAGGTAGCGAAACGTATGCATCCGGGAGATATATGGATTTGGCCGAGAACACTTCGGGAATCTATGAGCTGGATTTCAACCGTGCGTACAACCCTTACTGTGCGTACAACAGCGAGTACAGCTGCCCTCTTCCTCCGGAGGAAAATACGCTGCCGGTCCCGATACGGGCAGGGGAAAAGAAATATCCCAGGGGCGAACCTAAAAGAC
>CAZPHK010000306.1:0-4261 GCA_964586015.1 uncultured Acidobacteriota bacterium | reverse complement strand
CGGTGACGATGACGCCCGCGCTCTTGAGGAAATTCCTGCGGTCCAGGCCTCCTCCTTCTTTTTTATTTATGTCTTCTCCCGCCATAAGGGCCTCCTTTGTATTCGCCAACTAACATTCAACATAGACAGGGCATAAGCGTCCTATTCGCTAATATAATAATCGCCAAACGGAAATTTCAAATCCTTGATCTGAGTCAATTTTTCGAGAAACAACCCGGTGTCGGAGATCAACCAACACTACATCAGCCCAATCCATACCCCATATACTCCATATATGACCCTAACGTTACAAGTATATTCTGCGCAGGTCGCCGACAGGTGAAACTTGTTTTTGACCTCCGACGATTTAAATACTATGGTGTAAACTCGGATTTTCAGAAACGGAAGGGAGCTATTGTGCTGGTCAGACAATATGAAGTCGGTAATTTTAATATATTCAGCTACCTGGTCGGAGATGAAGGAACCGGGGAATGCCTGTATATCGATCCCGCGAGCGAGTGCGATCGGCTCCTCCGGGAGGCGGAATCCCACGGATTAGCCGTCAAATATATCGTCAATACCCATTGCCATATCGACCACGTAATGGGCAATCGCGAGATGGCCGAAAAAACCGGTGCAAAAACAATTATCCACGAAGCGGACGCGAATGGAATGCAGGAAACGGACCCCAATATCCTGGCCATGTTCCGTGCCGAAAATCCCCCGCCTCCGGATATCCTGGTCAAAGACGGAGAGCGGATCCGGATCGGCAGTATCGAACTCGAGGTAATCCACACTCCCGGCCATACGCCCGGGGGAATAAGCCTTTATACGGACGGGATGGTTTTTACCGGCGATTCCCTTTTCGTCGGTTCAATCGGAAGGACCGATTTCCCGAAGAGTTCCTACCGGGACCTGGAAAATTCAATCCGAACCCGGCTGTATACTCTCCCGGAAGACACGATCGTGTACCCGGGACACAATTACGGCGAGAGCCCGACCTCGACTATCGGGAATGAAATAAAGTACAACGCCTTTGTCAGAGCATAACCCAAACCCATTGCCTGAATTTGGACCGTTGCACGTTGCATGTTTGAACGTTGCACGTTAAAAACAAAAAAATCGTTGAACGTTCATCGTTCTGGGTCAACCTGCATTTCAACGGAAATGAAGTTCAACGCTTTTATTCGCGCGTAATCCCAAGAGCGATCGACCGCGCCCTCAGGATTCAGGATTCCCGATTCCCGATCCCTATCGGACACAATGTAAATTCATCATCAAATTCGAATTGACGTTGCAGGGGCGAACACAAGGTTCGCCCCTACAGGGATTAATAGCGGAAATACAAAATTACCGGAATGCCGACCCTTGTTTAAAAAAGGGCGAACACAAGGTTCGCCCCTACTTTCGGTATACAGCAGTCATTTCATCCTCATCGAGGAGTCCGGCCACAAATCGGAGACATAACCTATGTGTCGGGAAGATCATTCTGTTAAACGCCCATAACCGAGAACCTTCATTTCTGGTAGATGAGGCGCATTAATTCTGCAAACTCGGAGAAATGCAGCTGCTGCGGTCCGTCGCTCAAAGCCTTTTCAGGCTCCGGATGCATTTCAACGATGATGCCGTGGGGTCCCACGGCATGGGCGGCCAGGGCGAGAGGAATAACCAGGTCCCGTTTCCCGGCGGCATGGGACGGATCGACAAAGATAGGCAGGTGGGTCAAACGCTTGACTATCGGAATGGAGCCCAGGTCGAGAGTATTGCGCGTCGCCGTCTCGAAGGTGCGAATGCCCCGTTCGCACAGAATTACCTGGTGGTTTCCCTTATCCAGGATGTATTCCGCCGCGTTGAGAAACTCATCGATCGTGGACATCATGCCGCGTTTTAGAAGCACCGGACGATTCGTTCGGCCGACTTCACTGAGAAGGCTGAAGTTCTGCATGTTCCTGGCGCCGATCTGCAGGACATCTGCGTAGCGGGCCACCGGTTCCACATCCGCCGGGGACAGAACTTCCGTCACAATCGGCAGATCGTATTCCTTCCCCGCATCCGCCATCATTTTCAGGCCTTCAAAACCCAGCCCCTGAAAACTGTAGGGAGACGTGCGCGGTTTGAAGCAACCGCCGCGGAGCAGCATGCCGCCGCATTCTTTGACGTAGCGGGCGCATTTGTGTATCTGTTCGCTGGATTCGACGGCGCAGGGCCCCGCAATGACGACAAAGTTCGGGCCGCCGATCCTGACTCCCTTTACGGAAATAATCGTGTCGTCCGCTTTTCGCCGGCGGCTGACAAGTTTATAGCTGACCTTCTCCTTCTTATTTTTGGTTGTATCGGGAGCCGCCGGTCCGGATTCCTCCCGGGGAGTCTCGGCAAGTATTTCTATTTTGGGAACAGTTTTGGCCCTGTGCTGCGTCGGGTACGATCCCAGGACTTTCAGCGATGTCGTTACGGAACGCAGTTCTTCAATGGCGCTCGCGACCCTGTCTTCGGCCGTGTTCCCCTCGAAATCTATATAGAACATATACTGGAACGGCATGCCCGGAATCGGGCGGCTTTCCAGCTTGGACAGGTTTATCTTATACTTATGAAGCATGTTCAATGCCTTCACAAGAGATCCCTCTTCGTGGGATGTGGCTATGATCATCGATGTCTTACACGGGATGCGCACATCCACGGTCGAAGGCTTCCTGGCCAGGACGATAAACCGCGTGTAGTTGTTCTGCTGGTCCTCGATATTCCTGCGCAGCACTTTCAGCCCGTATAGCCTTCCCGCTTCCTCTCCTCCAATGGCGGCGATCTCGGGATTGTTATCCTCCCTGACTTTCTTCACAGCCATGGCTGTATCCGGGTACGGCAGTCCCTGGCAGTTCGGCAGCTTGGAAATAAATTCCATGCAGTCAGTCAACGCCTGGGGATGGGAATAGATCTTGCGGATATTGCCCAGCGGCATGTCCTCAACCGCCAGCAGGCAGTGACGGATTTGAAGCACCTCTTCGCCGACAATCGAAAGCTGTGCAACGGACAACAGGTCGTAGACCTCGTTGATGCTGCCGGCCCTGGTGGTTTCCACGGGCAGCAACCCGTATTCGGCGTCTCCGTCTTCCACGGCGTTGACGACTTCCTCAAATGTCTGGACTCCATAAAACAGGGTCTGCTCCATAAAGGGGGCAAAATATTTGCGTCCCGCCAGTTCGCTGTACGCGCCTTCAATCCCCTGGAATGCCACCCTTTTCAATTCCGCCTTGTCGTAATCGAGCAGATGAAGCTGCTGGGACCGGATGGAATCGTCGATGATTTCGTGGAAAATCCGAGTAACCAGGTGGGCGTCCAACCCCCGGCCGCGGCCTTTGGAAATCAGGTCGGCAAGAAGCTGCTCTTCCCTTAGGGCATCCCGTATGGGCTCCCCGGTCTGATCCTTCGCCTGAAGGACTTTATCCACAAGCTTTCGCCGGGCCGAAAGAGCTTCCAGGATTTTTTCGTCGACGGAATTGATCTCTTTCCGGATATCATCAAGTCTGTCCATAGTATTGCTCCGCAGCTTAAGACCATTGCACGTTGCACGTTAAACGTTGAACGTTAAAAACAAAAAGCATCGTTGCACGTTAACAACAAAAGCGCCGTCGCACGTTTTAAAGGTATCACGTCGAGAAAGAAAATACAGCGCCGTTGCACGTTGCACGTTAAACGTTGCAGGTTAAAACCTGAAAGATCGTTGCAGGTTAAAAACAAAAAATCGTTGCACGTTAGAACCAGAAGCTATCGAGTGTTCCAACGTGCAACGAAGCTGTTTCTTTTAACGTTTAACGTGCAACGGAGCTTTATTTTTTGATGGAAATCGCCCGGTGGATAAGGCGGATGAAATCCGCGCGATATCCGTGGCGGTCCGGCCCTTCCCCTTCCTTCGCCCAGTCCAGGGCATCTTCCAGCGTGGCGCTTCCCTTATAGGGAGAATCGCGCAGCACCATGCCGAAGGCGGCGACGGAGGCGGCGAACCTGAAATCCTTCGAAGCGTTCCCGAATTTCCCGTCCGAGTCCTTCACCGTGAATTCCAGGAGACGGCTCGTATCTCCCTCCGGTTCCTTGTAGCGGATCTTCACCGTTGCCGCTTCGTCGCCGGAAGCGGCCCGGGTCGTTTCGAGCGGTTTCTGGTATTTCAGCGGATCGACCCCTGATGCGGGAATCGGCTTCCCGGTCGGGACGATTTCATACAGGGCCGTGACCGTATGCCCCGCGCCGATGACGCCGGCTTTTTTGGTATCATCGTTGAAATCCTCCTTGG
>CAZPHK010000305.1:0-4264 GCA_964586015.1 uncultured Acidobacteriota bacterium | reverse complement strand
TATAGGGCGAACACTGACTTGTCCGCCGACTTGTCAGGCGTAGCCCGCAGGGCGAAGCCTGAAGCCCGGCCGAAGCGAAGCTTCGGCTAGAGCGAAGCCGGAAGGTTCGCCCCTACAGAATATCCTGCAGCCCCAGCTCCTCCAGCCTTTCCTTTCGGAATTTTCCGGCTTCGAAGTCAAAGCCCATGGCCTCGAGGTACTGGCGCTTGAGCCCCTCGAATTCCAGGATTACGCCCCTGGTCGGACCTTCTGTAAGCGGCGGGTTGCCGCGGGCCCTTTCCGGCAGGGTGAAATCGGAAAGCCGGAACCCTTCCCTGAAATTGAAAAGATGCAGCATGGTGCCGATGCGCTGACCCGTCAGTTTCAAATTATCTATGTCCAAATCCCAGCCCGTGACGGCACGCATCAATTCAATCCAGCGGAAATTCAGGCCGTCGGCCGCAAAAATGCACACCCCGGAGCAGTTCATCAGGTGCTGCCAGCCCGACATGATAGCCTGGTATTTCCCCTTCCCTTCGGGATTATACTTGTCCATATGGACGGGAACGCCCAGCGGCTCGTAGATGTCCGGGTTTGCCATGCCGGTTTCCGGGAACTGTGTACCGCCCCGGGTGTGGGTTGCGGGCGAGGGATCGGAAACGTAGGTCGCACCCCAGCCGGCGGCCCGTCTCGGATCGTGCATCGGAATCAGCTGGCCGCCGACGTGCATGGCCAGCTCCCCGGCGCCGCGGCCGAATTTTTCCGCAGCGATTTTCGCGCCTTCGGCCAGCACGTCGCCGATCCCTTCGCGGCGGGCGATCTTGTGAATCAGCTCGATCACCGCGTCCGCATTCCCCCACGTCAGTTCCATCCCGTCGGTGTCCCCGACCGAGAGTATGCCGTTTTCGTAGCAGTCGAAGGCCAGGGCAATCGTCCCCCCCACGCCGATGGTGTCCATACCGTAGAGGTTGCAAAGCTCGTTGGCGTAGATGAGCGATTCCGTATTGTCGTTGAGGAGGTTTGGGCCGAAGGCGGCCAGGGACTCGTATTCGGGCTTATGAGCCCTATCAACAGCGTACTTCCCTTTTTCGACCTTCATATACCCGCCGCAGGCGATCTGGCAATCCACGCACGCGTATCGATCCACGGCGTATTGCTCGAGGGACTCCCAGCCGACCTTTTCCCACTTTTCCCTGGGAAAATCCACCACCGCATTTCCGGCCCAGTTCTTGATGGGTACATCGTGATCCATCAAATGCGGCATCATGGCGCTGGCGGTTCCTCCGTGGGACAGCACTCCCAGCATAGGGCCGGGTGCAGTCTGCATGTCGTGAACCGTTTCCGCAACAACATCCTTTACCTTCTGCATGTCGAAGATTTTCGGCCGCTGGAACCCGTAGCAGGCTACGGCTTTGAGGTTCTTCGATCCCATCACGGCGCCCAGGCCGGAACGGGCGGCCGCTCTTCCGCGGTCGTTGATTACGGCGGCCAGGCGCACCCGGTTCTCGCCGGCGATCCCGATGCTGACGATTTTATAATCCCTTCCTGGATTTTCCTCCAGTATCAGGGTTTCCGTCTCGGCGGTATCCTTGCCCCAGAGATGGCGGGCGTCCTTAAGCTCCGCCTTGCCGTTGGTGATTACGAGATATACCGGGTGCTCGGCCCTGCCTTCGAAAAAGACAAAATCGAAACCCGAGGACTTCAGTGCGATCGCGAAATTCCCCCCGCTGTTGGCGTCTCCCCAGTACCCCGTGATCGGGGATTTGCCCATGACTGTGTACCGGCAGGTGGATACAGTTCCGCACAGGGTCAAAGGACCCGTTCCGATGGCGAAAATATTGTCCGGCCCAAAAGGATCCGCACCGGGTTTCATTCTTTCATAAATGATTCGCGCACCGATACCGTAGCCGCCGATGAAGCTGCGGGCCGGCTCCTCCGGCAAATCCTCCTGGCGGGCCGTCCCCTCGCTCAAATTTACAAAAAGAATCCTGCCGATATATCCGTATCCAGCTTTCATTGGACACTCCTTAATAACTCCCTCACACATTTACGGCAGCGATCTTCATTCTGAGGTCGCATTGGAGGCGCGGACCCGGCAGTGATCCCGGCACCGGATACTCCGGGCGGGAAACCGGATTCTTTTTCAGCCATTGTGCGAATGTGCGCAAGCTCCATGGTACTCTCTCAACCTCACATCCGGCTGTCCCGGTTCATACCGTTTTACGAATCCTGAAGAAGCGCTACATACTGCGGCGTGGCAACATTTCCCTGATCACGATCCGGGTCATATTCCATATTCCAATAAGGAAATCATTGTATCATCGAATAATTGGGACTTTCTCTTTATTCGACCGATTTTTGACGCCGGAATTTACCTGAAACGGACCCGATTTGCTGTATTATTGCAGAAACCGATTCGACAATGGAGGAGATGCGTATATGACAGAAGGATTTCAGGGGAAAACAGCGCTGGTCACGGGAGCCGCTTCAGGGATTGGAAGGGCGGCCGCGCGGCTTTTTGCCAAAGAGGGAGCAAACGTAATCGTTTCCACAGGCTCCAATGTCCGGGGAGGGGAAGAAACCGTCCGGATGATAGAGGAAGCCGGAGGCAAGGCCGCGTTCGTCAAGTGTGATGTCACCCGCGCGGAAGATATCGAGGCAATGGTTGCGCGTGCGGTCGAACTTTACGGAGGTCTCCATTACGCGTTCAATAACGCCGGGATCGGACCCGACGGCGATCGCATGCCTATAGTACCTGTTGCAGACTGCCCCGTGGAAATCTGGGACAAAACGCTGGACATCAACCTTAAAGGCATCTTCCTGTGCATGAAATACGAAATCCGGCAGATGTTGAAGCAGAATTTCGGCGCCATCGTCAACAATTCATCCATCGGGGCTTATAAGGCGGTTCCGGGATTCGCGGCTTATGACGCGAGCAAAAGCGGCATGATCGGTCTGACAAAAGCAGCCGCTCTCGAATACGCGACCTCGGGAATTCGAATCAACGTCCTGTGCCCGGGCCCGACCGACGGGACGCAGTTAATGGAAAAACTGACCCGGTTTCATCCGGAAGAGAGGGATCATATAAACAGCACGGTCCCGATGAAGCGTCTGGCATCGCCGGAAGAAATGGCCCGGGTCGCCATCTGGCTCTGTTCGGAATCCGCATCGTTTGTCACCGGATGCCAGCTTCCGGTCGACGGCGGTCTTACCGCGACTTAGCCGGTTTTTTTATGTGCGTCAGTCCAGGAGAAAACACAGGGAAATACAGGGACCTCCTGGGAGGAATCCTCGTCCTGGATCTTGCGGATGAAAAAGGCGGCTACTGCTCGAGGCTTCTTGCGGACCTGGGAGCCGAAGTCATCAAAATAGAACCGCCCGGTGGGGATCCCTCCAGGAGCGTGGGCCCGTTTCACACTGCCGGCGCCGGCAGTGAGCCTTTCAGTTTGTCCTTCTTCTACAACAACCTGAACAAGAAAAGCATCATCCTCAACATCACATCGGATAAGGGAAAACAAGCCTTCGAAAGGCTGGCGGAAAAGGCCGATGTCCTGGTGGATACCTGCCCACCGGGGCACATGGACAGGCTGAACCTCGGCGCCGAACATCTCCTCCGCAGAAATCCGGGCCTGATCCGCCTGTCCATTACGCCTTTCGGGCATAGCGGGCCGAAAGCCGCATACCGCGCATCCGACAGTATCGTCTCCGCAGCCGGCGGCCGGACGTACGTTTGCAGCGACGGTTCGGGCAAACCCGCAAAGCTGTTCGGCATGCAATCCTGGTATACGGCTTCCCTTTTCGGCGCCGTGTCGATCCTGATCCGGCTGCGGAAACGGAAACGAACCGGGTGCGGAGGAGTTATCGATCTGTCGGCCCAGGAAGCGGTCGCTTCCACTCTCGATCACGTCCTGGTCGATTATTTTTCGGACGGCAGAATCGTCCGCCGGCAGGATTCGTCGATCCAGGACAGGAATTTCCCCGCAGTTCCGTGCAGGGACGGACATATCCTTCTGACTGTGCTGCGAAATTGGGACACACTGGTTGAAATTATGGCTTCGGAGAACAGGTCAAAAGATCTGCTCGATAAAAAATGGCAGGATCCGGATTACCGGGAAAAACACTTCGAGCTTATCCTCAAAAACGTAAAAGAATGGGCCGGGGAGCATACGAAGCAGGAGCTTTTTGAACTAGGCCAGGCGATGCGATTTCCCTGGGCCCCGATTGCAACGGCACGCGAAATCCTTGACAGCCCTCAGTTGCGATTCCGCCGCTTCTTTATGGAAGG
>CAZPHK010000304.1:0-4357 GCA_964586015.1 uncultured Acidobacteriota bacterium | reverse complement strand
GAGAACTGGAGGAGGAAGGAAAAATCGAACCGGGCGGTGTTATGGCTGGAGTTGCAGGGTATAAAATCAAAAAAGGCTGACCCAATTCCAAGTGTGTCAACGCGATCTGTGGAAGGCGCCGATAGTCCGCTTCATTAAAGACTCCGTGGTTCCAAGCTTTAGCGTTTCGGGAGTTACTGTGAGACTTGATGGTGAAGCCGATCCATAAACCCCCGGCTTATTTGTCTTATCGACTGGTCTGGAATATGCGCACTCGGTTAGGCTCAATGGAAAGAGCGACTGGTGATTGCCGGCAGTTCCGGAACAGGAAACGGGAAACGAAAAAGTTACAAATACAATTTACGCCCTGTTTTACGGGGGCAGGCCAAGGCCACGTCTTCTGTACGTGGTTGCCAACCCGAAGAGTATTCCTCTACTGTTACTGGTAAAAACTCTCTATAAATAATCGTGTTCCACTTTGATGAAGGGTGCTATAGCCCGGGCATAAATGCCCTGTACAAAGGCAATGGTCATTCCGTAGTTTGAAACGGGAATGCCTGCATCAATAAAAGGCTGGAGCCGGTTTCTCAGTTGTTTCCGGGTAACCATACAACCACCGCACTGAATGACCATGGAATAATCGTGAACCGGTCTTGTAAGTTCATCCAGTCCGGCCGACATGTCGAACTCCAACTTTTTTCCGGTGAAATCGGAAATCCAACGGGGTATTTTTACTCTTCCGATATCGTCGCACGAAACCTGGTGTGTGCACGATTCCAGCATTAAAACCCTGTCACCGTCTTTCAATTCCGAGATTTTGGGCGTGCCCTGAATATAATGATCAAAATCGCCTTTAAAGTGGGCCAGCATGATGCTGAAACTTGTCAGGGGTATATCCCCGGGAATGGAGGCATCTGCTTTGAGGAAAACCTGGCTGTCGGTGATGGCCAAAGCGGGTTTTACCTGTGTTTTCCTGAGGAACGCATCCACTTCGCGTTCCTTCAGGATAATGGCGACACAATCGTTGTCCAGAATGTTGCGGATAGCCAGCACCTGCGGCAGGATAAGCCTGCCTTCCGGGGCTTCGTTGTCGATGGGCGTAATCAGTAAGACAATGTCGCCGTACTTCAACAGGTCGCCCAGAAGAGAAGGTCTGGAATAGGCTGATTCGGGAAGGAGCTTTTCAATCAGTCGTGTTACAACCCGTATGTCTTTATTGGAAGTGGAAAAACCGGTTATTTCAACATTTTGACCCAATTTTTCTTTTGTCGCCTGCAATAGCTCTTCCTGATCCGATTTGTTATGGATAACGAAATACGGTATGTCATGAACTTTGAATTGGTCAGTGAGCTTTTCTTCATGCGTATCGAACAGGTTCCCGGAAATAACCAGTATCGCCAGGTCAATGCTTTTAATAGTGCTGAGCGATTTTTTAATGCGCAATTCTCCCAGCTCGCCGGTGTCGTCGATTCCCGCAGTATCGATAAAGACTACCGGCCCTACGCCCGGAATTTCCACGGATTTCTTTACCGGGTCGGTGGTTGTCCCGGGTTTGTCGGCAACAATAGCAATATCCTGTCCGGCCAATCTGTTGATAATCGAGCTTTTACCGCTGTTCATTCTCCCGAAAATCCCGATATGCGGTTTGCTTTCTTTTCCCATTGCTACCCTTCGCTGTCTTTAAAACTCTTTAAATCATCCAAAGTGAAACCTTCTTTCAGCAGGTATGAAGGATTCATGAAATCCTTTAATTTTTCTTTATCGATCAATTTAAGTTTTTCGTTGGCCCGGAAAATATCTGAACCGGAAGCCTTCATTTCCAATGCCAGATGCGTAGCAGCGTGATATCCGATCATCGGCAGCAAGGCTGTTGTCACCGAGGGACTGTGGTACAGTTTATTTAACGCTTTCTCTTCGTTTAATCGCAAACCGGTGATCAGGTTGTTCAATAAACTGATATCGGAAGCTATCAGCAAATTAATACTCTCAATCAACGCGTTGCCGATAGCGGGCATATAAGCATTCAGATCGAGACAGCCCTGTGCACTCAGTGAAGTCACTAACGCATCGTTGGCATAAACCTTATGAGCGGCGCTGATCACAAATTCCGGGATGACGGGATTTACCTTACCCGGCATAACGGAACTTCCGGCCTGCCTTTCGGGTATTTCAATTTCTTTTCTTGTAAGGTCGGAACTCAGCAGCCTTATATCGGATGCCATTTTTTCCAGGTTGACTGCATGGGACTTCAGAATGGCATGTACTTCCACGAGGCTGTCGAGGTTATTGGTTGCATCGGCCAGATTCTCAGGCCGGGTAATGGGCAAGCCGGTCAACTTTTGTAATGTTTTTAAAGTTTCCATTACCAGAAAGCGGGGAACCGTCAATGCAGTGCCCACGGCACTTCCCCCGATATTTACCACCTTAATTCTCTCAAAACATTTGGAAACCCTCCACCAGTCGCGCGACAGGGCTTCGTTATAGGTGCTGAACAACCTGCCATAAGAAGAAGGCACTGCTTCCTGCATTTGCGTATAAGCCGTACGCAGGGAATTCCGGGTTTCTTTTTCAATCCCCTCAATTTTTATTCGCAGGTCGTTGATGGATTTTTCAAGCGTTCCCAGTAAGCGGATAACGGCCACTTTCAAGGATGTGGGTATTACATCGTTGGTACTTTGATATATATTGGCATCTTCAACCGGGTCTAAAATACCGTATTCTCCCGGATGCCTGCCCAGTTTGATCAAAGCCGTATTGGCGATAATCTCATTCACGTTCATATTGATACTGGTTCCCGCCCCACCCGATATAGCCGGCACAATAAAATGTTCCCGGTGTTTTCCTTCGGTCACTTCTGTGGCGGCATCCATAAGAGCCTGTAGAACCTCAGGTTCAATTTTCTTAATGAGGATGTCCTTTGATCCGTGTTTTTTTTGGATAGCCTGATAGAATTTTTCGATCGTCTGATAAACGGCCAGTTTCACAGTGCCTACTGCCCGGTACCATTCTTCAGGGAAGGGAGTTTTATCGGGGAAATTTTCACTGGCCCTGACTGAATGTATTCCGTAGAGGGCGTCGTCGGCTATTTCCCTCTCGCCGATGAAATCCTTTTCTATCCTAATCATAATTACAATAAAATAACGAAGCAGGTATTAAAAGTACATATCTCCGCTTCCATTTTTGATTTTTTCCGGACGAGTTTTTACTGAATTACGCTTCAATACGTGTGTTTCAAGTCCCTGTCCGAATCGATCAGCTCCCGTTTCTGTTCCTCCATAAGCTCTCTCAATTCCGGGTCATGAGACAGTTCTCCTTTGGGTGTCGTCAGGGAGTCTAAAATTTCCAGCATTTCCAGGCGATCCTTTTCAGTAAAGGGCACTTCAGCGATTGCACTGACCCGGTCGTCCACGAATTGAAATGAAAGCCCCGCCTGTAAAAAGCGGATAATCTTCCGATGGTTTTCGTCAAACCACATTGAATTCGAAGAGTTCCCCAGAATACTTCTCACCTGAGCTTCCGTTGAGCCCTCCGTCAAAATAAATTCGATAAATCGTGCGACAGAACGGTTGTCGAAAATCCAGCACGAAACGGACCGGTGTATCACCCGCCTTTCCCGTCTTGAAAGGATCCGGGCGGTCGCTTGTGCGGTTTTGCCGTCTTTGCCCGGAGAGGATTTCTTGGCCGCCGCTGCGTTATTAACAATGGAACAAACGGTTCCTGAGCATTCGACATGGTCCGGGCCGGTTGCTGAATTCGGCTCGTAATTAGCGAGCACGTCAATCGAGGAGTTGCCGATACTGCTCGCGGCTGGCTTCGTCCGGCATGCCATGAGCTAAGATGCTTTCGTTTATGAGTACACGTCCCGTATTCTTGTAGGTAATTTCCGGACAAAAAAATTCCTCACCGTCCCAACAGGAATTAACGAGCTTTCTGACTTTTCTGGATGACGATTCCAGTTCGAGCGTCTCACCGGATCTCAGGTACCAGCGCAGAATATAGGTCTCCTTTTGGGCATCCGTTCTGCTGCAGCCGGACAGAAAATACGCTCCCGCCAGGATTAGTGCACATACGGCCGGGCGGCAACCCACGTATTGTCGTTTGCGCATATATTACCATTCTCCTTTCCCGCAGTCCGGGAAGAATATTTCAATTTTCAGGGTGAATGTCGGTTATCCGATACTTATCTAAAACGAACGAAATAATGCGTTTCTATAATATTCCAAAATTCTGGCTGAACCTGTACCGCAGTGTAGTAAAATCTACGCCGGAAATTCAAGAATAGTATAGACAACACATTTGATCGTGAGCCAAGGCGGGAGTCGACGGTGATGCCGATCCGAAGAACAGCGGCTCATTCCGCCTGTACGCACATTAGTTG
>CAZPHK010000303.1:0-4430 GCA_964586015.1 uncultured Acidobacteriota bacterium | reverse complement strand
CCTAAGCCTTTTCCAGCGCTGGATGCCCAGTCTCCTGGAGCCTCACAAAAATTGCCGGTTGATCCGGTAACTTTATGAGTAGTTTCTTGCCACTCTAACTTTTATCCCGGATTCTTGGCGGCAAAGTTACATAATTCCCTGAATTTCATATTGCATGTTGTACAATCCTTCAGGGAAAACCCTCTATCAGGCTGCTTCAATCACCCAGTTGCGAAATGCGTCCCGGACACCCAGCCAATTCTTAATCCCTAGCCGGCCATTGTTGTCTCGCAAGTACGCTTTAACCGCTTTACTCCAGTATAATATTGCTTGAAATCGGTAGCGTTTTCCTTTAAACAGCTTGACATCCAAATAATTGTCAAAGGAGCTGCCGTGGCTGAAATCAAGGAAATCAAAGCAAGCAGAATGAATGTGAACAAGTTTATCGCCGACAAGGTCAGGGATATCCAGTCTGCTGTAGGGGACGGTCTGGCGATCAACGCTCTTTCAGGAGGAGTGGATTCTTCTGTAGTCACAGTGCTGGGGCACAAGGCGCTGGGGAACAGGCTGAAAACCTATTTTATAGACAATGGCCTTATGCGGGAAGGCGAACCTGCCCGCGTGGTCGCCGCTTTTAAAAAGCTCGACATCAAGGTTGAAGTCCTGGATGCTTCAAGAGCCTTTCTATCCGCACTCAAAGGAATTACTGATCCGGAGGAAAAAAGAGAAGCCATTACGCAGACATTCTACAAAAAGGTATTCGGCAGGCTGGTGATCAAAAGCAAAGCAAAATATCTTCTGCAGGGGACCATTCTGACCGACGTGGATGAAACAGTGGCCGGAATTAAAAGGCAGCATAATGTTTTTGAGCAGTTGGGCATAGATCCCCAAAAGGCTTTCGGATACAAGATCCTGGAGCCTCTGATCGAACTGCGCAAGGATGGAGTGCGCAAAGTCGGCCGCGGGCTCGGATTGCCGGAAAGCATATTCGCCCGGATTCCTTTCCCGGGTCCCGCCCTGTCGGCTCGAGTTATTGGAGAGGCGACTCCGGCGCGCATTGCTCTGGTACGGAAAGCCACCGCTATTACCGAGCAGGCTTTAAAGAGTGTCCGGGCTTTCCAGTATATGGCCATCCTGCACGAAGACCGTGTAACCGGGATGCGCAAAAACAAGCGTATCTTTGGGAATCAGATTGAAATTCGTTGCTGGGACAGCCGTGACGCGCGTATTGCCAGGCCGACTCGGCTCTCCTTCGATATTCTGGAGCGCATTGCGGCAAAAATCACCCGGGAGATTCCCGAAGTAGTCAGCGTAACCTACAATATCGCCAGGAAGCCGACCTCAACAATTGAGGCGGTGTGATCTGTGTCGATATTTTATATTTATGGACCTTCTTTGCCGCTGCACCTTGTTTCTTGCCGTAGACGCATCAGATAGGACGGTGGGTGATCACGGGATCATTGTGAAGATCCCGGGTGCCTGCGCCCGATGGAGTCCCGTACGACACTACTGTGCAGGATATGTAACGCCGGGACGCCTGTATTCTTTCTCAACCGTCGTCATACATGAAGAAGATAAGCCTGACTGTGCCAAAAGACGAAAAGGCGCTCGAGGGAACGCCGGCGTCTTCGCCGGCAGTTATAAAAGCACTGTTCATTCGAACAACGCTATAAAGTAATTCGGGCCGGTGCGGATACGCGCGCCGGCCCGAATGTACGATTGCTGCGGCGAAACTAACGCCGGGCATTTCCAGCGGGGAGGTCCTCCACATGAAGATCTCCGTAGATGACGCGCCAGGAAGAATCCGGAATCTGATATCGGAAGATCTCCAGGTCCCCTTCGCCCAGCCGGACGCCGCTGCCGGAGTACTGCCATTCGGCACCGCTATTTTCCAGGCTGTTGATAAACCCGAATCCGAAGGAAACGGTTTCTGAGAAATCCCTCCATTCTTCGGGAGTTAAGTTTATCAGGGACTGTTTTGCCTCATACCCCAGACCGACTGTTCTCAATACTTCGTCGGGTATGAGTTTATCGCGTTCTTCCGGAGTCCATTTCTCAATGTCCGGGAATGCGGACATGACCCCGTTGCGAATATTTTCCGGAGGCAGATTATCAGGGAAAAAGCCGTCTGAAAGTTTTTCCGACCACAGGCGCAGCATTTTAAGGAAACCGTTTTCCATCCACGGGATTTGGAAACCGTTTTCCCTCATTAGGGTATTAAACGTCATCCTGCCGAGGCAGAATTCTGTCTTTCCTGCGATATTCCCGGGCTACACGATTTGCGATGCCCGTGAGTCAGGACAGGAACGAATCCGGCTTTTTCAGCCTGCCCAGGTTGAACCAGGCGCGGACGAAGGCTTCCTGCGCGGTTTCCTCCGCCCGGTCCCTGTTTTTCAGCCTGTACGTCAGGCCCGCAACGAGGGCCGACTGATAGCGCCGTACAAGATGACGAAAATCGTCCGGATGGCCATCCAAACATCTTTCTATATAGAACCTGTCGCTTTCTGTCATCGGTGTTTCCGTTAGTGAATTGGTCTTACACTTTGTAGTTATACAAAGACACGATTTTGCGACAAATTTTTTCTCTATTTCCCCTCGATCAATTCCGGGCATATAAATTCAGGTGATGCGATCATTATGTCATGCCGCCTCCATCGTCCGGTTGCGAAACGCGTCCCCGACACCCGGCCATAACTTGTCTGGTTCCGCCTCATACTTCAAATTCTAATAATCTTTGACTGACAGTCGGGGCTTAAAGCAACTGGGATAGAAAGGTTTGGGCGGGAACAATCATTGGATTTCCGGATTGGGCGAAACAGTCCGCTTCGACAAATTCGGAATCCATAATTACCTGAAATGCATAAGGCGCCCCGGTTTGTTGCTGATAATAGGCCAGCGATGGGCTGAGACTGTCATCTGATTTCTTGGCTTCGACAAGCACCCAGGGCTTCTGATCGCGGATGACGATAAAATCAACTTTGCGCTTGGCTTTGTCGCGCAGGTATCCCAGCTGAAAATCGCCAAATCCCAGGTCGGTCCAACCTTCCACTGCTTTAAGAAGATGACAGGCTATAAACGTTTCGGCCCGTTTGCTTTCATCCGAAATCCGGGACCAGTCGCGCAGATACCATTTGGGCTCTTTGCGCAGGGATCGGGAAACATTTTTAAACCAGGGTTTCAGCATGAATCCCATGTACAGTCCGCAAAGAGTATCAATCCAGCGGCGGACGGTGTCTACTGTCGTCTGAATTCGCCCTGCGAGTTTGCTGTAGATAATCTGGTCCCCCGACCGTTCCTGGAGCTGTATTGCAAGAGCTTCCAGTTGGCCGATTTCATGAATGCGCGTTAATTCTCTTATGTCTTCGCGCAGCAGTTGTTGCTGCCGGAGGCGATTCCAGCGTCGTGTGAATAAAGGGTCGCGTTTGAGGAAGGGTTCAGGAAAGCCGCCATGTTTCCATAAAGCTTCATAATCGGCCCGTGAAATTTTCCGGGGTGGGCGAATTACGGTTTGCGGATCAGGAGTTTTCCGGTAAACAGTTTCAGCAATGCTGAAGGGGTGCATGCGATAAAGAAAATATCGGCCCATCAGGCTGTCCCCGCCTTTTCGGAACAGGTCCAGCTTGGAACTGCCTGTTACAAGCAGCCGGACCTGGTCGGCATATGTGTCGAAAAAACCCTTGAGAAAGGATTTCCAGCGGCGGTACTTGTGTAATTCATCCAGGACCGCTACGGCAGGTAATTTCTGTAGCCGGTTAAGCCCCAATTGTCGGGCTGTTTCCGCAGGACCTGCTAAAAGGATATTTCTGTCATCCTGGTTGTCCCAGTTAAGATACTTTTCTCCGACATGCCTGCATGTGGTTGTTTTGCCAACCTGTCTGGGGCCTGTGATAAATGCCATCTGCCGGTGGAGCTGAATCTGCCCGGTCAGGATGTTGTCGTAGAGTCGCGCTTTTTGTGGTTCCATGTGCGTCTATTTTATGGGTAATCGTAAAATAGTTAAGACCATTTTACGACACTATAGAAAATGGTTCAGGTTTGGATCCTGTATCGATATTCTGTTTTCAAGCCGCCTCCATCGCCCGGTTGCGAAACGCGTCCCCGGCACCCGGCCATAACTCTTTCGGCTCCTTCCGCATTGCCGGATTCAATATTCTTTGGCTACTTTTCACCAAAGACAATTAGACGTATTGCGGCCCTTTCATTTTGGAGAAGGCTGCAATGCCAATGTATCGATATGCTTCGGTTCCACGGTTCAATCTTGTTCGGTATTATGTTGCTCCGGCTTCGAAATGGAGAATAACGGTTGTGCCGTTCGTACCTGGGGAAACCGATTCCATTCAGTGCCCGGGTTGCGATTCTGAAAAGCGTGAAAAGAGAACGGGCTGAGAAAATATTCAAACAGCAACTCGATGTCATCCCAGGAATTACTCCTGGGCCGAGCTATTGAAACG
>CAZPHK010000302.1:0-4433 GCA_964586015.1 uncultured Acidobacteriota bacterium | reverse complement strand
TCGCGCCTTGAGCTTGCCTCGCAAGCCCTATGCGCGCGACCCACTGTACTTTTACCACGGGCCGCTATGCGTTTAAGGGTGCTTTACCTAAATAAAAACAATCCATACAGATAGTTATCGTGGTTGTATGCATACAATCCGATAAAACCAAACTCTCAGTCAACGGAAATTCCCACCGTGGAGATTCGTGTATTTTTTTCCCCCGACCTGTAATAGAATCATTCCAGTAAATTTAAGAAAATAAACACAATGCTCCTTATCAGAAGCAAACACAGTCTTGGAATGGAAAGAAGCGCTTTTACCGTCCATAGCTTTCAAACAGCACTCATATACCGGTTTAATGAGTAAAAGTTTACCGTCTGTATCCCTTTAGCGTTTCGGTGTGCGTCGAATTCATTTCATGCGGGCGGTCAAGCCGGTAAAAGCTGAAGCGCCCGGTAGATAAAGCTAATGGGAATAAAGAAAGGACAGGATTATGAAAAAATATTCGATGACGCTTCCTGCGGCCTGGATAGTAATGTTCTTGTTTCTGACGGCCCCCGCAAGTGCGGCGGAAAAGGGATGGTACCTTAACTTCGCGGGAGGAGCAAACATACCTACCGTAGAGTATCATGCCGATCCCGGTTTCCGCCTGAGCGTGTCCGGAGGATACAACTTCAATAAGTATCTGGGGCTGGAACTGGAAACCGGATTCCTTTATAACCAGATTCAAATAAATATCGGCGAGATTATCGATGATATCGGAAACATTCCCGAGCTTGAAGGAATTTTGGATGATCTGGGCGAAATCGGCGAGATCATCGACGATGTCAGCGACATAAGCATCGATGCAAAACAAGTGCCTGTCCTGGTGAACTTCATGTTGCGATATGAAAACGAATCGAAGTGGGTGCCGTACGTCGGTTTCGGTATGGGAGGCATGTACATCAGCCTGCCGGTTTCCATATCCTTCTACGAATTTGAACCGTCCCCCTTAAAATTTGATACGTCGACCTTCGAACTGGCGTACCAGCCGAAGGTCGGCATACGCCGGGTCATCAACGACAGCATGTCCATCGGCGTCGATTACAGGTTCCTCGGTTTTGGCGTTCAATCGGTTATTTTTAAAACACCGCTGGGCAATCACTCAATACTTGTTGAATTCGATAAGAAATTTTAATTGTGAAGTCCGACAGACAAACGCTTTTCATCATCCTGCTGGCAATCCTGTTTTGCATGTCCCCGGAGCGGGCGGTTTGTGCAACCGGTGATTCGCAGGATTGGCCCAGGATAGGCCTGGCTCTTCAGGGAGGAGGAGCAAAGGGTTTTGCGCACATCGGAGTACTGCGCTGGCTGGAAGAAAATCATATTCCGATTGAAATGATAGCTGGGACGAGCATGGGAGGGCTGATCGGCGGATTTTACGCCATGGGGATGAGTCCGGATGAGATGGAGGCGTTTGTCGGAGCCCTGGACTGGAAAGAACTGCTTGGGGGGCAGGTTCCGTTCAAGTTTTTGAGCGTTCGAAGAAAAGAGGACCGGCTCGCCTATCCGAACAGGCTTAATCTGGGACTGCGCAACGGGATTCAGCTGCCCAGCGGATTGAACTCCGGCCACGGAATAGGCTTGATCCTGGATCGCGTCACGCTTCCTTACTACGATCTGCGGGACTTCGATGCACTGCCCATCCCTTTCCGCTGTGTCGCCGTGGATCTGGCGACCGGCGAAAAAAAGGTGTTCTCGGAAGGATCGTTGAGTGACGCACTGCGGGCAACGATGTCGATACCCGGAGTTTTTTCACCGGTGCGCCAGAATGGACATATCTACATCGACGGCGGCGTGCTCAACAACCTCCCGGTCGGCCTGGCGAAGGACTTCGGAACCGATGCGGTTATTGCCGTCAATCTCAATGCCGGTCCGTTCGATGCCGAAGAAGCAGGCTCTTTATTAGGGGTCATAGGCCGCAGCGTCGATGTGGTGATCGACGACAATGTGCGGCGGAGCGCTGAAATGGCGGATCTGGTCGTCTCCGTGGACGTCCATGGTTATTCGACCCTGGATTTCGAATACAGCGCCGATATTATCCGGAAAGGCTACGAATCCGCAGCCGCAATGAGCGGGGAGCTGAAAAAATACGCGCTGACGGAAAACGAATGGAAACAGTACCTGGATCGAAGGAAAAAGCTGCGCAGGACGGTGATTCCGGTACCGCAATTCGTGGAGGTCGACGGGATAAACCCGGATCCGGCAAGTCTTGTGCACAAGGATCTGGATCCCCTGATCGGACGCCCCCTGGATCTGGATGAGCTGACAAAGCAATTAAACCTGATTTGGGGACAGGGGCGCTACGCTTCGGTAGGCTACAGCCTCATGGTTCGCCGGGGACAGGCGGGCTTGCGCATCAGGCCGGTGGAAATGGACCACAGCCCACCAACTTTAAACATCGGAATGAATGTCGACGGTTCCGACATCGGAATGATCCGTTTCGGGCTGGGAGCCCGTCTGACCTTTTTCGACTTATGGGAAACGCGTTCGGAATGGCGGCTGGAAGCGGCTTTCGGAACGCAGAATAAGGCTGAAACCGAGTTTTTTCTTCCGGTGACGCGATATTCCAACTGGTTTATTGCACCCCGGGCCTACTCGGAAAATTCCATTCTGGACATTTACGAATCGGGCAGCCGGATGGCCGATTACCGCACCTACAGGATAGGCTTCGGAATACAGGGCGGGTATCAATTCAACCAGTCGACGGAGGTACGCCTCGGTCAGGATCTTGTCTGGTACGAGGCTGATCTGCGTACCGGCACACCCCAGATTGGAGAGTACAACCACAGGGTAGGCGTAACGTCGCTTCAATTCCGGTATATGGGCCAGGATGATGCCGTCATTCCACGCAAGGGAATCCGGCTGGAGGCCAAAGGCGAATGGTTTTCTTCCCAACCTTACCGGAGAAGCGGATTCCCCAGGGCGGAAATGAAACTCTCCTACTTCCAACCGGTGAGCCGGTCCGGATCCCTGGTTTTTCAGGGATCCGGGGGCACTGCATTCGGCCGTGAGGATCTGGGACTGCTTTCCTTTTCGCTGGGCGGGATTATGCGCCTCGGCTCCTTTGGAAGAAACGAGTTGATCGGCAACCAGTATTACCTGGCCACAGCCGGTTATATCCATGAAATCGCTTCGCTCCCCCCCCTGGCAGGAGGCGAAGTCTACGCGGCATCGTGGTACCAGATCGGCAGAGTCTACAGAAATTCGGAATTGCCGCAGTATCCCATGGACATTTCAGGAGGCGTGTTCATCAAAACACTCTTAGGACCGATTCTGCTGGGAGGCAGTTACGGCAGCGGCGGTCACCGAAGACTCTACGCCGGCATCGGCGCCATTTTCTAATCCGTGGACTTTTAACACCGCACCTTTTTTCATTGTAGAGGAATGTTATGTCGGAACACACTATGTGGGAAACTATCAAGCTCCAGGGAAGCGAACTTCTGGAGAAACTGAAACAGATCATACAGGAAGGAAACGCACGCCGGATAATCATAAAACAGGGGGATAGGACCGTAGCTGAATTCCCGCTTACGGCTGGAGTAGTCGGAGCTCTTCTCGCTCCGATCCTGGCGGCTATCGGCGCCCTGGTTGCAGTATTGAACGATTGCTCTATTGAAGTGGAAAGATCTGTCGCAGATTCCGACACATCCGGGAATTCCGACATATCGCAAAATTAAAAAAGCCCCGAGGAATCTCGGGGCTTGATATTTAATCCGGCGACGACCTACTCTCCCACATCGTTGCCAATGCAGTACCATCGGCGCTGGAGGGCTTAACTTCCGTGTTCGGGATGGGAACGGGTGTGCCCCCTCCGCTAGGGCCACCGGAAAACCAGTCATCAGTAATCAGTTGGCAGTATGCAGTAATTTAGTAAGTTATATGTTCCACCAACGTGTGGCTGATGACTTTAACCTCGTTTTACAATCAGACGACTTTGGGGTATCTCTTAAACAATGGGGCTTTTACCGCCCACTGATGCATTTCAAGCAGGGCAAATTTTATGGTCAAGCCTCTCGACCGATTAGTACTGGTAAGCTTCATGTGTTACCACACTTCCACACCCAGCCTATCAACCTGGTGGTCTTCCAGGGGTCTTCCGCCCCCGAAGGGGAGGGATATCTAATCTTGGGGTTGGTTTCACGCTTATATGCTTTCAGCGTTTATCACATCCGAATTTAGCTATCCAGCTATGCCGTTGGCACGACAACTGGTGCACTAGAGATTCGTCCATCCCGGTCCTCTCGTACTAAGGATAGATCCCCTCAAATATCCTGCGCCCACCACAGATAGGGACCGAACTGTCTCGCGACGTTCTAAACCCAGCTCACGTACCGCTTTAATGGGCGAACAGCCCAACCCTTGGAACCTTCTTCAGCTCCAGGATGCGATGAGCCGACATCGAGGTGCCA
>CAZPHK010000301.1:0-4485 GCA_964586015.1 uncultured Acidobacteriota bacterium | reverse complement strand
AATCGCTTCGCGGTTGTTTTTGATTTTATTCAAATTTTTCTTTGCATTGCTGCATCGCGATTTATTCCGCTTCATCGTACCTTTGGCCATGCGGTACTGCTCTTCCAGTTTTCCCAGGCGGGATACAATTTTTCTGACCTGCTTGCTCCGCAACCGGTTTCGCTCCTCAAGAGTTACTTCATTGTCCGAATCTCTGTTTTCATCCGAGGCGTACTCCTGTGAGTCGGAAGGCGGCTGCGCAGGTTGCAGTTCATCGGCTAATTCCATGACCTTATAGGAATTAATCGGCGTCAGCGACAGAAGTCTAAGTGTGTTGATCTTCGCGGATTCGATTTTTTTGGCCAAATACACTTCCTGCTCCCGTGTGAGCAGAGGTATTTTGCTCATGCTTCTATAATATATATAGAGAGGATCCGCAGAAGACGGGACTTCTTCCGCTTTTACGGCGCTTCTTCCATCAACGGGGACACGAGCGAAACGAACCCTGTCCACGTAATTTTCCCGCGTCAATCTCGGAAATGCTTCGGAATCTTCCGAGCCTTCGTCGTCCAGACTGATCACGTCGTATTCTGTTTCTTCCAGGACATTGTCTCGATCTAATTCAATCATTGTAAAATTATCCTTCTTCGGAGAGTCTTGTCGGAAACCCCTTCCTCTTAAGCTGATCTGCACTAATAGTATGGCTTAGAGGTGCTTTACTTTCTTCGGCTCCGACCTCTCACAATTGCTGTTCTACATAAACATCTTATATAGACTGTCGAAACCTAGAAAAAGTTTCATCGGGCGGATTAACATAATGTGGACTCCAAAGTTTGCACCTCGTCTTATAAGGTTGGAACATCTTTACGCCCGATATTACGGAAGATCATTTGTTTCGTTCCAATAATTGTATAACATTGTACTTAAATTTACGCAACCTGTTTGTCAATTTTTCGTAAAAACTTATTTTCGGGTAACTATGGCAATGTAAATATTTACCGGCTTCCGGCATCCTCCGCCCCCGAACTAGGGCAGGATTTCAGATCGACCAAATGGGCCCGAAGAATAGAGGAAAAAACCGGACAAATTGCTCCCGGCCGGTGATTGAATAGTTAAAATGAATGGAATGTATGGTTTATCCAGATTTTGACCGGCATGAAACCAATCGTTCGAATACCCGAGAGGCCCTGCCGGGTTGGTAAAAAATCCTTGCAAAAACGGAAATTATGGTCAGTTGACTCCATTTGTGATTTTCATTAATATGAACGCTTTAAAAAATTTTCGATTGCCGTCTTAATGCATGGAGGAATGATTGTGATCGAAGTAGAGCATTTGAGCAAAGTATTCAACGGCCGCAGGGCGGTGGATGACGTCTCATTTTACGTCGGCAAAGGAGAGGTCCTTGGTTTTCTGGGGCCGAACGGAGCAGGCAAAACGACGACCATGCGGATTCTCACCTGCTACATGCCCTCTACCGAAGGAACGGCGCGTATTGCCGGCTACGACGTATTCGAAGAAAGTCTCGAGGTCCGGAAGAGAATCGGGTATCTCCCTGAAAATCCGCCGATTTATCCCGAAATGACCGTGGACTCCTATCTCGGCTTCGTCGCGAAGATAAAAGGCACTCCGTCCGCTCAGCGCAAGGCCCAGTTGGACAAAGTCGTCGCGGAGTGCAGTCTGGGCGATGTCCGGAAGCGGATTGTGGGCAAGCTTTCCAAGGGTTACAAGCAAAGAGTGGGATTGGCGCAGGCACTCCTGAACGATCCTGAGGTACTTATCCTGGACGAACCGACCATCGGTCTCGATCCGAAACAGATACATGAAGTCCGGACACTGATTAAAAGCCTGGCATCGACCCGCACGGTAATCCTTTCGACCCACATCCTCCCTGAAGTGAGTATGACCTGCAACCGCGTGGTCATCATCAACAAGGGGAAAGTGGTGGCGATGGACACCCCCGAGGGCCTGGCCGCCCAGATGAAAGGCGCGGAAAGAATTGCCCTGATCGTAGACGGACCGCCGGACGCCATCCGGGAAAAGATACAGGCGATCGAAGGCGTTATAAGCATCCAGGCTACGGATGAAAACGATGGCAAGCCTCCCTCCTTTACCGTCGAATGCCGGCTGGACACCGATCTCAGGCCCGTCCTGGCCTCCACTATAGTAGCCCAGGGATGGGGACTGCTTGAAATGCGGGGAATTTCGATGAGTCTGGAGGACGTTTTCATTAATCTCACAACACAGGAGCCAATCGAGGCGGATTCCAGCCGCCTGTAAAGGGGTATGACATGCAAAACATAGTGGCAATCTGGCAGCGCGAGATGAAAAGCTATTTTGTCTCGCCGATTGCTTATGTCGTGTTGACGGTCTTTCTGTTTCTCTCAGGCTTCTTCTTCTTTTCGTACCTGAGCCAGGTAATTCAGGCCACAATGATGCAGGCCCAGTTCGGTCAGGGATCCATGCCGATCGACGTTCCGGGGATAGTCTTTAAATCCCTGCTGCAGACCACGAGCGTCGTGCTGCTTTTCATGATTCCGATGCTGACCATGGGGCTGTTCGCGGAGGAAAAGAAGCGGGGAACGATAGAACTCCTGCTGACCACTCCGGTGGGACATTTCCAGGCCATTGCCGGCAAGTTTCTGGCAAGCCTGACTTTTCTCCTGATAATGATACTGACCAATTTAATCACGGTACTACCCCTTTTCATTTTCGGCCAGCCTGACTGGAAACCTATGCTGTCGGGCTATCTCGGAATGTTTCTCTACGGGATGACATTGCTGGCCATCGGACTTTTTATCTCAACCCTGACGGAAAATCAGATTGTAGCGGTTATTCTCACATTTGGAGTAAGCCTTGCGCTATTCGTGATCGAATCATTTTCCGCCTCGGCGACGGGCGTCGCCAAAAGCGTCATCGATTACCTCTCCGTCATGAGTCATCTTGAAGATTTCGTCAAAGGCGTTATCGACACCTCACACATTATCTACTATGTAACATTTGCTTTCGTAGGACTTTTTCTGGCGTATCGCTCGCTTGAATCCATGCGGTGGAAAAGCTAATGAATAAACTGTTGCAGAAGCTTGATACAATAGGCCTGCTGCTTCTGGTAGCGGCGGCTCTCTGGTACTTCGTTACAAATATCTGGCAAGTTTGGAATATCGCCCTGGCGATCGCGGGAGGCATCTGCATCATTACCGGCCTTACCATCAACTACCGGCAGATCCTCGCATCCCTGGGAAAACGTTCCACGAAATATGCAGGCAATTACGTCATTTCCTTGATTTTAGTTGTCGCCATAGTTTCGGGACTGAATTTCGTCGGGCAGAGACATCCTGAGCGCTTTGATCTCACTGCCGGAGGCCAGTACACCCTGGCCCCTCAAACAGTGAAGGTTCTCAAGAACCTCAATCAGGATGTCGACATAAAGGCTTTTTTCTCCGGTGGAGAATACGGGCCGCTTAAGGAGCTGCTCACCGAGTATCGGACTCTAAGTTCCAGAATCCATTTTGAATTCATCGATCCTGACAGGAAACCGGAAATCGCAAGACAATATAATGTAGAGATTTACGGCACTTTCCAGAATCCGCTGACCGGTTCGCAGCTTAAATTCGGAACCGTCGTGGTCACGACGGGAGACCGGAAGGAAAAGATCGAGAAACGATCGGAGGAGGTAAAGGAACAGGACCTCACGAACGCGATCATTAAAACCCTGCGAACGGAAACGCCCAAAGTCTACTTTGTCCTGGGCCACGGGGAAAAAGATCCGGAAGACACCGGGGATCATGGATACTCGGACGCCAAGAAAGCGATGCAGGACCAGGGATATCTGGTGGAATCCGTCAATCTGGTTACCGCGGGCGGGGTTCCGGACGATGCGAAAGCCCTGATACTGGCCGGTCCGAAAAATGAACCCTTTCCACAGGAACTGGAGTTTATCAACGACTATTTGAATAAGGGCGGCAGTGCCCTAATCCTCGTGGACCCGGCACCGAATCCATCCCTCGAATCCCTTCTGAAACAATGGGGCGTTCAGGTGGATAACGACCTCGTCCTGGATGTCAGCGGCGTCGGGCAGCTTATGGGAACGGGGCCCAGTATACCGCTTGTCACCAGCTACGAAAATCATCCGATTACGGACCGTTTCGACGCCATGACGTTCTTCCCGCTGACCCGTTCGATACAGGCGATGAAGTCTCCGCCCGAAGGCGTAACGGTTGAAACCCTGTTTAAAAGCAACCCGCAAAGCTGGGGAGAAACAGACCTCGACACTCCGGAAGCCCAAATGGACCCCGATTCCGATCTGGAGGGTCCTCTACCCCTGGCCGTTGCGGTTAAGAAGGAAATCAAGCCCGCCACAGATGAAACCCCCGCCGTGAATGCCCGTCTTGTGGTTGCAGGCACCTCCAATTTTCCGATCAACGCCTATTTCGCAGCCCAGGGCAACGGCAACATGTTCCTGAACATGGTCAGCTGGCTGGCCCAGGACGACGACCTGATTTCCATCCG
>CAZPHK010000300.1:0-4490 GCA_964586015.1 uncultured Acidobacteriota bacterium | reverse complement strand
ATAAACAGCAGGTAATCGTTCAAACGGCTAAGAAAACTCACGCGAGACTCCGGTTAATGAGTTGGGACGATAATAGTAGTGCGTAACGCTATTGGTCTCAACTAAAAATGACCACCGTGGGAACGTGCTAACGTACTAACGTGCTAACGTGCTAACGACATCACGGTGTTGGTAAGGGTTGCTTTGACAGGTTTTGGGGCGAAGCTGATGACAAAAAGGCATGCAAACATATTAATTAAATAATATATCATGATGAAATACGGGGTAACGGTATTTTTTTCTCGAGGTGCTTTCGGAAATTAGCAAGCTGAGACGAAATTTTCCTGCTGAGATTGCAGAGAGTATTAAAATCTGTCTTGGAAATGTAGGACTGATCCAGAGCAATATAAAGATGGGACCTCACTTCTCCAGCCGAGCCCTTGGCTATATTTAAATATCTTATGAAAGCACGCAGGGAATGGGACTCAAATCCTTCAGCAATATTACTCATAATACTAACGGCTGCCCTTCGGATCTGTTGTTTTAATCCAAAATCACTGGCGAAGTTCCCCTTTCGGGATAATATGTAAATTCGTCCGGCAAGATCCCGGGCATTTCCCCATACGTCGATTTCTTCAAAGTTTTTAATTCTCATATAATAACTAATCGCAAGAATCTAAAATGTGCGAATAAAATTAAAAAAAATTAATTTACTTGTATTTTATTCTCCGCCATTCATCCATAAGCCTCGGATCCAATATCACCATAGGCTTTTTCGTTAGCACGTCAGCACCTTAGTACGTTAGCACGTAAAATGATTTTCGGACGGTTAGAGGCGTTACGATTAGAAGTAGCGGCGTAGTGAAGCGAAGTAGATGTTAGGGTAACTTCCGAATTCGGAACGAAGCGTAAGCGCCATCGCGGATTCGCCCAAAACCGGCCCTTCCCCGATTCCCACGAATGCCCCGGCCCCCAGATAGACGTTGGATGCTATGTTGTATTCCACCCGGGGAGCCAGAAATGTCGAAGCGTCCGTAACATTTATCAGGGATTCAAAGGTAATGGTAACCAGAGGACTGTATTGATGCGTGATTCCGGGAATTAAATAGTGGCGCCCCAGAAGGTACACCGATCCCTCCCTGTAGGCGGGTTCCGTGTAACGACTCTGATATTCGCCCGCACTCGACGTACCCGCCCCATTGAAGTGGTATTCCAGGAATGCGTAGGTTTCACCGGTCAGGTTGTAATCCACGCCGGTGGAGGCACGAAAATAATCCTTCTCCCGTCCGGCGGCATTGTCGTCAAAAACGCCCGTTTCCACATACGCGGTCTCCAGCCAGAATCCGGCGCCTCCGATTGCGCGCGCCATGTCGAAGCCGAAGAGCAGGTTGCCGCGAAATTCCATGAACAGAATCGAAATATCCGTCTGAAGAGCGTTGAACGCTCCCCGTCCGTAAAAAGCGCTTTTATTGAATTCCATATCATGGCCGAAAATATAGCCGGCATCAATTTCGCTTAGAGTTCCAAGTGGGACTCGAGCGCGCACGGCATCGATCCCGATACGATCCTCCGTGTCCAGGGTCTCGAAAGTGAAAGGCGCCAGTATATCGGTCGGGTTAATGACCCGGGCGCTTCCCCAGGCGATCGCCTGACGCCCTATCGTCCAGTCTACAGTTTTCGATCGAACGGTTACGGCGGCCCGATCCAGGTTTTGGCCTATTGCAAAATGACGGATTGAATCCGAATCGGACGGATAGAGGTCCGGCTCCAGATCGACGGCCCGGTAGGAAAACGGATCGATCGGACTGTAAAGAATCGAATTGTCTGCTATCCCTTCGCTTTGAAAGCGTGGCGCAAGGTCGTAGGCCGCATCGATGCGCACCCTGTTATTGGGGCGGTAAGAAGCGTGCAGCCGTAAACGGTTTGACAGGAGCGCTTCAGGATCCGGACTGGTCTCATGCCCCGAAGGATCTCGCATTGGAGCCGGCTGGAACACATAAAAATAGCTTTTTACGTAGCCGTCAACCGAAAAATCTCCGCCAACCACCGGTCTGCATATAGGCCCCGGAGAAAACAGAAGGAACAGCACTGTCTTTAACACAAACCTATTCATGTTGCACGTTGAACGTTACACGTTGCACGTTAAAAGAAAAAAACGTCGTTGCAGGTTAAAAGCAAAAGCTTCGTTGGAACGTTCCAACGTTCAACGAAGTAGTCGGTTTTAACCTGCAACATGGTTTTGTTAAAGATCAGTGCCCCCACCAACAGCCTATCCCTTCCGACCCATCAGATATCGAAACCCATCCGCTCACGTTCGCACGTTCGCACGTTAGCACGTGCAACGGTAGTATGCTTATCTCCGAAAACGCGCCCATCCTTGAGCGTAACTAATCGTTTGGCCCGCTCCATTACATTTTCGTCATGAGTTGAAAAAACAAAAGTCATTCCGGTTTTCTGATTCAGGTCGAACATCATATCGAGCAAAGCGCCGCTGGTCGTCGAATCCAGGTTGGCGGTCGGCTCATCGGCGAGAATAATTGCCGGTTGCGATACCATCGCCCTGGCGACAGCCACACGCTGCTGCTGCCCGCCTGAAAGCTGGGTCGGCAGCCGATTTTCAAAATCAGCCAGCCCGATCATCCCGAGAATGTCCGAAATCCGGCGCCGCCGCTCCTTTTTCTCCACTCCCTGAAGCAGCATCACATATTCGATATTTTCCTCCACCGTAAGAACCGGAATGAGGTTGTACGCCTGGAAAATAAAGCCGATGCTGTCCCTCCGGAAATCGGACAGTTCGCGCCCGCTCATGCTCGAAAGAAGCTTCCCGTTGAGCCGGACTTCGCCTTCGGTGCAGGTATCAAGCCCGGAAATAATATTCAGGAACGTCGTCTTGCCCGAACCCGACGGGCCGACGATTGCCGTGAATTCACCGGTCATAATCGACAGGTCTATTCCCCTGAGCGCGTGGACAGGCACACCGTTGTCGGAATACACCTTCGTAACTCCTTTTGCCGCGATAACATCTTTACTGTCTGTCATAGGACCTCAGAGGCTCTTTCGCATGGCGGCCGCCGGAGACATCCTGGCGGCGTAAGAAGCCGGATACAATCCTACCAGCATTGTAAAAAGGAATAGCCACAGCGGGTATTCGATAAACTGGCGGATCTGCAGTACCGGGTAAAGCAGTTTCCGGAATGTCACCCCGGAATATTCGATCCCGGTGTAGTCGATGCCGGTCTGCGATACGATATAAGTAACGATAAATCCTAAAATCCCGCCCAATACTATGCTCAGGACGGCCAGGGCCCCCGCTTCATAGGTAACAAGCCGGAGGATGCTGAAAGGACGCGTCCCTACGGCCCTCAAAACTCCGAATTCGAACATCCTTTCGTGCAGGGACATAAATAGTGTATTGATGATTCCAAGCGCGACAACTCCGAACAGTATCAATCCCGTCAGATAGGTGCTGAAACGGGACAGCCTGAAGACGGCTTCAAGCTGGGGCATGATCTCGGGCCAGCCCATGGCTTCGTTGCCGAACCGGGAATATTCCTTCCAGAAAGGGAGTGCGGCATCCTGGCCGTATTTTGAATCGGTAAATACAAGGGCGATTTCGTGGGCATTGTTCCCGATGCCCAGCATTCCCTGAGCTTTTTTCAGGCGCACGAACGCCATGCTTCGATCCATTTCGGTGACATTCAACCGAAAAATGCCGGAAACACGGAACAGGTCCTGGGAAAGATCCCCTGTTTCGGCCTGAGATACCGTGACGACCAGGCGATCCCCCATACCCACTTTGAGGATTTCCGCCAGCTTGTCGCCGATCAGAATGTCCCGATCGTTATCGCCGCTGAAATAACTCCCTTTCACAATCGCGTCATCAATCTCGGAAACCTGTTTTTCCGAGGCGGGATCGACGCCTACCAGTTCGATCGAGCTGAGATTCGAGGGGGAGGAAAGCATGCTGAATGTAAGAACACGGAGAGTGAAGTACTTGAGAATCGGCTCCTGCCGGAGACCTTCCACCACTTTATCCAGGCTGCCGATCGTCAGATCCGCCTGCTGGGTATCCTGGAAACCTTTTCTCTGGATTCTGCCCTGCCCCATAAAGGTGGAAGTGGCCGAATCGATCATGTTCCGCTCCATACCCAGCAGAAGAGCATCCACGAAAATCAGGGCCGCCAGACCGATGCCTATCGCGGTCCCCGCAATGAAGGACCGGCGTTTGTTGCGTAACAGATTCCGCCAGGCTAACTTAATGTAAATCATCATATGACGAACACTTTGTTACATCTCGTACGTTGCACGTTAAACGTTGCACGTTGCACGTTAAAAACAAAAAGATCGTTAGAACGTTCAAAACAACTGCATCGTTGCGCGTTGAAACGTTTCAACGACGCTGTTTTCTTTTAACCTGCAACGTTCAACGTGTAACGTGCAACGTTGAAATTAGAACGTTCGCATTGCTTTCGCCGGGACAGTTCTTGCCGCCTTTATGGCAGGAAAAACCC
>CAZPHK010000299.1:0-4593 GCA_964586015.1 uncultured Acidobacteriota bacterium | reverse complement strand
TATTCGCTGTTTATGCAGTATCATACCTTACGGTCGAGCTTTTAACCCGCTGTAGCAGAAATCTTGTGAGAAAAACGGATTAAGGTTCTAAGTTTTGCGCTATCAATAAGATAATTTGCATATGAGTTCCGGTTGCCATAAGGACGGCAGTGCCAATATCATCAGATGCCGGCTATATACCTTTTTAATTCAAGGAGAGAAAGCATGAAAAGCTACAAAATGTGCATTGACGGAGAATGGGTGGATGCCGTTTCAGGCAGGACATTCGATGTGCTGAATCCGAGCACTACGGAGGTGCTTGGGAAGGTTCCCCTTGGAGCGGATGCGGATGTCGACAGGGCCGTCGAGGCGGCGAGGAACGCCCTTCCGGTATGGGCGAAAATGACGCAGGCGGACCGCTCGAAAATCCTGATGCGTCTTGCGGCGGCAATCAGGGAAAACGGGGAAGAGCTTGTATCCTTCGAGATCCGGGAGCACGGCACACCGGTCAATCTCGCCCGCGGATTTGTCGCGGGGAGTGCGGATCACACCGAGTACGTCGCATCGATCGCCAGGGCGATGATGGGCCAGGTGCTGCCTCATTCCATGCCCAACACCATCGGCTATATGCAGCGCGTGCCGATCGGAGTCGTCGGCGTCATCACTCCCTGGAATGTTCCTCTTGCATTGACAGTTGCCATGCTGACTCCCGCCATCGCAGCGGGCAACACCTGCGTACTCAAACCCGCCAGCGTCAGTTCCATCCTGGGCGTAAAATTCATGGAGACGCTCGAGAAAACAGGAATTCCCAAAGGCGTGGTGAATCTGGTTACGGGGCCGGGCGGTGTTGTCGGCGAGGCGATATCCAGTCATCCGGGCATAGACATGATCCGCTTCACCGGCGACAGCGACACGGGCAAAAGAATCATGACCGTCGCGGGCGCGACGGCGAAGAAATGCATCATGGAACTGGGCGGCAACAATCCTGTAATCGTTTGCGAAGATGCCGATGTGGACAAAGCCGCTTCCCGGCAGGCCCAGCGGCACTACGGCAACAGCGCGCAGAACTGTTCCACGCCGGGACGGTACTATGTACACGAAAAGGTTTACGATCGGTTTGTCGAAGGATTCGTAAACGAAGTGAAAAAGATAGTTGTCGGAGTGCCGTGGGATGAGAAAACCACCATGGGGCCGATGACGAATCCGCAGCAGCTGGAAAAGGTGGAAGAATACATAAAATCTGCAATAGAGGAAGGTGCGCGCGTCGCCATAGGCGGTCGCAGGCCGACGGCGTCCCCTCTCGACAAGGGATATTTTCTCATGCCGACCGTTGTTGTTGACGTGACGCACGACATGACCATCGCCCGGGAAGAGATTTTCGGTCCTGCTGCCTGTATCCTGAAGTTCTCGTCCGAGGAAGAAGCCGTCCGGCTGGCGAATGATTCTTCTTACGGGCTCTGCGCGGGTGTGTGGACCAGGGATTCGGGCAAGGCGCTGAAGATAGTGAATGAACTGCACGTGGACAACGTATTTGTGAATATGCCCAGGATGATGGCGCCCGAATTCCCCTGGGGCGGCAATGTAAAGGACAGCGGCGTGGGCAAGGACGGTTCCAGTGTCGGTCTGGAGGAGTTTACAGACCTGAAATTCGTCTGCATCGCACACGACTGAGAGGGAATGCTCCGGGCAATCAAACGGGTGTTATCCCTGAAACAGATGTACCGTCCTGAACCGTCAGCGCGTCGATGAACGCCTGCATCATCTGTTTTCCGCTGACTGCGTCGTTGCCTTCAAAAACGTATTGATGGTGGACCGACTGCGGCTGGCCGGCCACCGGGAAGGGAAAGGAAATGTAGCGGATGGGCATACCGTCGGTATACTCGAAATCGTAACCCAGGGCATAGTTTACGATATTGGATGCCGCCCCGCCTACTGTGGGGATATTGAAGTCCTGCTCCAGCGTTTTGCAATAACGGCTCACGGCCGATGTGCAGCCGTCTCAACCCGATATCCCGATCATGGCCGCCTGGCCGTTTTCGGAAATCTCCTTCCACAGTTCCGGCTGGTCGCCCATATAGGAGCCCTTTGTTTTCCGGATTTCCACTTTCACGCCGGGCATATTCGCGGCAAACCATTCCTTCATTTCTTCATACACACTGGGCGCAGCCTGGGGGCCGCCCCAGCCTATATCCACCAGGAATATCGTCTTGTTTTCCAGCGTATCGAGACGGGGAGACAGAGGAACACGGTCCACCATTTTATTGGACGCCGCCGGATTCAGCACCGTCAACTTTCCCGAAGAACAGGCGGCGAAAAGCATGGCGGTCATAATGAGGATCAAAATCGAGGACCATCCCTTTTTGTTCAAATGGCACCTTCCTTCCGGTTCAACAGTAAGTTGTCTTTCGGAAATTCAAACTGATGTTCCGCTACCCTGCTACGATTCAGGGCATGCCGGAATAATTAAGAGATTTATACTGTGATGCGCAGAGAGGCTGAAGAATTACGCGACCAGCTTTTTAATTGTGAGGCCCTGAACCAGGATGGAAAAAACAACGATTATGTAGGTTATCGCCAGGATTATATCCCGGTGCGGGCTTGGGGGGAGGGAAAGCGCGAGAGCGACGGAAATGCCGCCCCGGAGGCCGCCCCAGGTCAGGATTCTCACGACTTTGGGGCTGAAATTCCGCTTCAGTTTCAAGCAGGTTATTGGGATTCCCACGCTGACAAACCGGGCCAGCAGGATCAGCGGAATCATCAGCAGGCCGGCCAGGATAAATTTGTATGTCAGGGTAAGAATTACTATCTCCAAACCGATCAATACGAACAGCACGGCGTTCATTATTTCGTCCATCAACTCCCAGAACTTATCCAGGTGGTCCCGGGTCACCTCCGACATGGCGAAGGCGCGGCCGTGATTGCCGATCAGCAGACCCGCTACGACGATTGCCAGCGGGCCCGATATATGCAGGGCGTTTGCCAGACCGTATCCTCCCATGACGAGCGCCAGGGTGATCAGCACTTCCACCTGGTAGTTGTCCACCTGCTTGAGCATCCGGTAGGCAATCCATCCCACGCATAAGCCGAAAACGATGCCGCCCAGTGCCTCCTGCAGAAAAACCAGAGTTATCGATCCCAGTGTTACCGCGTGGCTTCCCTCGGCCACTTCAAGCAGAACGATAAAAAGGACGACGCCGATGCCGTCGTTGAATAGAGATTCCCCGGTGATCTTCGCCCGGAGACTGTCCGGGGTCGATGTTACCTTCAGAATGCCCAGAACAGCGACGGGGTCCGTCGGGGAAATAAGCGCCCCGAAAACCAGGCAGTAAACGAACGGAATCTGCAGACCCATAGTATGCAGAACGGACCATGTGAAACCTCCAACGATAAAAGTGGACAGGACGGTTCCGACAGTGGCGAGAGATGAAATGATCCACTTCTGTTTCAGAAGATCGTTTATGTTGACGTGCAGGGCGCCGGCAAAAAGCAGGAAACTGAGCATTCCGTGAAGCAGGAGATCGTTGAAGTCGATGCTCCGGATAATTCCGGCGGCGCCTGTCTTCACGCCGGTTACGAACGGACCCAGCGCAATCAGGCCGAGGGACATCAGCAGCCCGCACAGCATCAGGCCTATGGTAGTCGGAAGGCGGATGAAACGATAGTTCAAATAGCTGAAGAGAGCTGCAAGGGTAATAAGTATCGTTATAACGTCAATAAAATCCATAATCTTTCACGGTAATTGATTTTCCGTGTGCATCTTAATATAAAAGTGCGCGGGAAATAATTTATTTTCTTGGCTGCAGAAAAGGGGCTTGGTTTTTTCTTCTAACGGGAGTTTTGAGAAGTAAAATCGGGGATATCTCGATATTATTCAGTTATTCCCTCTGGCCCGTCCCTCAATGGATCGTGCTACCGCTTATCGATGATCTTTCGCTCATATTCCTGATATTTTCTACCATCGAACCTATAATACACCGCGTCTGTATCCGAAAAGTTTATAATATATGTAATTATGTCTAAATAACCGTTGTGCCTCAAGTTATCAACATATAGAGAAGATGCCCTTGTTTCCAATAGAAGTTGATATCCTTTATCTCCCTTGCCCAGCACCCAAAACGTGGTTGTACGAGCTCCTAGCATGCAAGAATTATCAAGTGGTGGTTTTAGGAAGAACTTTGGCATAACAACGATGGCTGTTCCTCCAGCGCCATCTAAATGAACTTCAGAACCTATAACCCATGCAGCATCGAATTTGTGTTCTTGTTTAAGACATTCTGAGCCCGTCTCGCTGCTTCTCAACGTTTGGATAGCTGCGTCTGGCAGTGTGATGGGCTTACATATATATACCTCGTCGGGACCGTTACTAGAGAAGGCCCTTTGCTCCTGTTGCGACCTTTTTTTATCTTGAGCACACGTCATGTTACTAGTGATTATCAGGGACATAAAAAGTGCAATAAGTAACCTGTATTTACTGTGCTTCATTGAAATTCTGCTCTCAGTTACTTGCACTCAGGCAACGCGGCAAGTGCGTTATTATAAATTTTCTCAGCTTGCTTCAAGGTGACTTGTATATTCTTGTTGTTCCCGCCGGGCATCGACACCCACGGCCCTGCA